>JBPPMV010000561.1:0-3635 GCA_051306235.1 Mycobacterium sp. | reverse complement strand
GGTTCCCCCGGGCGCACCCGGAGAAGTGATCTCCAATGCGGTGCACTCCGGCGACCCTGCCGGCGGTGAAGCGTTCATCGCGGGTTGGCGCCAGGTGGCCAGCTCAGCGCGTGACGCCTCGGCGGCGGTGCGTCTGGTCGCCGACAGCTTGCCCGAAAGCTGGGACAGCCCGGTGGCCACCGATGTGGTGCGCAGACACCTAACCCGATACGCCGACGCCTTCGACAGTTCGGGCAATCGCGCCGACACGGTAGCCGAGCAGGCTAACCGCCACGCCCAGGAAGTGACCCAGGCGCGCAACGACATTCCCTCGCCGAATGACTTCGACGCGATGAACCGGCGGTTGCAGACCATCGCGCAGGCCAACGCGCAGAGCGGCGGCATGTACGCGGTTCCCTTGGCCAATGCTGTTGAGCAGAAGAATCAGATGGAGGCTCAGGCCGCGCAGGGTTTCGGTGGCTATTTCACCAGTACCGAGGCAACGACCGCAGGGGAAGTCGATCTCGACGGCGATGGCGTCGTGTCACCGGAGGAGGCGGCAGCCGCCGCCGAGGCCGGGACCGGTCTCGATGAGCTGGGCCAGCCTGGCGATCTGGGCGAGGGTGAGCCGGGCTCGCAAGATATGGCCGGCCAGCTCTCTTCGATGCTTCCGAGCATGATTCCTACCGTGCTGGGCGCGGCCGGCGGACTTCTCGGCGGGGCCATGTCGTCGTTGATGAAGGGCCCGGAAACGCTTATGCAGGCCGGCTCGCAGGCGATGGGCGCAGCGACGCAAGGTTTGTCGGGGTTGATGCAGCCTGAGCTCGACGATATCGGCGGCGAGGATCTGGGCCTGGGTGAGGACGGCCTGGGTGACATGGGAGGGTTTGGTGGCGGTGGCGCCGGCGGGACATCCCCGGCCGGAGGTGGCGCACCGTCGACACCGCCGGTAATGCCTTCGACAGGTCCGAACCCCACCCCGCCGACGCTGCCGGCGGCCGGCCAGCTGCCGCCACCGGTCACTCCTACGATGGGCCATGGCGGGATGCCGATGGGCGGCATGCCGATGGGCGGGATGCCACCGGGCGGCGGTCAAAGCAACAGCGGCGACGACAGCACCGGAAAGCCCAAACATGTTGTCGGCAAGGACCGCCCGAACACTGAGTCGGTGACCGGCCGGGTGGCCGCGGATCGCATCGCTGTGTCAGCGACAGCTCCTGAGCGCAGCAGTGACGGGCCGAATACCAACGATGATCCGCCTTCCCCACAAGGCAACAATGCCCCGGTGATTCGCCGCATTACTACTGTTGGCCCGAAGGATGGTTCGTAGTGGTGAACGGGATGTCGTTTGACGATCTGGGCGATGCCGAGAAGGTCAAGTTCGTCGAGGCCGAGCAGGCCGCCACGTTTGAGCGGCTGGACAAGATGCTCGCTGACCTCGGTGCATTGCGCACGGAGGTGGAGGACCCTGACGGGTATGTGCGGTTCACCCTCGGCGATGACGGCCGACTCCTGGAGTTATTCATCCACGAAGCGGCGCGGACCTCGCTGACGCACTTGGCTTTAGAGAAGAAGCTCAACGACCTGTTCAACGCCGCCAATGAAGCGATGGCGCTCTCGCGCAAAGAGTTCTGGGAACACTACGGGACCAGCGAAGTCTAACTCGACCGACCGCGACGCTTTCGATTGCGGCGCAGGCTCTTTGCGGGGTACACAACACATAAAGTTGAATCCTCCCGCCCGTGAACGAGCGGGATTCCTGGCTCAGGCTGCCTGGTCGCTCGGTGAGCGTTCAGGTCTTGCGCCGTCGGCACCAGCCGGGTTGAAACCAGCCCGGTTGAGCATGACGTGTGCGGAGTTCTTGTCGCGGGGCGCGACGTGTCCGCACGTTTCGCACCGGTAGGTGCGTTGCGACAGCGGCAGGCGGTGTTTGGCTCTCGCACCGCAGTTCCCGCAGTCAGTAGTGGTGTACTTCGGATCAATCAGCACCAGCTGGCGACCATGTTTGCCGGCCTGCTCGATCAGCGCCCGTTTGGTGGCTGTGATCGCCGCGTCGGCGGCCTTGCGTGCCATCGTTGACTGGGCGAGAAACTTTGGCCGGAAATCCTCAACCGCGATTTGATCGAAATCGGTGGCCACCGCTTTAGCCCATTTGCGTCCGGTGTCGGCGCGCTGCGCGGCGACATGCGCGTGCTGTTTGGCCGCTGCGTGTTTGGCGGTCTTATACCCGCGCGTGGCTGTCGCGCCCCTGGCCGGCTTGCGGCGCGCCATCATCCGCTGATACCGCGCCAGCTTGGCCGCCGCGGTGCGCCCGTATTGGTGGTGGGCAAGGTCGTGGTCGTCGCTGGTGGTGGTCGCCACATCCGTGACGCCCCAATCGACCCCGATCGCACGCCCGGTAGGCAGCAGCCGTTCTGTCGCTGGCCGCGGCACGACGAACGAGCACCACCACCGGCCCAACGCATCCCGGGAGATGCGCACACTCGACGGCGCAGACGGCAGCTCGCGTGACCACACCGGGCGGACCACGATCCCGCCGGCGAGCTTGAGCTGTTTTCCGTCGATCCCGAATCCGCGCAGCGTGTAGTTCAGGGAAGGGGCCGCGCGGTGCTTGGATTTGAACCGTGGCATCCCCCGACGCTGCCGCGGCGCCAGGGATTTGTCTTTGCGGTCCTTGAGGGCTTTGGCGCGGGCCTGCCCGAAATCGCGGATCGTCTGCTGCTGGGCCACGCTCGACCCGGCACTCAACCAGTCGTGTTCGCTCCGCCAGCCGGTCAGCCGCTTATCCAGTTGCGCCGGCCCACATTCGGCCTTGACGCCTGCGGCGATCGATTCGCGGTGTGCGGCATTGGAGGTCTCGACGCACTGATTCCACACCCACCGGCATAGGTCCCATTCAGCCAACAGCAACCGCTGCGCGGTGCCTGAGACGCGCAGCCGGTAGGTGTACCGCACCTTGCCCGTCTCGCTGGCTGAACCCATGGCCATGACCGTAATGGCTGCCACCGACAATCCTTGGTTCAGCGACCGTGTCGGACACCGGATCTATCCTCACCGTCGTGGCGGCGAGCGGAGCAGACTTAGAGCTGCGCCGCGGCCGCAGTTCGGTGACCGCCTTGCACGTCCATCTGGCCCTTGTCGATCATCAAGCAGTACATCGAACAGCAGAACCGACCCGACTAACCGCGGCCAGCTCCGCCGGCCGAATACACGGGATCGGCTTCCTCCCGGCCGTAAACGGCCAGGCTTCCGCCGAAGAGAGTCCGGTGAGAGAAGGGCCCGACGCCTGTGGGAGTAGGTGTCGGGCCCTTCCGTTCCGGTCTTGGGGGGCCGACCGGAACACCAATAACGCTACCGCATAAGCAGATACACGCCGTGCACAATGTTTGGGCGGCCGGACCGCAGTCGCAAGCGCTGCGCCATCGCGGGTAGCGGCAAGATTCACGCAGCAGCATGCGGCGACCTGCATGTGACCCGGATCCGGCACCGGTGAGATTTGGCGTGCCACACGTCGTCCACGGCGATTACCCTTAGAGGTATGACCGGGGGTGCTACAGCAGGAGACGCGGCGGCCTACGCGCCGCCGCCATACGGCGGTGGCGGAGTGCAGCCGCCCGTCAGCGCAGGCCCGATAGGGTATCCACCAGCGCCATTAC
>JBPPMV010000560.1:0-6967 GCA_051306235.1 Mycobacterium sp. | reverse complement strand
GGGCACCGGTGGAACCGGTGGCGGCGCCGGCGGATACGGGGACGCGGATGCCCAAGGTGGTGCCGGTGGCGCCGGTGGTAGCGGGTTCGTCGGCGGGGGCGGTCGAGGCGGCGAGGGCGGCCAAGCGGCGGCCCTTGATGGAGACGCCACCGGTGGCACCGGTGGCACCGGCGGAAACGGCGGCACCCTCGGAAACGCGGGTGCGGGCGGTAAGGGCGGTGACGCGGACGGCGGGGTTCCCGACGACGAGGGCGGCCCGGTCGGTGACGGCGACGCCACAGGCGGAAACGGCGGCACGGGCGGCCGGGGTGGCCTGCTCGCGGGCAACGGCGGCAGGGGCGGTGACGGCGGTGACGCGGGCATCGAAACCGGCGGTGCCGGAACCCCCAAGGGCGGCCTCGGCGGAAACGGTGGATCGGGCGGACTGGTCGGCTCGGGTGGCAGCGACGGCGCGAACGGCTCGCCGTCCACCAGCTCGTCCAGCACTGCCAGTTCGTCCTCTGACAGTTCCGAGTAAGCGCGAAAGGGGCAGCAGGTTTACCGGTACCGCACCAGGGGTGCCGGTAAGCCTGCTTGCGTCGTAGTGACGCAGCTATAGTGACAATGTGTCGAAATCATCAGGTGCTCAAGGCTTTTCCTCTCGATTGACCGTTCTTGCGCTGATCGTGGCGGTGGCCGCGCTCGGTGTCGCGGTCTGGGCGCTGGTGAGTTCGCCTTCGCCCGCTGTCGAATCCGCTTCGCCCGCTGGGCAATCGGGTGATGCCAAAACGCGGGTGTGTGGTGCGTTCGAGTTGGTGCGCAACGCGGTGACGCTGCAGACCAACACCAACCTCGGGCCGGACCCGGTGGCCGTGCAGGCGGTTGCCGCCAACGCGCGATTGGCCACGCTCGGGGGCGGCCTGTTCCTGTTGTCGACGCTGACCGATGACACGCCCACCGATCTTGCCGATGCGGTGCGTTCCTTCGCCGGCAATCTCGAGAACATCGGCATGAGTCAACTCGCCGGCGAACGCGTCGACGATCCCGCCCAGTCGACTCGGATGAACGATGCACAGGGTGCGGCCAACGGGATCGTCGAACTCTGCAAGTAGCAACCCCACGAATGCCCGGGTGAAAATTCCGCCCGGGCATTCGTGCGTCGGACAGATTGTCGGATCAGGCGTCGGGAGTGACCCGTTCCGAGGCGGTCGGGCCCGGGCGCGTCGCCAACAGGTCGCGGATCTCGGTGAGCAGCACGACCTCGGCCTCGACAGTTTCTTCCTGCTTCTTCCGCAACTTGCTGTACGGCAGCACAATCAGGAAGTAGACGACGGCGGCGATCAGGACGAAGTTGATGGCCCCCGACAACAGCACGTTGAGGTCGATGGTCTGGTCGCCCCCGATGGGAATCCGCAGGACGCCGTAATCGGACTCGCCGCCGGCGCCGATCCGGTTGATCAGCGGCTGGATGATGCTGCCGGTGAAGTTGGTGACGAGCGCGGTGAACGCGGTACCGATGACCACCGCGATCGCCAGGTCGACGATATTGCCGCGCAACAGGAACTCTTTGAAACCTTTGATCATGCGGGGACCCTTCCAGCAGATGGTGGTGTGTTGGAGACACGCAAACACTAACTGAGCAGGTCCGGGGTGTTCGGTCAGTGGAATGTGACTGTGATCTGTCGGGTCAGCGCGGCGCCGGCGACAGCATTGGCGGCCGCGCGGGGCAAGGCGACCAGCACCACCCGTCCGGATGTGCCGGCAGGCCCCGCCGAATCGGCCGAGACCAGAGCTACGACGGCATGGGTCGCGATGACCTCGGGCGGGGTGTCCGGCCCGGCCTCGGTACTGCCCGCGGCCAGGACATCGACGACATCACCGGGACGGATCAGATCCACCAGTGCGTCGTCGGCAAGGTGCAACGGCACGATGCGTGCGTCGGGTCCGGCGCTGGCCTCGGTCAGCCGTGACCCCAGCAGCCGGACATCGGTGATGACCTCGCCGCGACGTGCGGGTCCGGCCAGGGTGCTGCCCAGTACGTCGTTGATATCGCCCGGTGCGCCGTCGGGAACGGTTGTGGCGACATGTGATTGGACCGCGACATCGGTTGTCGTCAGCGGGCTGCCGGGGCTGATGTCCTGCAGCGCGACGATGACATCGATCCGTTCGCCCGCGGGGTCGGGGCGCAGCGCGGCGATCGCCGCCAGCACCACCAGCAGGCCTGCGGCCGCCCGGCGCGCGGCGACGGTGCGGGTCCAGTCCGGTCGGAGAGTGCGGCGCAGCCGCGACAGCAGGGTCGGATTCAGTGACGACCGATTCGGTGATTCCCCCACCCGGGGAACGCTAGGCCGTCAGTGGCCCGATGGGCAGCCGGTGACGGCGTGCCTGTGGATAACTCGTCAGCTCGACGCGGCGGCCGGTGTAGAACTGCCGGAGCTCGACGACCCGGACGATGACGATCCCGAGGACGAACCCGACGACGTCGACGATTTCGAATCGCTCGAGGAACTCGACGAATCCGAGGACCCACTCGAGGTGGAGGGCGCGCTGTCGCTGCTCTTGGCGGAGCTTGCGGCGCTGCTCGACTTCGAGGCGTCGCGGCTGTCATTGCGATAGAAGCCGCTGCCCTTGAAGACCACGCCCACCTTGCCGAACAGCTTGCGCAGCCGTCCGTTGCACTTGGGGCATGTGGTCAGCGCATCATCGCTGAACGCCTGGACCTCGTCGAACCGATTGTCACACTCGGTGCACGCGTAGGAATAGGTAGGCACGAAAACCTCCGAGACAGTCAAACCTTCTAGCACTCTAGCGGCTCAAGTGCTAGAACCGCTACGCGGGTCGGGTCATTCCCGGTGTGATCCGAGTTGCAGCAGACCCCGCCCGGGCGTCAGCGCATGCGTCATCGGCACGTCATGCGATTCGGCGGGCAGGGTGGCGACCACCTCGTCATCGCGGACCACCGCGATCAACCGGGCTTGCGGATCGGCCATCGGCAGCACCCGGTCGTAGAAGCCCGCACCGCGCCCGAGTCGGACGCCGTCGCGGTCCACGGCCAGCGCAGGCACCAGCAGCACGGTGGCCTCGGCGATGGATTCGGGGGCCAGCCACGGCGGCGGTGGTTCGCGCAGCCCGAAGGGTGCGCCGACCAACTCACCGGCTCTGTACTCGGCCCAATGCATCGGCAGGCCGGTCCGGGCGATCGGCACCAGGATGCGCACGCCGGTGAGCGTGTCCAGGATCGGCACCGCATCGCCGGGGGCCGCGCCGGGCTCCGAGCCCACCGGAATGTAGGCGCACACCGTGCCCGCTCCGTGTGTGACAGTAGATATTTGCGTTTGCAGGGACCTGGTTTCGGTCGCCCGTTCGGGGCCGGTCAGCGCCCGCCGAGCCGCGAGGATCCTCGCCCTCAGCTCGGGTTTCGTCCGGATTGCCACGTTTGCGCCGACACCCTTCGCCTGAACCACCATTGGGCATTAGTGTGTCAACGATGGCACAGGCACTCGTTCCAATTCCGCGGACCGCAGTGGTCCCCGCGGCAGGTCTGGGAACCCGATTTCTCCCGGCGACCAAGACGGTCCCGAAGGAACTGCTACCGGTGGTGGACACACCGGGCATCGAGCTGGTCGCCGCCGAGGCTGCCGAGGCCGGCGCCGAGCGGCTGATCATCATCACGTCCGAGGGTAAGGACGGCGTCGTCGCGCATTTCGTCGAGGACCTGGTGCTGGAGGGGACTCTGGAGGCGCGCGGCAAGCACGTGATGCTGGCGAAGGTTCGCCGCGCACCCGCCCTGATCAAGGTCGAGGCCGTCGTGCAGGCCGAGCCGCTGGGCCTGGGCCATGCGGTGGGCTGTGTCGAGGCGAACCTGCTGCCCGACGAGGACGCCATCGCGGTGCTGCTGCCCGACGATCTGGTGCTGCCGACCGGCGTGCTGGAGACGATGTCGAAGGTCCGTGCCAAGCGCGGGGGATCGGTGCTGTGCGCCATCGAGGTGCCCGGCGACGCCATCAGCGCCTACGTCGTGTTCGACGTCGAGGTGGTGCCGGATGCGGCGAACCCGAACGTGCTGAAGGTCAAGGGCATGGTGGAGAAGCCCAAACCCGAGGATGCGCCCTCGCACTTCGCCGCGGCCGGCCGCTACATCCTGGACCGCGCGATCTTCGATGCGCTGCGCCGGGTGGACCGCGGTGTCGGCGGCGAGATCCAGCTCACCGATGCCATCGCTCTGCTGATCGCGGACGGCCATCCGGTACATGTTGTGGTGCATCGTGGTGCTCGACACGACTTGGGAAATCCCGGCGGCTACCTCAAGGCTGCGGTTGACTTTGCGTTGGAGCGTGACGACTACGGACCGGAGCTGCGGCGATGGCTGGTCGAGCGATTGGGACTTGCCGCGAAATAGCGTGTGCACGGCGGGTCCTGGACAGGAGAAAGGCGTGCATTGCGTTCGGTTGAGGAGCAGCAGGCTCGAGTAGCGGCCGCTGCGGTGGCTCCCCGGCCGGTACGGGTGGCGATCGCCGAATCCCAGGGCCTGATGTGTGCCGAGGAGGTCGTCACCGAGCGGCCACTACCCGGGTTCGACCAGGCGGCGATCGATGGCTACGCGGTGCGCAGCGTCGATGTGCTGTCGGTGGGTGGCACCGATGACGACGGTCTCAACCGCGAGGTGAGCCTGCCGGTGGTCGGCGAGATCGATGCGGGGGCACGGACACCGAGCCGGTTACAGCCGCGGCAGGCGGCGCGGGTGCAGACCGGCGCGCCGATGCCGATCCTGGCCGATGCGGTGCTGCCGCTGCGCTGGACCGACGGCGGGCAGTCCCGGGTGCGGGTGCTGCGCGGGGTCCGGTCGGGCGCCTATGTCCGTCGCACCGGTGACGATGTGCAGCCCGGCGACGTGGCGGTGCGGGCCGGCACGATCATCGGGGCGGCGCAGGTGGGGCTGCTCGCGGCGGTGGGCCGCGACAAGGTGATGGTGCACCCACGGCCCCGGATGACGGTGATCTCGGTGGGCGGCGAACTCGTCGACGTATCCCGCACACCGGGCAACGGCCAGGTCTATGACGTCAATTCGTACGCGCTGGCCGCGGCCGGCCGTGATGCGGGCGCCGAGGTGAATCGCGTCGGCATCGTCGAGACCGACCCTGCGAAGCTGCGTGAGGTCGTCGAGGGCCAGATCAGCCGCTCGGAGGTGGTGGTGATCGCCGGTGCGGTCGGCGGCGCCGCGGCCGAGTCGGTGCGGGCCGTGCTTTCCGAACTCGGGGAGATGGAAGTGGTGCGGATCGCCATGCATCCCGGGTCGGTGCAAGGGTTCGGGCAGCTGGGTCGTGACGGCGTCCCGGTGTTCCTGCTGCCCGCCAACCCGGTGAGCGCCCTGGTGGTCTTCGAGGTGATGGTGCGCCCGTTGATCCGGATGTCGCTCGGTAAGCGTCAACCGCTGCGCCGCGTCATCCAGGCGCGGACCTTGGCCCCGATCTCCTCGGTGGCCGGCCGTAAGGGTTATCTGCGCGGGCAGTTGATGCGTGATCAGGACACCGGTGAATATCTGGTGCAGGCACTCGGCGGCGCGCCCGGCGCGTCATCGCATTTGTTGGCCACCCTGGCCGAGGCGAATTGCCTCGTCGTCGTCCCCAGTGAAGCCGAGCAGGTCCGTACCGGCGAGGTCGTGGACGTCGCCTTCCTGGCGCAACGCGGCTGACGCCGTGAGCGACGCTTGCAAAGGGAACCCACAGCCGTGAGCCGTTGGCGGACGAGTCCGGCCCATCCGGGTTGGCCGGTGCCGGTGGGGCCGATCCGGGTTCCCGCGGGCATGGTGGGGTTGCGTCCGGTGCGGCTGCGTGACGGTGCCCAGTGGAGCAGAATGCGGCTGTCCGATCGTCCGCATCTGGAACCCTGGGAGCCCAGCTCGGAGGCGAGTTGGGAACTGCGCCATGCCCTTTCGTCGTGGCCGGCGGTGTGTTCGGGTCTGCGCGGTGAGGCGCGCCGGGGCCGGATGCTGCCCTTTGTGATCGAATTGGACGGGCAGTTCGCCGGTCAGATCACCATCGGAAATGTCACCCACGGGGCGTTGCGTTCGGCGTGGATCGGGTACTGGGTGGCCAAGCAGTTCACCGGTGCGGGCGTGGCGACGGCGGCCCTGGCGCTGGGACTGGATCACGCCTTCGGTCCGGTGATGCTGCACCGGGTGGAGGCCACGGTGCGACCCGAGAACGCCGCCAGTCGGGCGGTGCTGGCGAGGGCCGGTTTTCGCGAAGAAGGCCTGCTCAAGCGGTATCTGGACGTCGACGGCGGTTGGCGCGATCACCTGTTGGTGGCGATCACCGTCGAAGAGGTCGAGGGATCGGTGGCTGCGAAGCTGGTGCGGTCGGGGCGGGCGAGCTGGACCTAGGCCCTCGTTGCTGACGCAATGTCGTGCTGACAGCTTGGCCGTGCATATATGTGGATGGCGCGGCTCTCAAAGTGACATTGCGATTGGCAAGACTCTGGCAATTGTTACTCGTGTGACTTATGTGGCCAATGGTGCTTGTATCCGGTGAATTACAGGTGTGTAATTGGTCTCGGCGCGCCGCCTACGGATGCGCTGGTCACGGACCTAGCCTGAAGGGGAAAGGAAAGGCGTCATGCCAAGCATCCCCCAATCTCTGTTGTGGATCTCCCTTGTCGTGCTCTGGCTCTTCGTGCTGGTGCCGATGCTGGTGAGCAAACGCGATAACGTCCGGCGCACAAGCGATGTCGCCTTGGCGACCCGCGTGCTCAATTCCGGGCGCAACGCCAGGCTCCGACGCCCCCGCGCGTCGGCCGGTCACAACAGCGACCCGCACTGGCAGCCGGCCGGCGAGTACGACGCCGAGATCGCCGACGACCTCGACGACGCGGAGCACAATGAGGCCGACGAGCCGTCGCGCCGGCGCGCCGTGGTGCTCGCCGCCGCGGTCGAGGAGGCGGCCGAATCTCCCTACCTCGATGTGGATGTCGTCGACGAGGACTCCGGGGC
>JBPPMV010000559.1:0-2260 GCA_051306235.1 Mycobacterium sp. | reverse complement strand
AGTACATCCCGGCACCGGGCCTGCTCACACCGTGGGGCCAGCCCCCGCGGGTCCGCGATATCAAGACGCCGAACGACATCATCACGACCACCACGGTCCCCGATGCCGACTCGAACCTCGTAAGCCTGGTCACTGAACCTGCCGACAGCGCCGCCGAGACCGAGATCGCGGTCACCGAACCTGCCACCGCCGTTGTCGAGACTGCTGTCGAGGCTGCCGTCGAACCGGTGACCGAGGCCGCCGTCGAACCGGTGACGACCCAGACCGAGACCGCGGTCGAGACACCCGAGTCCACCGAGACGGTCACTCCGGTCACCGAAGACAGTGCCGACACCCTCACCGACGAGACGGACATCGTCGCGGAGACCACCCAGCCCGCCAAGCCCGCGAAGAAGGACCCCGCCGCCGGATTCCGGCAGGGCATCAAGGACTTCCGCGATAACGTCGACCGTACCGTCAAGAAGCTCAGCGGTGGCGGGACGTCATCGCGCTCGGACTCGCCGTCGGGTAGCGACAAGAAGGAATCCACCACGTCGGAGTCCACGGGGCCCAAGGACTCGGAGTAACAGCCCCTGGAAGTCGAATCCGGCGTCTACCTGTCGATTTTCGGGCCGGCCACACGGGATCTACTTGGCGTTAAGATGTTGTGCCTGATTGCATTTGGGAGTTTGGGTACGGTCATGCCGACAAGCTGGCGTCGCTCCACACGGCGCAGTCCCACCACAGATTGATCTGCAGAACCCTGCGGCTGACGCCCTCCGCGTCGAGTGGCGTGACCACCCGAGCTGTCGCCGAGATTCTGGTAGATAACACTTGCGCGGCACCTCTAGTCGGCGTAATATCGAACACAAGTTCGAATGCGACGTCGCTCCCATCGCCCCACGGTGAGCTTCAGACCGCGACTCCGGTCGCCGCGAGGTTCGAAAGTCCTGCGGGACTGCCGAACCGCCTTGCCTGATCGTGTCCCTTGGGCACCTTCTGTGAAAGTCGGTATCCACCATGGACGCCACCCATCTCGAATGCTTCGTTGATGCGCTCATCGATGACCTCACCCCGGCACCGCCACCGGAGGGCGACGCCGATCGGCGGCTGTTTGATCTGTTGGACTCTCCGCGCCGGGTCCTCGATGAACCGGCCTTGCTCGCGGTGCTGGCGGCTGCGGTCACCGTGCGCAACCTCGTTGATCATCTGATCGCCCAGGCAGTTGCGGCTGCCGAGCGGGCCGGGATCCCGGCCCGCAAACACCTGCGCTCGGGGGTCGATCTGCTCACCAGCTGCGGTGTAGCGCCGGGCGCGGCGCACCGGGCCGCACGGGTGGGGCGCGCCGCGCACACGCTGCCCGCGTTGACCCAGGCCCAGCGTCTCGGTGGGATCGGTATCGAGTTCGCCGACGCCATCGGCAAAGGAGTCGCACATATCAACGCCAGAGTCCCTCTGCCGGAGGACGACCGGGCCACGGTTGTCACCAAACTGATGATCCAGACCACCCCGGCGCAGGTGGACAAGAAAGCCCGCGAAATCGCCATCGGCAAAGCCGCCACCCAGCCTGTCGACGACGGCGCGGTCCCGATCGCCGAGAACACCGACCTCAACGAGATGACCGTCGTGCAGACCGACGACGGGCGAGTCCACGCCAGCCTGGACCTCGATGCACTCACCGGGGAGGAACTGCTCACCGCGCTGGACCCGCTGTGCCGGCCCGTACCGCTACCGGACGGGACACCCGACCCACGCCCGGCCGGTAGGCGCCGTGCCGATGCGTTCGGGCAGATCATGCGGACCTACCTGTCGAAATCCCGGCGCCCCACCTCCGGGGGCGTGCTCCCACACGTCACCCTCATCCGTGGTGACGGGCGCGTGGACACCCTCGGGTTCACCGGGCCCATCAGCACCACCACCGCCGACCTCATCACCTGCGACAGCACCCTCACCCCGGTACTCGTCGACGGCGCCGGGGCGCCACTGGACGTCGGGCGCAGCGAGCGACTCTTCACACCCGTGATCCGCAAAGGGCTGGCCGTCCGCGACGGTGGCTGCGCACACCCCGGCTGCGGACGACCCGTCTCCTGGTGCGACGCCCACCACATCACCCCCTGGACACACGGAGGCACAACGTGCCTCGACAACGGGGTGCTGCTCTGCCGACGCCACCACACCGCGATCCACCACGGCGGCTGGCAGGTCTACCTCGGCCCCGACCGCCACCCGTGGTTCATCCCACCCCACGACCCGACCGGACCGGAACCGGTGCATCTGCGCT
>JBPPMV010000558.1:0-5146 GCA_051306235.1 Mycobacterium sp. | reverse complement strand
GTTCGAAGATGTCGAGTTCCGGGACTTCCACTTCATCTACGGACTACGGTCACTCCCAGTGAGGTGGTGACCGTGAAAGTTGAAGCTGACCATGACTCCTGCATCACCGCGGGCAACTGCGTGATGGTGGCAGATGCGGTCTTCGATCAGGATGACGACGGCGTGGTGGTGGTCCTCACCGAGGACGTGCCGGACGACGAAGTGGAGCGTGCCCGCGAGGCCGTGAAACTGTGCCCGGCCTCGGCGTTGAAGCTGCTGGAATAGTTCTCCGCCGGTTGTTCCGGACAGGCCGACGCTGCCCCGGGTGAGGCGCCGCTTAGTGGCACCCTGCGCGCTCCCGCGCCCTCAGCCGCTACAGGACATGCGTACCGATCAGCTGTCCGATGGCGCGTATGTCGACTTGCCCTTTGAAGTCCAGGCGAACCCTTCCGAGGCCTGAGAACCACAGTTCCAGCTCGGCGTCCAGATCGAATCGCCCCGCTGTCTCAATGCTCCAGGCCTGAACTTTGCTGTACGGAAGCGACGAGTAATCGCGCTTCTTCCCGGTGAGTCCCTGCACGTTGATGGTGATCAGGCGCTTGTTGGTGAAGACCACCGAGTCACGCATCCCCTTGAAGCTGAGATGAACAGCCTCACCGTCCACCAATATCGGCGACAACTCGGCAGCAAGCGCTCTTGGATCACTCGGCGCAAGTCGGGCGAACATGCCACCGCTTTGGAAGTCGATCACTCCGAGAGGGTATCGACGCCACCACTCCGCTGAGACTCGATTTATCCACAGGCTGCAGAAGCTGTTTCTGGACCATGTCGTACTCGCTCGGTAAAATCGAACACATGTTCGACGTACCGGAACGTAGCGCTCTCGCGGAGATGACCGACGAGGCGCTCATCTCCGCGGTCACCGATGCAACCCGCACCGAGGCTTCGGCGGCCGCCCGCCGGCTGGCACTGATCGCCGAGGTCGTGGCCCGCGAATGCGATGACGAGGACGACGGGATCGCCCACGCCGTCATCGACGGCTGGGCCTGGGCCCAATCCCAGATCGCCGCCGCCTGCAACCTCAACTCCCACGCCGCGTCCAAACAGATGCGCATCGCCCAAGCCCTACGCGACCGGCTACCCCGCACCGCCGCCCTGTTCGCCCGCGGAGAGGTATCCGCCACGGTCATCGACGCCATCACCTGGCGCACCCACCTCGTCGAGGACCCCGACGCGATCGCCCTGATCGACGCCGCCATCGGCGGCGAAGCCACCCACTACGGCACCCGCTCGGAAAAGAGCCTGATCGACGCCGTGGACTTCTGGGTGGAAAAATTCGACCCCGCCGCAGTCGTGCGGTCGCGGCGGGCCGCCAAAGACCTCTACGTCGAATTCGACGACAAAGACGACCCCAACGGGGTGTCCTCCTTCTGGGGCCGGCTACGCGTCACCGATAGAAAGGTCCTCGAACAGCGCCTCAACGACCTGGCCGACACCGTCTGCGCCAACGACCCCCGCCGCCGCGGTGAACTGCGCGCTGCAGCCCTGGCCACCCTCGGCGTGGTCGGCCCCTCGTTGGAACGCCTGCCCTGCCAATGCGGGGCCGCGGACTGCGCGGGCAGTGGGAAGGATCCGCGTTCGGGGGCGGTCACCATCTATGTGCTGGCCGACCAGGTCCCCGACACCCGCCAGGACACACCCCGCCGCACCCGGCCCGGGTCAGCAGCCGCCGGCCCGGACTCCGAGCCCGCCGAGCAGGAACCCGTCCCGGAAGCCCAGCCCGGCCCCGACACCACGCCTGCCGAGCCCGACACCGAACCGGGGCAGCCCGCGGCCCGCGCACCGAGCCCCGGGGTCATGCTCGACGGGGCCATCATCCCCACCGCCATGCTCGCCGAGCTCATCGCCACCGGCGCCAAAGTCAAACCGCTGACCGACGTGGCCGAACAACCCGCCGAACGCCAATACCGGCCCTCAACCACACTCACCGCGTTCGTCCGCATGCGCGCCATGACCTGCAGCTTCCCCGGCTGCAGCAGACCCGCCCACCGCTGCGACCTCGACCACGTCACCCCATGGCCCGCCGGAGCCACCCACCCCGGCAACCTGGCACCGCTCTGCCGTCACCATCACCTGGTCAAAACATTCCGCACCGGCCCCGAAGGCTGGACACCCCACGCTCAACCCGACGGCACCATCGCCTGGACCGCACCGACCGGGCACACCTACACCAAAGCTCCCGGCGCGGCAATCCTGTTCCCGCACTGGAACATCAAGACATCCATCCCACGAAAACGCGCCATCAGCCTCATCCACGACCACGACCGCGACACCAAGATGCCGGTCCGAAAACGCACCCGCGCACAAGACCGCGCCCAACGCATCACCGCCGAACGACAACGCAACGCCATCGCACGCGCCCTCGAACGCTCCGACTACCAAGCAAACCCGCCACCCTTCTAGCCGGGCGGACCCTCCGGGGAGTCATGGTGCAGGTCGATCAAGCCGGCCCGCGTCAGCAACAGCATGCTCACCACGAACACCCACACCGGAAAGGCCAACACCATCCACATGCTGATATCGCCGGCCACCAGAAGGCCAACGGCCACAAGGTAAGTCACGATGACGAGCCAGCGCGGCATCAACCCGGTACGCAACCAGATGGTGGCCAGCGAGATCATGAACACCGCTGCCATCCGAATGCCGTAGGTGGTGGTCAACGTCTCCAGCATGCCTTGGCCGAACAGTGCCACTTCGTCGAGCACGGTGACGTCGGCTTGTCCGACCCTGCTGGCGGCAAGGCCCGCCCCCACGGCCGACGAGACGAACACGATCGCCAGGAAAAGCAATCCGCTGCCGATGAAGACCGTCGCGAAGAACTTGTCCTCGTACTTGCCGAAACCGTCGCGGATCACCCCGATGAACCACAGAAAGGTGATGCCCGCGAACGGCATCAGGATCGCCGAGACGCGCAGTTGGCCGCTGGCGCCCTCGATCCACTGCGAGCCGGGCTCGGCCCCCTCGGGCAGCGCGGTGCGGATCAGCACGAGTGCGGCGCCGAACAGCACGGCAAACAGCACGCCGGCAACCGCGGCAGCGCGCGGTGTGGTGAGCCTGCGCAGGTGCCGGTCAGCCGGGTGAGTCGTCACGCCGCAATGGTGACACGACCAGCGGTTGAGTCGGCTAAGGCTGGCCGGGCAGCAGTCTGAGCATCAGGCCGTTGCTCTCGGCCAGCACGTTGCCGTCGGCATCGAGCAGTTCGGCGTTCACAAAGGCTTTGCGGCCCTCGGCTTCTCGCAGCCAGCCCCGCACGGTCAGCGGGGTATCGATCGGCGTGACCCGACGATAGTCGACATGCAGGAACGCGGTCCGGCTGATCGGCCGCCCCGTCGCATGGATCACCATGCCGAACACCGAATCGAACAACAGCGGCAGCACACCACCGTGCACGGCCTGGTTGCCGCCGACGTGAAAGCGGCTGAACTGCACCGTCAGCTCCACACCGTCGGCCTCGAACTTGGAGACGAGCCATGGCGGCATCAACAGACTGCCTGCACCGGGCAACGTCGGCACCCGGTTCGCCGGTCCGACACCCTCGGCCGCCTGGGACGGCTCGAGCAGTGCGACCAACTCTTCGACGCGGTCGGCTGCGGCGGTCCAGGTGTCGCTGTCCGGGTTCGCCGATACGGCCAGATCCTGCACCCGGCGCATCGCGGTCAGGAAGCGCTCGAAACCCGGTCCGGGATCGGCGGCCTCGAAGATCGGGAACCCGCCGTGCCGGTCGTACTGCGGGTCGACACGGCGCGGATCCAGTCCGAAATCGGTCACGCCAGGATGTCCCGGCGCACAATGGTCTGCTCCCGACCGGGACCCACCCCGATGCACGAGACATGTGCTCCGGCAAGCTCTTCCAACCGCAGCACGTAATCGCGCGCCCTGGCCGGAAGATCGTCGAACTCGCGCGCCGAGGAGATATCCTCCCACCAGCCGGGCAGCTCTTCGTAGATGGGTTCGGCGCGGGCGATATCGGCCTGGGTCATCGGCATCTCGTCGGTGCGCTTGCCGTTCACGGTGTAACCCACGCACACCGGCACGGTCTCCAGGCTGGAGAGCACGTCGAGCTTGGTCAGGAAGTAGTCGGTGATGCCGTTGACCCGGGTGGCATAGCGGGCGATGACGGCGTCGAACCAGCCACAGCGACGCGGCCGGCCGGTCGTCACGCCGACCTCGCCACCGGTCTTGGCCAGGTAGGCGCCGTACTCGTCGAACAGCTCCGTCGGGAACGGACCCGAGCCCACCCGGGTGGTGTAAGCCTTCAGGATGCCCAGCACCGTGGTGATGCGGGTCGGCCCGATACCGGAGCCCACGGCCGCGCCACCGGCGGTCGGGTTGGACGATGTCACGAACGGATAGGTGCCGTGATCGACGTCGAGCAGGGTGCCCTGAGAACCCTCCAGGAGCACCGTCTCACCGTTCTCCAGCGCCTGGTTGAGCAGCAGCCGCGCATCGGCGATGCGGTGCTTGAAACCCTCGGCCTGCTCCAGCAGTGTGGTCACCACCTCATCGGCGTCGAGCGCCTTGCGGTTGTAGATCTTGACCAGGATCTGGTTCTTGAGCTCCAGCGCCGCCTCGATCTTCTGGGCGAGCAGTGTGGGATCGAGAACGTCGGCGGCCCGGATCCCGAGCCGCGCGACCTTGTCCTGATAGCAGGGCCCGATACCGCGACCGGTGGTGCCGATCTTCTTGCTGCCCATGTAGCGCTCGGTCACTTTGTCGATGGCGACGTGATACGGCATGAGCAGGTGGGCGTCGGCCGAGATCAGCAGCCCCGAGGTGTCCACCTTGCGGTCCTCGAGCCCGGAGAGCTCGGTGAGCAGCACGCCGGGATCGACCACGACACCGTTGCCGATGACGTTGGTGACCCCCGGGGTGAGGATGCCCGAGGGGATCAGATGGAGTGCGAAGTTCTCGCCGGTCGGTAGCACCACGGTATGTCCCGCGTTGTTACCGCCCTGATAGCGAACAACCCATTGCACGCGTCCACCGAGTAGGTCGGTGGCCTTACCTTTGCCCTCGTCGCCCCACTGGGCGCCGATGAGCACGATTGCCGGCATGGCATTTCTCCCGCTTAAAGTGATGCAGCCGGTGATCCACCCTATCCGAGCGC
>JBPPMV010000557.1:0-10587 GCA_051306235.1 Mycobacterium sp. | reverse complement strand
ACCTTCCCAACCAGCGCGCCAACGCCGGTCTTGATCAGAGAACCTTGGACTTCAGATCATCCTCGGGAAGGTGCGCCCACTTTCACGCCGCCTCGCCGAGGCTCATCCACAGGTTCTGATCATTGCTCTTGTCGCAGATCAAATGGACCAAGTCGGCGGGAACAGTGTTGTCGAGCTTGCTCAGGAACTTCTTGAACTCGATCGCACGGTGGCGGCGAACAAGGTGGTGATTCCATGGCGCACATAGTCGTGCGTCCTATGCGCCGGCATTCCGGGCATCATCGGCAAGACCCGCGCGCTGCGGTCCAGGGCCTGAATCTGCGATCTTTCGTCCACGCAGAGCACAAGGGCCTTCTCCGGCGAGCGTGTCAGCTGGTTTGTGGGAGGTAGGGGTGCTCCCGATCTCAAAGCCGAGACACACTGATGACCGTGGTGGATAAGAAGCATGACCGTGAGCAACGTCGACGCGAGCAACGAGCCGGCGTAGAGGCGTAGAGGCCCTGGAGGCTTCAGGCGCCCTTGACGAGCTGTACTCGATGATCGACGCCGGCGAGGTCACTCTCGCCGGTAAAGACGGACTGATCAAGGCAGGACTGGAACGGGGCCTGCAGGCCGAGCTCAGCGATCACCTCGGCTATGACAACGGCGATCCCGAGGCCGCGTTTTTCTCGAATCACGCAATGGCTCGTCGCCGAAGACTGTGGCGACCAGCGTCGGTGATGTCGAGTTGGCGATCCCGCGCGATCGCGACGCCACGTTCACTCCCACGCTGGTGCCCAAGGGTTCGCGCCGGGTCGGCGGGCTCGGCGACATGATCGTCTCGCTGTATGCCGGCGGGATGACCGTCCGCGATATCGAGCATCACCTCGTGTCAACGATCGGGACCGAGACCAGGCGCGAGACGATCTCCAAGATCCCCGACGAGGTCCTCGGCACCACTTTGCCGTGGTCTCGCACCACGCAGTGGTGTGATCGCTTCCCGGTGTCAGCGGGACGCCACAATTCGGTGCTTTCCAGCCATCAGCTTCATGTCTCCCTCGCTGCCCATGCAGTCATTAGCGAAAACTTGACATCTGCGATACCGGCTGTTTGGGCCGTTTTCAGGCGCATACCGCGGCGTCGATCAGGTCTGGCGTATACGACCCGCAACACCCACTCCCGCACGCGCGCTAACAAATTCGACATCAGCGCCATCTGCAGGCGCGTCCCGATGCCAACGGTGTAGCGGGGACGCAGGGTTCTGCGGTGAGCTCCGCGTGGACCACGTCCGATCCCCTTTCCAGCGCCACCGCCAGCCTTTGCGAGATCGGCATGGACTCGCGCATCCCTGCTACATGCCGCACACACAGCTCACGTTCGCGATAGCGTGGCCTCGACGTCATCGACCATAGCGCCCGCGGCGCGCCACATATCGGTGTCGGCCTGCGCGGGCTCGATGAGGATGACCGAAATCCGCCACGGGCTCAGTTCCATTCGGAGGGCGTCCGCGGCTGCCTCCAACGCGAACTTCGACGCCGCGTACGCCCCGGGTCAACGGTGTGGACAGCCGGCCATTCACACTGGAGATGAACACCCCCGGCCGCCTGCGGCCGCAACAGGGGCAACACCGCACCGGATACCGCCAGATGGCCGATGACGTTGATCTCCAATTGCTTACGCCACTGGTGGCTGGTGAGCGCCTCCATCGGCCCGGCCATCACAAACCCGGCATTGTTCACCACCGCGTCGAGATGCGCAGACAGCGCGCCATCGAGGCGGCGAGCTGCGCCTCGTCGGTTACGTCGAGGAGGAGCGCCGAAATGCGCTGCGGATCAACAGTAGTCAGGTGTGCACCGTCGGCCTCGTTGCGCACCCCGGCGATGAAATTCCAACAGTGGGTGGCCAGCTGCTCGGCGATGGTGCGGCCGATACCCCGGCCCGCGCCGGTAACCAGGACTGAAGGCATGCGGTCAGACTATCCATCATCGGCCGCCGGCGGTCCGAAGGCGAAGATCAGAATCGCCGTCGTGACGACCGCGGCGGCCAGACCGATCACCGGGGCCACCACGCACAGGGTCATCGTCGCGCCGAGCACTGCTCCCGCGCACATTGTCAGCACCACGGTGTAGCGCAGCTTCTCGCGTTGCCCGGTGCCGCCGGCCAGCCTACTGGTCTGGGTCAGCACCGTCGTGCTGAGTTCCTGGATGCCGAACTGCCGGGCGGAGGCGTTCTGGATGCCGAACGCCACTGCGCGTCCGGCAATCAGGATGAGTTTGGTGTCATCGTGGTAGCGCAGCACACCGCTGCCGGCCAGCACCGCAAGCACGATCAGCAGCGCGACCTCCACCGACAGCGCGACCGTCAACCAGCGGCGTCTCGAGGAACCGAGGTGGCGGACCAGCCGCCCGCCGATCACCGCACCGGTGACGAAGCTGAGAAAGGCCACCACCGCGGCCCACAGGTCCACGCCTGATTGGGGCACGAACCAGAATCCCAGGAAGATCACGTTGCCGGTCATATTGGCCACGAACACATGACCGAGGACCAGCACGCTCACCGCATCGACCAGGCCGGTGGCAAAGGTGAGCAACAGCAGCGCCGTGACGTTCAGCCGATGCGAGACAGGCGATTCATGAGCGGGCGCTACAGTCTGGGCGTCAGGTCCAGCGAGGTGATGGCGTTCATCTGGGTGATGAGCCAGTCTGTGCCGCGTTTCTCCATGGTCAGGCGGTAGGACAGGTACCGCAGCGACGGGATGTTCTTGGTCACCGGACTGGTCGCCACCGAGTTGGTGTAGACGATCGCCGATGCGCTGTCGGTGTCTAGCGATTCGACCGCGGCGCCGAGTACCTGGGTGTTGTTGGACACCTGGGCCTGCTTGTTGGGCGCGGCGATCGCGTCGATGTACTTGCGGTACTCGGCCTGGAAATCGCCGCCGAGGAACTTGGCGGCCCGATCGGGCAGGGTCTCCATGTCCTCGGGTGTGTAGGTCCACAACGTGGTGATGGCATCGGCGGCGGTGCCGGCGATATCCAGCTTCACCTGGACCAGTGCCCGATCGGTCAGGTACGGCGCCGCATTGGCCCCGGCGAACGCGGCAGCGGCGACGAACACGGCGGCGCCGGCGACGGCAGCCACCTGCACGCCGCGGCCCGGCGGGCGGTGCGGCACCAGGACGGGTTCGGCGACCGCCTCGTCAGACGCCGCCTCGTCAGCCTCGGCCTCCTTCTCGGCCTCGTTCTCGGCCTCGGCATCCGCCTCGGTGGTCAGATCACCTGAATCAGCCGGCTGATCTTCCACTGCTGTCCCTCCTTGATCGCCGTTGCCACCCAACGACTTCCGGTCTCGATGGTCTGCTTGCCGTCCGGGGTGGTGGTGGTCATCTTGGTCGCGACCAGTACGTCGGCGCTGCCGTCGTCGTTCCACCGCTGCACACCGGCTTCCAGCACCTCACCGTTGGTGGGTTCGTTGCGGGCCACCTGCAGCACGATCTCGTTCTGTCTCTCAGTGAACGTCTTGACGAACTCCCCGGTGCCCTGCGCGCGTATCCGGTCGGCGTAATCGTTGGCGTTGAACGGATCCAGCGTGGTGTAGGCCGTCATGAAGGCGCGCACATAGCCGAGCGCGTCTGCGTCGCGGATCTGGGTCCGGCGGTCCGACTCGTGTGAGACGGTCATGAACGTCGCCAACCCCAGCGTCACCGCGATCAACAGCGCGGAGATCCCGGCAACCAACGGCAAACCCCACCGGGTCGGCGGATCGACCGGCGCGTAGAAGTACTCCGGTGCATCGGACTCGACGACGCGGCGCGGGCTCATCGGCCGCCCCCGGTGCGCGGCTTGGTCAGCACGGACAGATTCTGCACCTGCCATTGATCGCCGGTCTTCACGAAGTCCGCCCGCACCGTGGCGGTGATGAACCGCATGGCATTCGGGTCGCTGCCACGCTGTCCCTGCATCGCCAACAACATCGATGCGGTGTTCGTGGTCAGTGCGGGCTGTTCCAGCACCACGCCATTGACCGTCCAGTATTCGTTGGACACCAGCGGAGCCTGCTGCAGCGCCTCCTGCTGCTCGATCAGCTGCGGCCGGTAGATGCCACTGGCCAACGACCGCGCGCGGGCGAAATCGTCCTTGGCGGTGCCCGGGGCGTAGCTCAGGATCTGCTCGACGATGCGGGCGCCCTGCGCGGCGATCTCGGCGCGCGCGGTGCCCAGTGCGCGGTCCTGGCGGTACACCATCAGATAGCCGGCGGCGGTCGCAACGGCGCACAGCAGCGTGGTCGCCACCAGCCCGATCGCCACCGGCCGACGCAGGTTCCGTTCGGGTTCACCCACCCGGTGAACCTCGGTGCGCAGCAACAGGTCGGCGAAGGTCCGGTGCCGCCGGTCCCACAGCGGCCACAACCAGCCCAGGAACACGGCGGAGGTGTCCAGCAGATGAGCGAGATCGCGGGCCAGCAGCCGGCCGGTGCCCGCGGAGGTGCCGTCTCGGCCCGCCACCCGGATACCGGTGACGGCGCGGGCCAACGTCCAGCCCGTGATCGTCGGAAGCACCCAGCGGTTGACCATCATCGCCAGGCCCGCCAGCACCGCCACCACGACGTACACCCACCACAGCCAGCCCATCAGCGGCGCGGTCCAGGCCAACAGGGCCAATGTCACGATCAGCGCCACACCGAACAGCACGTCGATACCCAGCGCCGCGGCCCGGGCACCCCAGGATGCGGGTTCCGCAAGCCCGGCCACTTCGGTGTCGTCGATCTCGTCGAGCACGGCCGTCACGTGGTGACCTGGACGAGGTCGGCGATCTTATAGGTACCGTCGGCGCGTTGCATGGTGACCCGCAGCCGGTAGCCCTGCTCCTGATCGGCGGTCTCGGAATTGGTCACCTTCGTGCGGACTGCCACCAGCACGTCGACGGAGCCGTCGTCGTGGTGGCGTTCCACGGCGGCACGCAGGTCGGCGACCTCGACCTGGACGTTGGCGGCTTGATAGGCCTCCATCATCATCGAGCTGTAGAACACCGACTGGGCGCCGAAATCACCCGTCGCACAATCGACGATCCTAGCCTGCGCGGCGCCCATGGAGGCGGTGTCGGGCGCCTGGGTAGCCGTCACACAGTCCTTGGCCGCCTGCAGCGCGACCGCGTCATCGCGGGCGATCTGCTCGCTCTGCGTATTGGACCGCAACAGAAGGTAGCCGCCCGCGGACAGCGCCGCGGCCGCCAAGGAGAGCGCCAGGAAGATGCTGACGAGCCAGCCCTGGCCGAATCGCCCGTGATTCGGTTCCTCGGTCGATTCCTGTTCTGCGAGACCCTCGGGGGAGTCCGCTGTCGATATCTCCACCACCTCATCGGCGGCGGCGTCGTTCTCGTTGTCGGTGGGGTTCAGCCGGCTGGGGCCAGCATCTCCTTCCATCCATTATCTCCTGGATTACTCGAGTTGGTGACGGAGTACTTGACGCCGTCGGGTCCGACGACCTCACCGCTGGACGGGCTGTACACCGCGGACGGACCTGCTGCCGGGCTGTAGATGCAGGGGTTGGGTTGCTGTCCACTGCATGTGACCGTGCCCTGGCCAGGTGGGGTCAGCGGATCACTGCTGGGCAGCGTCGACTCCGCCGGTGGCAGCTGGCTGGCCGGCAGCGGATTGATCCCATTGTTGATCGACGGTGCCGGGATCACCTGACCCGGGTTGACCGGTTGGGTGCAGCGCGCACCCGCGGCCGGACAGTCGACGATCTGGTTCGGGTCGCCGTACCAGGGGTTGGTGCCTAGCGGGGTGTAAGGCTCATCGCTGCGGCACTCATCCGGACTGGCGGCTCGCTTGCCTGGGACATCGGCGCACGGGTAGTTACGCGCACCGCGGACGACGTTGGGCGCATCTTTCGGGATCTTGCAGTACAGCCCCGAGGGCGTCGGTTCGATCTTGGTGTCCGCCGGTGACCGCCACTGCGAGGCGGGCAGGAAACCCGTCAGACAGGGCGGCGGAGTGTTGATTCCGAGAGCGAAGTGCAACAGACCTTCTGGCGCGAAAATCGTTGCGGTCTGGGCGAGCGCCCCGCCCTGCGGGAGCGCGACGAGCACCTGCTCCACGTTTTTATTGTACCGCTTGAGCATGTCGATGACGACTTCAAGGTTGGCCAGCGTCTGCGGCAGCGCGTCGCGCACATCGCTGAACACCGCATTGAGCTGATCTGCGGTCGGCGCAGCCTGCTGCAGGCCGCTACGCAGCACCGCATCCTTCTCCGCGGTCTGCGCGGTGATGGTGTTCAGGTTGGCGGCCCACCGGGAGATGGCGTCCTGCGAGTTCACCTGGGAGTCGATGATCGGGCCGGAATTCTCGACGATGTCGGTGACCGATGTCAGATTCTCCCGGAAGTCACCGGCCAGCGCCTGGGTGCCGTCGACAAGGCGTTGCAGTGACGGCCCTAGCCCGCCGACCGCCTTCGCCGTCTCGTCGAGCAGGACGCTGATCTTCTCCGCCGGCAGCGCCGCCAGGCCCCGCTGGGCCGAGTCGAGCGCCGGACCGACCTCCGCGGGTACTCGGCCCTTGGTGATGGTGTCGCCGGGATTGAAGTACTGCCCGGCGTTCTCGGTGGAGACCAAATCGAGGAACTGCTCACCCACTGCCGATACCGAGTGCACATTGGCGACGGTGTCCACGGGCACACTGATGCCGTCCTCGATGGTCATCGTTACCCGGGCGCCCCGTTCGGTGGGCTCCACCGCGATCACCTTGCCGACGGTGGTGCCACGGAATGTGACGTTGGCCGTTTCGTACAGACCGGCCGAGTTGGGCAGATTGGCATACAGGCGGTACATGCCGATGCCGGCGTAGGTGGGTAACCGCAGGTAGCCGAGCGACAGAACCACCAGCGCCACCACCGTCAGCGCGACGAAGACGACCAGCTGCGTCTTGATCATTCGGGTCAGCAGCATGCTCTACTCCGACCTTTCGATCAGCGGACCACCGGGCGCATTATTCGGGTTCGGCGTAAAACGCACATCCGGCAGCATCGTCGCCGGATCCCGTCCCCACGCCTGTTCTAGAGCCCGTAGCATGCCCGAAATTCCGGTACCGGAAAGGAAGCCGTTGTCGATGGCACTCAAGGTAAGGTCAATGTTGACCGACACGTTGATGTAGTCACCGCGGATCGCTTTCGGGACGTTATCGATATTGAATGGCACCGTCAACAGCAGCTTCAGCGCACCCACCAGATACGGCGTGGCCTTACCTAGCTCCCGCAGCGGCCGCTGCAGGTTCTTCAGATTGGTGTTGAGGTTGGCGTTGGTGTTGCTCAACGTCTCGTCGGCGGTCGCGCTGAGCCGGCCCAGTGCGGCCACCGCATCGGCGAAAAGATCCCGGGTCTCCGCGAAATGCTGGATCAGGGGCGGGAACTCGGTGAGCACCCGGTCTAGGGTCTCGTTGCGATCGGCGACGATGGACAGCAGTCGATCGGTCGAGTCAATGGCCCGAATGATGTCCCCGCGCTGCTCGTTCAGCTCGAAGGTGAAGGTGTCGAGGCGGTTCAGGAACTCCCGGATCTCGCCGGAGCGCCCCGTCAGGATCGCGTTCACCTCGTTCTGGATGACCTCGATGTTCGGGATGCCACCGCCGGTGAGGATGCCGGAGATACTGGCCAGTGTCCGCTCGATGGTCGGGAATGCTGACGAACGCTCCAGCGGGATGGTGTCGCCGTTGCCTAGCGGCTGCGGCGACGGATCCTCCGGCTCGTCCAGTTCGACGTGTTGAGAACCGAGCAGCGAGGTCTGGCCGATGCGGGCCACCGCGTTCTGCGGCAGTTCGACGCCGGGCTCCAGGTCCACCGTCAGCAGCGGCGTCCAGTTCTTCAGCTCGATCTTGCGCACCCGCCCGACAAAGACGTCCGCGACCCGGACCCGACTGTTGGCGTTGAGCGCCAACGTCTCCGGCATCTGGATGTAGATCGTCGAGTGCCCGGACTGCGTGCCCGGACCGCCGGGTAGCGGCACGTTGGCGATACCGCGCCACTGGCCGCAGCCGGTGAGCATCAGTCCGGCGGCCGCCAGCGCGACGGTCCGGACACCGATCTTCTTCCACTTACCGGTCATCAGCCTGCTCCTGCCTCGGCAGGCAGCGGCGGCCCGGGCGGGGCCGGAACGGCGGCCGGCGCTGCGGGTGCCGGAGCCGCGGGGCTCATGGCGCCCAACGGATCACCGGGGATCACGCCGGGCGCGGGGCCCGGCGGCGGTCCCGGCTGCGGGTACCACGGGGGTGGGAGCGGGGTGTTCTCGCTGTAGGCGTTCGGCGGGCCGGGCAGGTTCCCGCCCTGCGGCACACCGAGGGCCGGCGGTGCCGGCGGTGGCACGATATCGGGGCCACCGAGCAAGGCGGCCAACGAATCCGGGGTCAGCATGTTCGCGGTGAACGGCTGCACCTCGACGCCCTGCATGCCCGGTGCGACGATCCAGCCCGGCTCGTGGTTGCCGTGCGAGAACAGGGTGTCGCGGGAGAAGATGCCCGGCACGGTGGTGTCCTTGTAGCCCGGGGGCGGACGCAGCCGTGGCTCGGAGTACGCGATCTGCTTGGGCAGCGTCATCGCACCGGCGGCCAGGTTCACTCCGAAGGGTAGAAAGTTAAACTTCATCGCATCCATCACCGGCGCCAGATACTGCGCGCACAGCTCTGCGGACTCCTGGTAGCCGAGCCGGCTGCCGGCCTGGATCGAGCTGCAGATGAAGTTCAGAGGATTGGAAAAGTTCGTGACGCCGGGCAGTACCGGCACGTTGACGATGCCGCCCTGGTTCGGCGATGCGATGTTGAGCACGTTGGCCACCAAGTTGGGGAAGACGTGCAGACCGGTTTCCAGTCCGTTGAGGGGCTCGGGCTGCAAGATCGCGTTCGTCACCTCCGCCAGGTTGTTGACGTCGTTGGTGAGCGGTGTGCCGTTCTCGTCGAGGAACTTCCGGGTGGTGGCCAGCACCGAGTTCAGATCGTCCAGCGCGGTGGCGACCTCACGGTCGGTGTTGGTGAACGAGTTGGTGAACTGCGCCAAGTCATTGTTCAGCGCCACGAACTGCTGGTCGCTCTTGTGCAGTGCATTGACGAACACGGCCAGGCTCTTGACGATCCCCACGAAGTCACCGCGGCCCTCGTTGAGGGCGGTCACCGCGTCCGAAAGGCCCTTGAGGGTCTTGTTGAATTGCTCGCCCTTGCCCTCGAAGCCGTCGGCGAACGATTCGACGATGTCACCGAAGGGACCCTTCGGCTGCTCCGGTGTCGGCCCGAGATCGGCCAGCAGCCGGGTCACCTGATCGCGCAGCTCGTCGTACTCGATCGGGATCTGGGTCCGGTCCTCGTCGATGACCGCGCCGTCCTGCATCGCCGGTCCGCCGGTGTAGGGCGGTGAGATCTGGATGACCCGGGAGGCCACCAGGGACGGGTTGAGGATCGAGGCGCTGGCGTTCTCGGGCACCTTGTACTTGCTGTCCCAGCGCATGACGACCTTCATCCGGTCGCCGTCGGGTTCGATCGAGTCGATCGAGCCAACCCTGACGCCCATGATGAGCACCTTGTCGCCCGGGTACAGCGCCAGCGCCTGCGGGAAGTAGGCGGTGACCGTGGTGGTGGTCAGCTTCTTGTAGACGTTCCAGCCCACGGCGGCGGCGCCCAAGGCGACGGCCAGCAGGATGGCGCCCATGATGACGGCCGCCTTCGAGAAGCGCGGCAACTGGATGTTGCGGATGTTGAAGATCGTCGACATCTACTCGGCCCTATCCCTGCGATCCGGGCGGAAGAAACGGCGGGTTACCGGGTAGCGGCTCGGTGCCCACCGGCGAGAGCTGCTGGCCCGGACCGGCCGGCGGCGGCGGTCCCGGCAGCGGCGGCGGTAGCGGCGCGCGACTCGGGATCGGTCCCGGCGGGGCCGGAACCCCGGGCGGACCGACCGGCACCGTGCGTGCCCCCGGCGGACCGGGCACCAGCGGCACCGGGGTGCCCGGCACGTTGGGCGGCAACTGGCCGGGGATACCGGCGCTCGGGATGCCCGGTGTCGGGCCGAGGCCGTGCGCGTTCGGATCGGAGGTCTGGACTCCGACGGGACCCTGGTAGTTCGGGCCGTACGGATTGTCGCCGTACGGACCCACGGTGAGATCCGCACAGGGCAGCGGGTTTCCGGGACGCGGCAGGCCATCGGCCGGCGGCGTGTAGGAACACGGTGATCCGGGCGGCACGGCGGGCCCCGGGAACTCCGGGGTGCCTTCGAGCACCCGCGGCGCCGGCGGCGGTGCCCCGTTCTCGAAACGGGTGCCGTTGGGGTCCGGGAACTGGAAGGCCGGCAGTCCGGCGTTGCGCCAGAACTCTTCGGGGTTGATACCGCGCTTCTTGAACGCGGCGTCGACGAAGGGCTGCAACAGTGTGGGCGGCAGCAGGTTGACGAGCATCACCTTGAAGTAGGGGCCGGTCGCCATGGCCTCGGCCAGAGAAGTAACGAACCTACCTATTATGCTGAGGGAGTCGGCGAGATCCTGCTTGCGTTCGACCAGGGTGTCGCTGACTGTGTTGAGCTGAGTGAGCACCTTGTTGAGGTTCGGGTTGTCGTTGATCAACCCGTTGATCTGCTCGGAC
>JBPPMV010000556.1:0-2487 GCA_051306235.1 Mycobacterium sp. | reverse complement strand
TGTGTATAAGAGACAGGATACTGCCGTAGCTGCTCAATCACGGCGTCTACCAACTCGGCGGCTGACGGAGCCGCTGTGTCAACGCTCAGCGGTCGCCCCTTTCTGATCCCGATCTTCTTCCCCCCGAGTGTCCTCAGCGTAGAGCGTCCCCTGTGGCTCATGGGAGTCAGGCGTGCCTACTACCACGCAATTATGCTGTCGAGGTGCCGAATGTGCGCGGTGGCACGGTGAACGCCCCACCGAGAACCGTGAGATCGGCACCGAACTGGCGACCGAGATGAGTGCGCGGCTCAGGTTGTCTGGTCGGCTCCGCCGAGGCGGGGCGACTGGTCGCGGCTCATCCAGGCCACCGAGGCGATGATGGCCGCCACGACCAGCGATCCGATGCCCAGCCAGATCGCCGCACCGGTGAAGGATCGGGCGCTCGGGTCGGTGAAGCGGGCCTGGGCGTTCATGGTGGTCACCACGCCGGGCTTCAGCTTCCACTCGACCACCTCGCTCGACAGCTGGTCACCATTGGTGGATGTCACCTCGCCGGGGAATGACACGCTCAGCGAGACGTCGGCCTCGGGATCGCTGAGCGAGGTCAGATCGACCCGGCCTTCGAGGATCACCAGGTCACCGGCCCGCCGCAGTGAGATGTCCACTCCGGCGGCGTCGCGGTTCATATTCGCCAGTTGCGGCAGTTCGGCGAACGTCAGGTCGGAGAACACCGCCTGGGAGCCGACGTAGTCACCGCGCTCGTACCTGGAGACGGCCACCTTGTTGCTGAACGGCAGCGCGTTCAGCAACTGCGGCCCTTTGTCCTCGCCGTCGCGGGCCTTGGCGGCGGCAACAATCTGGCCGGACACCCGGTCGTCGGGCGACACCGTGATCGAGGCGCGTACCCGCACACATCCGACGGCGAGCGGAACGAGGATCAGCAGCAGCAGGACCAGGGCAGGAAGCCGGTGGCGGCTGGGGCGCGCGGACACCCGTTGATCGTGCCAGACCCGGTCAGTCCAGGGGCAGCGACCGGCCGAGGATGGCGAAGGGGCGGGGATCGCCGGCGAAGTGGTAGTCGCGGATGACATCACCGAATCCGAGGCGGCGGTACAGGCGCCAGGCCCGGTTTGCCTCACCGTTGATCTCCGGGGTGGACAGCAGCACGTGGGCCTCGGTGCGCCCGGCGAGCAGCCGGCGGGCCAGCGCCTCGCCGAGCCCGCGTCCCTGCGCGCGCGGGTGGATGTGCAGCTCGGTCAGTTCGAAGTAGTTCGTGAGCAGCCCGTCGACCCGGTCGCGATCGTTCCCGGTGCGCCGCAGACCGTGCACCACCTGCTGCTGCCACCACTGATCGGGTGCCCCGCTGTAGCCGTAGGCGACCCCGAGGAGTTCGGCGGTCTCCAGCGCGCCGGGGGAGTCGCAGGCCTGGTCATCCGCGGTCGTCATGGCGGCCACCGCCTTCCAGCCGACCCTGCGGGTGTGTTCCACCCACATCGATGCCCGCTGCTCCTCGGTACCGCGGGGATAGTGCATGGCCTCGACGTAGACCGACAGTGCATCGCCCAGCCGTTGACGCATGACATCGGCCGAGAGTTCCACCAGATAGGTCGCCAACGGGTGTCCTTCGCGGTGTCGGTCGGTGCGCACGGTCACCGTTCATTATCCGACGGAGGTTCGCCGTTGTGGTCACGCGGGTGAGGTGATGGACGACTTTGGTGGTGCACGTCATACAATCGTGTACCAAGTAGGTGGTACGGCTCAGATTGACCTCGTATCATTGTGATCGGACGTCCGCGCACGCGGGCGTTGCACTCAGACCACACGTTGATGACGGTTTCCGGAACAGACCGGGGCCAGGGCGCGGACAGGGAGGGACGGATGCCACTCTCCGATCATGAGCAGCGCATGCTCGACCAGATTGAAAGCGCGCTCTATGCCGAGGACCCGAAATTCGCGTCGAGTGTGCGGGGCGGCAATCTGCGGGCGCCGTCGGCCCGCCGCCGGTTGCAAGGTGTCGCACTCTTCGTCGTCGGCCTGGCGATGCTGGTGTGCGGCGTGGCCATCAACGCGACCTGGATCGGTGGACTGCCCATCCTCTCGGTGGTCGGATTCATCGTGATGTTCGGTGGCGTGATCTTCGCGATCACCGGCCCGCGGGTGGCCGGTGCGGCCGACAAGTCGGCGCCGGCATCGGGTTCCAAGAGCCCCAAGCGCGGTAAGAGCTCCGGCGGATCGTTCACCAGTCGCATGGAGGACCGTTTCCGTCGTCGCTTCGACGAGTAAGCCCACTTAGTCCACTTCTCCCCACCGGGGTAGCTCCGACTGCGGAGCTGCCCCGTTTTTCATGCCGTGCGACCGGTCAGATACCTCGGCGTGTCGTCGGCGCCAGGGTATGGCCCCCACTTGCGCCCCACACCTCAAAACCGCAGCTGAAAGGGTTACAGGAGGCATGTGCGCGCAGGATGGGGAGGGGTGGGGCGCAAGGGGGGGCCATGCCCTGGCGCC
>JBPPMV010000555.1:0-3357 GCA_051306235.1 Mycobacterium sp. | reverse complement strand
ACATGAGCGCGTTCGATCGCGTCAAGGAATCCGTCGGGAAAGCCTGGCCGTTCCAGGTGCTGCCCCGGCCCGAGTGGAGCGCGCAGCAGCCCACCCACCGGCAGGCGGCCCCGTCGGTGATCGCCGCGGCGCTGGCCCGTTCGCAGGCCCGGCCCAGCGGCAACTGGTACGTGGTGGGGGCGAGCACCGATATCGGCTCGAAACCGTTCGGCGCCAACGTCGCCGGGGCCGAGCTGGTGTGCTGGCGCGACGAGAGCGGGAACTTGCTTGCGGGCCCGGCCCGTTGCCCACATCTGGGCGCCGATCTGTGCACGGGTGTGGTGGATCGCGGACAGCTGCTCTGCCCGTGGCACGGGCTGCGGCTGACCGGGCGCAGCCGGCCGGACTGGCCGGCGCTACCGGTGTTCGATGACGGTGTGCTGGTGTGGGTTCGGCTGGACCGGATCGGCGGGGAGACGCCGACCGATGCTCCGGTGCTGCCGGCCCGGCCCGAGACACCCCGGATTTCGGCGGTGGCGACCCTGACCGGGGCGTGCGAGCCCGCCGATATCATCGCCAACCGGATGGATCCCTGGCACGGCGCGTGGTTCCATCCGTACTCGTTCGCCCAGCTGGAAGTATTGAGTGCGCCCGCTGAGGATCCCTATCTCGCCGAGGATCTCGACCGCTTCCTGGTGGCCGTCACGTTCCGGATCGGTCGCCTCGGGGTCCCGGTGATCGCGGAGTTCACCAGTCCGGAACCGCGGACACTGGTGATGCGCATTCTTGACGGCGAGGGCAGCGGAAGCGTGGTGGAGACCCATGCCACGCCCAACGGCGTCGGCCCCGACGGCCGGCCGCGCAGCATGGTGGTCGAGGCGGTCATTGCGCATTCGGACCGACCCGGTTTCGCGCGGGCGCAGCGGGTTCAGGCGGTGATCATGCCGTTCATGCGGCATGCCGCCAGTCGGCTGTGGCGTGATGATCTGGAATACGCGGAGCGGTTGCAGGACGTGAACCGGCAGGACGCCGAGGGCCTCGCGGACCTGCTTATGCCGCCTGACGTGCCCAGGGCGGCAGATCCGCAGCCTCCAGCAGCGGCACCTGAGTCTGCGCCCAGGGGCTGATCGCCCAGTCCAGCGATGCCGCGGACCTGACCTCGTTCCAGTCGACCCAGACCAGGTCCATCACTTCGTCGGGTGCCGCGTTCACGGCTCCGTCGACCAAGGCGCAGAACACCGGGCATATCTCGTTCTCGACGGTGCCGTCCGCGGCGCGGGCGCTGTAGCGGAAGTCCGGGAGCACACAGTGCACGTCCCGTATGGCGGCGCCGAGTTCCTGCTGTCCGCGGCGGTGGACGGCGTCGATGATCGCTTCCCCCGGTGCGGGGTGGCCGCAGAACGAGTTGGTCCACACTCCCGGCCAGGTCTTCTTCCCCAGGGCGCGACGGGTCAGCAGGACGCGGCCGGTGTCGTCGAACAAATAGCACGAGAACCCCAGGTGCAGAGGGGTATCCGCGTGGTGGACCGCTGCCTTGGCTGCAGTGCCGATGGAATTGCCGGCATCGTCGAGCAGGACGACCCGCTCCTCGGGGGTGTGCGCAACCTGGTTCACAGTGATCGTGGTAGCCCGTCGAGCGTTTGCTGAAACCTGGGTGCGACAAGCAAGGGGATCACCTCGGGAGGTTAGCAACGTTGCGGCGATGGCGTCGGATCCGCATCCCGGGTCAGAAGGGTGCGACCAGCTCCCGGCGATACCGCTCCACCCAGGGGATGTTGCTCTGCCGTTCGTCATCGATGCGTCTGGCACGGTCCTCGGCCCGGGTCCGCTCCCGCCGCGGCATCGTCAACCCCGCGGTGTGCTTGGCCGGCGGCGTGCCGTCGATCTGGACCGCCGCGGTCGGTGCGCAGAGTTCGGGGAACAGCACACGGCTACCGGGTCTGGTGGTGTGCGTGCCACCGGTCGGGTCGGTCCATTCCAGGGTGCCGTCGGCGTATTGGCGGCTGCGCCACCCTGCCCAGAATGTTTTGCACATGTGGTGCTCACGGCAGAGGCAAACCAGGTTCGAGGCTGCCGTCGGCCCGAACGGGTACGGGATCGTGTGATCGATATCGGTGACCGTGCGAGTGCACCCGGGAAACCGGCAGGTGCGGTCTCGGCACCGCACGAACCGCGTCAGCGCTGTCGATGGCCGGTACCGAGGTTCCGGCGGCGACTGCCCGGGATGGACGAGGGGCTGGATGGTGGCGTGCATCGCGAGCTGGGCGATCACCGGGGCGGGCACCACCGAGCCTCCCACGATCACCCCGGGCCCGACAGGACAGAACCCGCCGCGATCCCCGCGCATCCCGGAGATCAGTTCAGGCCAGGTGTGCAGATACCACGGCTTGGAGAACAGCGGCCTGCGCCGGGCCGCGAGGGCACGGCGCTGCGCGGTCAGGTCGCCGACCGGCGGCGCATCCGACTCGGGCTCGGGGTCGGCGGCAGGCTCCGGCTCGGAATCAGAATCAGCGTCCCGTTCAGGCGCAGGCGCCGGGTCGTCGGGGGTCCCGCCATCGGAAGGCGGCTCGATGACACCGTCGACAGCGTCCGGACGAGCAATCACATAGATCACCACGCCACCGGCCGGCGGCTTGGCCGCGGCTTCGCAGTCCTCCCGCTCACAGAGACACGGCAGGCGATCCCACCCGAAACCCATCGCGCCCAACGCGGCCGCCCGTCGCACATCGAGCGCGCGCGGGTCGTGATCACATACCGTGCGGGCCAACGCATCAGCTCGCTTGTCTACTGCCATCCCGTCGGCGACCGATAGGGATGCATTCAGATGCGCAGTGCCCGAGGCGTCATCGACGAACACATCGGCTCGATGCCCGTGTGCCGTTGCCTCGGTACGGCGCACCGCGAGCGGATCATGGATCAGCACCAGGGTGTCGATGGCCTTCTCGGTCTGATCCACCGACATCGCACCCGCGGAGGCGAACTCCGCGGCCAGGCCGGCGTCGACGGCACGTCGCGCGTCGAGATCCTTGACCAGGATCGTGCGGGTGCAGATCAGGTGCACCACCTTGTAGGAGAGCGTGCCCGCGGCGAACAGCGCACGGACCTTCGGCAGCCGCTCGGCCAGCGCCACCGCGTCCATCAACAGGCCCGACGCCGCCCCGCTGGTGATGCCGTGTGTCGCGCCGATCTGCGCGCACACCGCTGACCAGTTGTCGAACCGCCATTGCTCGCGCTCCACCGACCCGTTCTCTGCGTACGCCGCCGCGAGCATGTCGGCCATCGCCGACAGCCGCGCCGCGCACGCCGCATTCTCCAGTCGCGCGTAGGCGCGGACCCTTGTGGGAGGACTGTGCGCCGCACCTACCGCCGCCATGTGAA
>JBPPMV010000554.1:0-3840 GCA_051306235.1 Mycobacterium sp. | reverse complement strand
TCGCGCGCAAGTCTGCGGCGCAGCGTGTGCGACATGATCGAGGAGTACGGGCGTCACACCGGCCATGCCGATCTGATCCGCGAGAGCGTCGACGGCGTGGTCGGCGAAGATCCGCCCGCGCACTGGCGGCCGACGTAGCCGCCGCTCCCTTATCGGGTGATACCCGTGTTTAGCGACCTTGTCCTGTTGGGCATTGGGTAGGGATGAGCGACAACACGAAGGTCACCGTCGAACGAACCATCGATGCCCCCGTCGATGCGGTGTTCGAGATCCTGTCCAACCCGCAGCGGCATCAGGAGCTCGACGGCTCCGGGTTCGTCCGCAGTGTGGACCACGCGGACCGGATTAAGAACGTCGGCGAGGTGTTCACAATGAACATGCAGGGCGATCACATGGGCGGCGAATACAAGACCGACAACCATGTGTCCGGGTATGCGAAGGACAAGTTGCTGGCCTGGAAGACTGCGCCGGCCGGCACCGAGCCGCCCGGGTGGGAGTGGTTGTGGGAGTTGGAGTCCCAGGGGCCGAACGAGACCCTGGTGCGGCACACCTACGACTGGTCGAAGGTGACGGACAAGAAGCTGCTCGAGAAGGTGAAGTTCCCGCTGGTCACCAAGGACCAACTGGATGACACCCTGGCCCGACTGGCGGCCGCGTCGTCGTCCTGACGGAAAGTCGTCCTGACTGAAATCCTCCGTATCGCCGTAGCCGGTACGGGTCCGCCTTCACGGCGAGACCCGTACCGGTTTCGGTATCAGCCGCGCCCGGTTTTCTGCTGAAGGTCATCGATGAGGTCGGAGGCTTCGGCCTTGGTCACCTCTTCGGGCACCTCCGCGCCCGCTTCCTGGGCAAGTGTGTGCAGGTAACTGCGTTGCGCACCGGTCATCGGTTCGTCGCCCGTCACCCACTGGGACGTGTCCTTCTCGGCATTTTCGTGGGGTGCTTGTGTCGTGTCATCACTCATGAACGGTTGATGCCCGTCGCATGTATGTTCGAAACGTCGAGGCTCGGGGATTTCGCCGGGCGGCTAACCGAGGACGGGGAAGCGGCGTTTCCTGGCCAGGTCGTCGAGTGCCCGTTGCATCACCATGCGGACGTGCGCGTCGACCTCGTCGACATCGGGGTTCTCGCCGAACTGTTCGGTGATGTCGATGGGGGTCAGCGCGCGCATCACGATCTTGGAGGGCAGCGGGATGTTCGCCGGCAGCACGGTGGTGAGCCCGAACGGGAGCCCGAAGGTGAGCGGAAGGGCCTTGAAGCGGACTCGGTGTAGTCCGAGGCGTCGGGCCAGGCCGTCACCGCGGGCCAGAAACCACTGGGTTTCCTGACCGCCGATCGACACCATCGGCACGATCGGCACCCCCGCCTGAATCGCGGTGCGCACGTAGCCGGTACGGCCCTCGAAGTCGATGACGTTGGCGGACTCCGTGGGGCGGAACGCGTCATAGTCGCCGCCGGGGAATACCAGGACCACCGCGTCGGACCGCAATGCCGCTGCCGCATTTTCCGGTGTGGCCTCGATGGCGCCGGCCTGCGAAAGCGCTGATCCCCAGGGACCCATCAGCACCCCGTAGTGGGCCAGGATGTGCAGCGGCCGGTCGTAGCCGAAGGCCTTGTAAAAAGCCGGCGCGAAGATCAACACATCGGGGGTGAGCACGCCGCCGGAATGGTTGGAGACGATCAACGCTCCGCCGAGCGCAGGCACATTCGCGAGACCCTGGACGTCCGCCCGGAAATAGCGGGTAACGATCGGCCCGACCAGATCGCTGATCCGGCGCGCGACGGCCGGATCCCACTTCGCGATCTCGCTGTCCTTGTCGGCCATGGCACTCCCTGTTCGCGTCACGCCCGGATGTGTGATCCAGCGCACAGAGCGGATGCCCCGTCCCGCACGACTTCAATCGCTACATTCGCGGTGGGGTGCTGGTGCGGGGCGTGGAGTCGGGCTTCGGTACACACAGCCGCTTCGACAGCCGGAGACCGACGGACGCGATGCGGGGCTGATCATCGGGTGGTGATCTCCCGGATGCTCTCTGCGAACCGCTCGCCGATGCGTTGGTGGGCCTGCGGGCCGGGATGCAGCTTGTCGGCGAGCGGGAAGTCGGCGAAGTCGTTCGGCCCGTAGAGCGTCAATCCGTTGAGGTAGTGGATATGCGGGTCGGCGGCCGCCCGTTGCTGCACGATGGCCGCGAGTTCGCGACGGATGACGCGGAGGGTGAGCTTGCCCGCCGCGGTCTCCGCGGGATCGCCGGTGGCAGTGAACGCCATTGTGCCACTGCTGAAGTCAGGTGCGAGCGGTCCCGGGGTGTCCTCATGGATGGGGCAGTGCACCGCGGAGACGACGATGATCGGCGTCGCGGGGTGCCCGTCGCGGATGGTGTCCAGGAATCCGTGGACGGCGGGTCCGAATGCACGCAGACGCATCAGGTCGGCGTTGACCACGTTGATGCCGATCTTGATGCTGATCAGATCCGCCGGGATGTCGCGCATCGTGCGTGCAGTAAAGGGATCCAACAGCGCCGCGCCGCCCATGCCGAGGTTGATCAGTTCGACGCCGGCACCGGCAGCGGCCACCGCGGGCCAGGTGCCGGTGGGGTGCAGTGCGTTGGAGCCGTGGCTGATGGAGCTGCCGTGATGGAGCCAGACGGGCTGGGTGATCGGGCAGGCTCCCAGCGGCTGGTCGCTGCGAAGGGCGATCAGTTCGGTGGTTTCGTTGTGGGGCAGCCAGATTTCGACGGTCTTGAGTCGATCGGGGAGGTCGGCGAAGCGGATCGTGCCGGGCGCACCGGGCAGCAGTTCCTCGGTGCCCGTGGCGGCGTCCTTCAGCAGGACGTTGCCGCCGCCGAGGCTGTCCTGAGCCGTCAACTGGCCGTCGATCAGCAGGTCGTACATGCCGTCAGCTCGCATCGGCAGACCCCGAAACGCCGGACGGGTCCGCAGTGCATCCAGTTCGATCACCGTGGACCGCGTCTGAAACACCACACGGCATCCGGCAGGCTGAGATTCGGCCATCGCGAGCTGCGGATCCGCGCATTGTGCCCGGGCCCAGCCGGGCAGCCGATGCGGAAGCAGGCCGTGCGCCGTCGGCTCCAGCTCGCGAGCGCCGCGGACGAGGTCCATCGAGATCGGGGTGGTGAGGGTGGCCGACATGGCGGCGGTGATCCTTTCAGTTCGGCTGGGGCAGTGACGTTTCTTCCACCATCACAGGCTGATCGATTGCAGGCTGTACGTCCGGACCGGGCCTGCCGTGGTCGCGCGGCACTGCGAGAACAGGGGTTCGGACATCGCTTCGTTCAACAGGACTTCGATCGGGCCGTCGTCGGCGGCCAGGACAACGCGGACCGCTCCGTCGTCACCGTCGACGCTGACCGGGTTCAAGGCTTCGATCCGGTCGTCTCCGTAGGCCTCGCGCGCAAAATGTTGTGCAGCCTGCACGGCGTGCGGGACCGAGGTGCGACCGCGCAGGTATCGGTCGTCGAGTCTGCCGTCGAGATACAGTCGAACGAAATCGGCGGCATCGGTGCTGTCGGCGCGGCCGTAGCAGAGGCCCTCAGGCAGAATCAGCATGGTCGCGGCGAATCTGTCACCGCCCAAATGTGAACACTCCCACGTTATTTCGGGATACGATGCAGCGATGGCGGCTGCTGCGGCCCGGCCGCGTACCGCGCAGCACTGGTCGTGCTTACCGTGCGCGCAGACCGCGACCAGAGGTTGGTCTGATCGGATGCCGTCGCCACCGTCGAGATCGATGTCGAGGTACTGCCGTGCCTCATCGACCTCACCGTGAAAAAGGGCGTGCTGTCCCACACCGGACTTCGCCACAAACCACCGCCAGCGCGG
>JBPPMV010000553.1:0-5786 GCA_051306235.1 Mycobacterium sp. | reverse complement strand
TCGGACCGCTTCCGCCGGCCGGGACGCTGAGCGTGCATTCCGAGGTCGCCGACATCCAGGACAAGGGTGAGGGCAAGAACGCAGTGGTGATGCTCAAGGGGGTTGGGGCACAACCGGATACCGGCGAGGTGCTCGTCGAAACCCTGACCACCGTGGTGATCCGGGGTGAGGGCGGGTTCGGCGGTGAGCCCGGGCAACGTCCCGCCAAACCCGAGTTCCCCGACCGCGCCCCCGACGCCCAGGTCGCGTTGCCGACCCGGCTGGACCAGGCGCTGCTGTACCGGCTTTCCGGGGACCGCAATCCGCTGCACAGCGACCCGTGGTTCGCCCAGACGCTGGCCGGGTTCCCCAAGCCGATCCTGCACGGCCTGTGCACCTACGGGGTTGCCGGCCGGGCACTGGTCGCCGAACTCGGTGGTGGCGATGCCACCAAGGTCACCGCGGTGGCATCGCGGTTCAGCTCCCCGGTGTTTCCCGGCGAGACGCTGACGACGTCGATCTGGCGTACCGACACCGGTCGTGCGGTGTTCCGCACCGAGGCCGCCGCGCCCGACGGGTCCGACGCACGGGTGGTGCTCGACGACGGGACCGCCGAATACAACTGATTCCGTATGTCGCAAACGCCGGTGCGCACCGCCGCGCATTGACAGGATGAACCGATGAGATTGGTTGTCGGATACCTCGCCACCCCGGGCGGCGCAGATGCGGTGGCACTCGGCGTCCGGCTCGCCCGGAGCCTGGGCGCCGAACTGGATGTGTGCGTGGTGTTGCCCCCGGACCGGGGGGTACCCGCGATGGTCACCACCGGCGGCTATGACGACCTGCTGGCCGAACAGGCCGGCGAGTGGATCGCCGACGCGCTGGCCGAGGTGCCCGATGACGTTGTCGCGCATCCACATGTGAGTTTCAGCGATTCCGCGGCTGATGGGCTGATCCACCAGGTGACACGCCTGGGCGCTCAGGCCGTAATCGTCGGCGGGGCGGGTGGCGGCCTGGCCGGGAGCTATTCACTCGGGTCGGTGGTCAACGAGCTGCTGCATTCCTCGCATGTCCCGGTGGCGGTGGCGCCGAAGGGAACCCGGTTGTCCTCGGTGCCGCGGGTACGCGAGGTGACCTGCGCGATCGGTGAACGCGCCGGTTCCGGTGTCCTGCTGGACGCTGCGTTGCGCGCGTGCAAGGCCGCCGACGTCCCGTTGCGGTTGGTATCGCTGGTGGCGCTCGATCCGATGCTGGGCGCGTTGCGCGGTGATGCCGATGCGCGGCACGGGCGGGCACTCGATCACGCCCGCCGTGCCCTGGACGAGGCAAAAGCGACACTGCCCGAGGGGTTCTCGGTCACGGCCACCGTCGCCGAAGGGGCCTCGGTGGAGGACGCGGTCAGCCGGCTGCCGTGGCATGACGGTGACGTGATCATGGTCGGCTCGAGCAGGTTGGCCGCCCCACGCCGGCTGTTCCTCGGCTCGACGGCGGCAAAGATGCTGCGGGTACTGGACGTCCCGATGATCGTCGTACCCAGAACCGTGACCACCGATGAGGAGACAGCGTGACTGCCCAGGATGCCGGGACGGCCGCCGGCACGGTCTCCAAAGGTCTGGCCGAGGGCAAGGTCGGCACCCTGTCCGGGGCCATGCTCGGAATCTCGTGCGTGGCACCCGGCTACACCCTGACCGCAAGTATCGGGGTGATCGTGGCGGCGGTGGGTTTGAAGATGCCCGCGATCTTCATCGCGGGATTCATCCCGATGTTTCTCACCGCCTACGCCTACCGCGAACTCAACTCCCGCACCCCGGACTGTGGCGCGTCATTCACCTGGTCCACCAAGGCTTTCGGGCCGTATGTGGGCTGGATGTGTGGCTGGGGCATGGTGGTCGCCTCCATCATCGTGTTGTCCAACCTGGCCGCCATCGCGGTCGAGTTCTTCTATCTGCTCATCGCCCGCGTGTTCAACCAACCCGGGATCGCCGATCTGGCGGGCAACAAACCCGTCAACATCATCACCACACTGGTGTTCATCGCGCTGGCCACGCTGATCGCCAGCCGTGGCATCACGACCAGCGAGCGCGTGCAGTACGTGCTGGTGATCTTCCAGCTGGTGGTGCTGGTGGCGTTCGCGGTCACCGCGTTCGTTCATGTGAGTCGCGGGGATGCTCCCGCCGGCCTCAGTTTCGACCTGGACTGGTTCAATCCGTTCACCGGGCTGACGATGGCCGTGTTCGCCATCGGACTCACCGGTTCCATCTTCGCGTTCTGGGGGTGGGACACCTGCCTGACCCTCGGTGAGGAGTCCAAGGACCCCACCAAGGTGCCCGGCCGGGCCGGGTTGCTCTGTGTGTCATCGATTCTGATCACCTACCTGTTGATCGCCGTCGCGGTGATGATGTACGCCGGTGTCGGTGAGGAAGGCCTCGGCCTGGGCAATCCGGAGAACTCCGAGAACGTCTTCGGGGCGCTGGCCGACCCGGTGCTGGGCCACTGGTTCGGACCGCTGTTGTACCTGGCGGTGTTCGCCTCATCGGTGGCCAGCCTGCAGACCACCTTCCTGCCCGCGGCCCGGGCCATGCTCGCGATGGGCGCCTACAAGGCGTTCCCCGCCCGCTTCGCCGAGGTGAGTCCGCGCTACCTGACGCCGGCGTATTCGACCGTGGTCGCCGGTGTGGTCACCGGCGCGTTCTACACCGTGGTCACGCTGCTGTCCGAGAATGCGCTCTGGGATACCATTGCGGCCCTTGGCATCATGATCTGTTGGTACTACGGGATCACTGCGTTCGCCTGCGTCTGGTTCTTCCGCAAAGAACTGTTCACCAATGTCCACAACATCGTGTTCAAGTTCCTGTTCCCGCTCCTGGGCGGTTTGATGTTGGCTACCGTGTTCGCCATCTCGATCCGGGAGAGCATGAACCCGGAGAACGGCAGCGGCGCCGAGATCGGCGGCATCGGGCTGGTATTCTTCATCGGATTCGGCATCCTGGCACTCGGCGCCGTGCTGATGCTCGTGATGCGGGCACGCCGACCCGAATTCTTCACCGGTGACACTCTGCGGCGCGAGATTCCGGCGCTCAAGGACTAGCGCGGACTGAACTAGTTGTTCGAGGCCGGTGGTGGTTCGAAGGGTGTGTACCACCACCATTGGGCGCGTTCCCCGAGCGGACCTGTGCACGGTGGTACATCGGGTGGGGGTTTGGTTGGTGGTCGGGCCAGCGATGCGCCGGTCAGTGGTTCGCCCTCGCTGTCCGTTACTTTCAAATTTTCGGCGGGACCGGTGATGGTGATGCCGCCGCGGTGATGCATCCGGTGGTGGAACGGGCACAGCAGCACCAGGTTGGACAACTCAGTGGCCCCGCCGTTCTCCCAATGGACGATGTGATGGGCATGCAAACCGCGGGTGGCCCCGCACCCGGGCACTACACAGGTCTGGTCGCGATGCTCCAGAGCGCGGCGAAGCCGGCGGTTGATGGTCCGGGTGGAGCGACCCACACCGATCGGCCGGCCGTGTTTTTCGAACCACACCTCACAGGTGGCATCACACAGCAGGAACTGCCGGTCCGCATCGGTCAACGCCGGCCCCAGATGCAGCGACGCGACCGGTTTCTCGACATCGACATGCACCACCACGGTGGTGTGCTGGCCGTGCGGGCGGGCCGCCACCTCGGTGTCCCAACCGGCCTCGATCAGGGCCATGAATGCATCCACCCCGTCGGGGAACGGGGGCGCCTGCTCGGACACCGTGGTCTGGGCCCCGTACTCGCGGGCCTGGCCGTCCTCGGGATCGATCGAATCCTGCGCGTCGTGGTCGCGTTTCCAGCCGGCGACCAATGCATCCCGGTGCGATTCCAGGCCGGCCTCGAACTTCGCGGCCTCCACCCGGGGCAACCGGATCTTCCAGGTGGTGTAGTCGTCGTCTTCGTATTTGGTGATGGAGCGTTTCGGTTCGGGCTTGGACTCGGGTTCGGGACGAGGTTCTTGCTTGACCGCGGTGCGTAATTGGCTGACCGTGGCGACCTGTACCAGGTTGGCGTAGTGCTCATCGCAGCCCTCGCCGGCGTTCTCGGCGATGACCCCGATCTGATCGAGTGACACCCGGCCCTCGCGTAACCCGGCCGTGCAGCGGGGAAGTTCGTCGATACGGTGCGCCACCGCGACCATCGTGTCCGCTCTGCGGGAGCTGACACCGGTCTTCCAGGCCACCAGCGCTTCGATCGACCGGCATCCGGTCGCACCCCACAGCGAGTTGCCGTCATCCGTGCCTCTGCCATCGATCTCGGCGATGATCTCCACCAGCCGGCCGTCGATGGCATTGCGCTGCCCGGTCAACTCCCCGATCTCCTCGAACAACACATCCAGCCGCGACTCGACCACATCAGCACCGAAAGGCTCTGTGGGAGGCGGCATACCACGATTCTAGAAGAGGGGTCCGACAAGTAACCGGACGAACTTTCCGGATTACATTCGTCTGACGTCGACCGTCCGCAGCCCCGACGGACCTCGGGTCCTCCGCACTCTTATGACGGGCGCTGTGGAAGCGTGGGCATCATGGTCGGCACCGGCCGTCCCGGTGGCATGTTCCCGGGGCCCATCATGCCGCCTGGCCCCATCATGCCGCCGGGCCCCATCATCGGGCATCCCTCCCTCGGTCCGTTCGGTCCCATCTGGCCACTGTGGTAGCCGCGGGTCCCACCGTGGTAGCCACCGGATCCGCTACCGGCGAAGAATCCGGCGACGAAAATCACTGTGACAACAAACAAGACGCCGCTGACGATGCCGACCCACGCCAACGTCTGGTAGAGCCGATTGGGCCGATGCTCGGCGTGGTCGCGTCGAGGCGTCGTGGCCATCGCAGGCCCCGCGGCGGTCGACTCATTCCTGATCTCCGGTGTGTCGGTCATGGTCGCTATCCCTCCGCAAGCAGATTTCCACTGCTGAATGCCCTGCGAATACGCGGGCAACTGCAAGTGTGCGGCCGGTTCAACGGTGTGCTCTAGGGCCAATGGGCCTCAATCCGGCGATGCGGGCACGGCTGCTGATCCCATACTGGACATGTCGAACATGTGTTCGATAATGTAGGTCGATGGGCTGGAATGACGGACCGTCGAACTGGCCGGAGATGGAGCGGGTGCTCAACGGCAAACCGCGCCATGTCGGCCGCGGCAAGCCTCGTCGATCCGGCCTGCCGCTGGCGCCGCCCGGTGACGGCGGGGACAGTCCGGCCTGGTCCCGCAAGCGCGGCGCCTACGAACCGACCGGCCAGGATCGTGGCCGGTCGGCTGTCCCGTATGCCGAGCTACACACGCATTCGGCCTACAGCTTCCTCGACGGTGCCAGCACTCCGGAAGAGTTGGTGGAGGAGGCGGCGCGGCTGGACCTGCGGGCCATCGCGCTGACCGATCATGACGGTCTCTACGGTGTGGTGCGTTTCGCCGAGGCGGCCCGCGAGCTGGGCATGTCCACCGTGTTCGGCGCCGAACTGTCGTTGGGCAACGTACCCCGCACCGAACTACCGGACCCGCCCGGCCCGCATCTGCTGGTGCTGGCCCGCGGGCCCGAGGGGTATCGACGCCTGTCCCGCCAGATCTCGGCGGCGCATCTGGCAGGCGGTGAGAAGGGCAAGCCGCGTTATGACTTCGACGCACTGACCGAGGCCGCCGGCGGACATTGGCACATCCTCACCGGATGTCGTAAAGGTCATGTCCAACAGGCATTCACCAGCGGTGGTCCGGATGCCGCCGAGCGGGCGCTGGCCGATCTGGTGGACCGGTTCGGTCCCGACCGGGTGAGCGTCGAACTCACCC
>JBPPMV010000552.1:0-6783 GCA_051306235.1 Mycobacterium sp. | reverse complement strand
CCTGCACGAGGCGGCATTCGCGCTCGCCCACGAGAATCCGGTGGACGAACTCACCGTGGCCGTCATCGTGGGCCGCGCGGGCGTCAGCCGCCAGGTCTGCTACCAACATTTCCGAGATCGCGATGAGGCGGTCGCCGCGGCCTTCTCGGTGGCCTTCGAACAGGCCGTCGCGGATATCGGCGGACATCCCAGGGTGCGCATCATGCGGCTCTTCGACTTCGCCGGAGAGCACCGGGCGATGTACCGCAATGTGGTGCCCAGCTCGGTGACCCAACGCGTGGTCAACGCCTTCCGCGCCGAACTCGCGCCGGCCTGCGCCGAGATCGCGGCCCAGGGTATGGCCGTAGTCACCCCGATCGCCGGACTCACCGTCGAGGCGGTGACCCGGGTCCTGGTGGGCGGGTTCATGGAGGTGCTGCGGTCATGGATGGAAGAACCCGTCGACGCTGCCGGCGCCCGCGATCTCCGCGACCGGGTCGCCGCGGCGTTCGACACCGTCAACGCACTCCTCACACTGCCCAACACTGCCGGGAGGGCATGACATGGGTAAGCACAACGGTCAGCTGGCCACACCCGAACCCACCGTCACCGGCCACGGCATCACCGGCACCCAGGTGCGCCATGTGGTGCTGGCCATGGTCACCTTCACCCTGCTGGTCCTCGCCATGATCGCGAGCTATGCCGGCGCCTTCGCCAAACCGACCCTGCACCACCTCGACGTCGCGGTCTCCGCACCCCAGCAGATGCTCGACGCCCTCGAAGCCCGCACCGAACTAAATGTCACCGCCGTCGGTGACGATGGTGCGGCCCGCGCCCAGGTCCTCGAGCGACAGGCCGACGCGGCCTTCACAGTGGACCCGTCGGGCCGTCTCGACATCTACGTCGCCGGCGGAGGCGGTCGCAGCGTGGCCACCGCCGCCGAGAATGTCGGGCGGGCGGCGGCAGCGCAGGCCGGCCTGGCACCGGCGGTCACCGATATCGCCCCGACGTCGGCGGGCGATCCCTCCGGCACGGTCGAGTTCTACGCCGTGATCTTCGTGTCCATCGGCGCCTCCGTCGGCGCAGCAGCATTCGGCCGTCTGGTCGGCCCGGTCCGGCGACCGTGGACGCTCGGATTGCGCACCGTCACTCTGTCGGCCTATTCGGCGCTGTTGGCCGGCGTCGTCACCGTCTACGTGGACGCCGCACTCGGCGCACTGACCGGTCACCCCTGGCAGGTGTTCGGCGCACTGTGGCTCTACGCGATGGCCGTTGGCGGCGCAGTCACCGGAGTGGCCGCCGCGTTCGGAACGGTCGCCGCGATGGCGGTCACCGCATTCCTGGTGATCGTCGGAAACGCCGCTGCCGCCGGGCCGATCGGCAGGCCGCTGCTGTCGGGCTTCTACACGACGTTCAATCACATCGTTCCGCAGGGGTCCGGGGTCTCACTGCTGCGCAGCATCGAATACTTCGGCGGTCACGGTGCACTGACACCGCTTGGGACACTGACGATCTGGGCTGCAACCGGCTGCGCGCTGGCGGTGCTGGCCACCAGCTTGCGATTACCCGCGGCGCGGCAGTTGTGGCAACGCGTCGCCACGCGTTCCTGAGGAGAACTATCGTTCACGGCATGAGCGAGCCGTACTACGACCTGGGGTCCTATCACCGGCCGATCGAGACCGCGGCCCCGCAGGCGCAGGTGTGGTTCGACCGCGGTCTGGTGTGGGTCTACGCCTTCAATCACGAAGAAGCAGTGCGCTGTTTCGAGCGCGCACTCGAACACGACCCCGACCTGGCTGTCGCCAGATGGGGTATCGCCTACGCGGTCGGACCCAACTACAACAAGGCCTGGGAGGCGTTCGACCCGGTCGAGCTCGGCGATGCCCTGGCCAGGGCCCGGACCGAACTGGCTGCCGCAGCCGACGGCCGGGCCGACACGATCGAACGAGCGCTGATCGACGCGCTGGCGATGCGCTTCCCCACCGACGACCCGCTGGACACGGCGTCGCTGACCCAGGGCCACCTGGCCTACGCCGAGGCCATGTCGGCCGTGGTGCAGACCTACCCCGACGATGTGGACGTGCAGGCACTGGCGGCCGACGCACTGCTCAATGTCACCGCATGGGCGTTGTGGGACAGCACAACCGGTGAGCCGGCACCCGGATCGCGGGTGGTCGAGGCCAAGGCGATTCTCGACACCGCGCTCGCGGCGCCCGCCGGACAGGCCCATCCCGGGATCCTGCACCTATATATCCACGCCATGGAGATGTCGGCACGCCCCGAGGAGGCGCTGCCGGCGGCCGACCTGCTGCGCGACCTGGTACCCGACGCCGGGCATCTGCAACACATGCCCAGCCACATCGATGTGCTCTGCGGTGATTACGGAGCATCGGTGGTCGCCAATCACGCCGCGGTGCGCGCGGACCGCAAGTTCGTCGCCCAAGCCGGACCGCTGAACTTCTACTCGCTCTACCGTGCCCACGATCTGCATTTCGTGGTGTATTCGGCGATGTTCGAAGGCCGATACCGGATCGCCGAGGAAGCCGCCGCCGAGTTGGCCGAACAATTGACCCCCGAACTGCTGGCCATCGAATCCCCGCCGATGGCGGACTGGCTGGAGGCCTTCGTGCCGCTGCGGGTGCACGTGCTGGTCCGGTTCGGCCGGTGGGATGACTTGATCGCGCTGCCCGTCCCCGAGGATCCCGAACTCTATTGCACAACCACGGCGACGGTGCATTACGGACGCGGTGTCGCCTATGCCGCGACGGGCCAGTTACCTCAGGCGCACGCGGAACGGGAAGCCCTGGCTGCAACGTACGCGCGCATCCCCGAATCTCGCTACCTGTTCAACAACACCAGCCTGGACATCCTGGCCGTCGCGGTGGCCATGCTCGACGGTGAAATCGCTTACCGGGAAGGACGATTCGACGAAGCGTTCGATCACCTGCGGCACGCGATCAACCTCGATGACACCCTGCCCTACGACGAGCCGTGGGGCTGGATGCAGCCGACCCGCCACGCCTACGGGGCGTTACTGCTCGAACAGGGCCGCATCGAGGAGGCCGCCGGCATATACGCCGCTGACCTGGGCCTGGACAACACCCTGCGCCGGTCCTGCCAGCACCCCGGAAACGTCTGGAGCCTGCACGGATACCACGAATGCCTGCGCCGACTCGGCCGCGACGAGGAGGCCGACGCCATCGCCGCGGAGCTCGACGAGGCGCGTGCGCAGGCCGATGTTCCGGTGCTGGCGTCCTGCGCCTGCCGGTTGGATGTCACGAACGAGCCATCCCAATGTTGCGATTGAATGAATTTGGTTGCCTCTCAACGTGTCATCCCACCAAACGAGTCCACCAACACCTAGTCTTGCGGTAGCAAGTGATTAACGGGGGGCGTGCACTTCAGCCGGTGGGTGCTGCCTTCCGCTGTGGAGAGGACGCCCGATGACGTGCGAACGCCATGTAGAAGAACCCCTATTCGCCCTTGTCCGGATGATCCGCGGCGCCGTCGAGCACCCGGTGCGCTCGGCGGGTGGCAGCGACGGTGACGTGGAGGCGATCGCCGTTGCGGCGGCCTACGCGGCCTGGTGCTGGGGATCGGGGCCGGCCACGACGGCCGAGCCGCCGGGCCTGAGCTGTATGCCCGCGTAAACTGCCGGTGTGGCGATCAGCGACGAAGACCTCCTGCATCTACGTCGCTGCGTCGACCTGGCCCGCACCGCCCTCGACGGCGGCGACGAACCTTTCGGATCTGTCCTCGTCGACGAGTCGGGCGGCACACTGTTCGCCGACCACAACCGCGTCAAGGACGGCGACGCCACCCAGCATCCGGAGTTCGCCATCGCCCGGTGGGCCGCCGAACACCTGACCCCCCAGCGGCGCGCGACCTGCACCGTGTACACCTCCGGTGAGCACTGCCCGATGTGCTCGGCCGCGCACGCATGGGTCGGGCTGGGCCGCATCGTCTATGCCGCATCCACCGAGCAGCTGAGCAGGTGGTGCACCGAATGGGGCACCCCCGCCGCACCGGTGGCGGCGCTGCCGGTGCACGTCATCGCACCGGGCATCGTCACCGACGGGCCGGCGCCGGAGTTGGAGGACGAGATGCGGGCACTCTACGAAGCGCAGTTCCGGCCGTGACCGATCCGGCCTGGGTGCAACACGCCATCTGGTGGCAGATCTATCCGCTCGGCTTCGTCGGCGCGTTCCCGGCAGAGCGGCCGCCGACCGCGGATGAGCACCGTCTGCTGCGGGTAATCGAGTGGCTCGATCACGCAGTCGAACTGGGCGCCTCAGGTCTCGCGCTGGGCCCGGTCTTCGCCTCCCGGACCCACGGCTACGACACCACCGACCACCTCCGCATCGATCCCCGCCTCGGCGATGACGGCGACTTCGACCAGTTGATCGCCGAGTGCCGCAGTCGCGGGCTGCGGGTATTGCTCGACGGCGTCTTCAACCACGTCGGCACCGACTTCCCCCGCTACCGTGCAGCCCTCGAGAACGGGTCCGACGCGTGGTTCCGCAAGACCCGCAACGGTTTCGGCACCTTCGAGGGGCACGGCGAACTGATCGCCCTCGACCACACCAACCCCGAGGTCATCGATTACACCATCGAGGTCATGGATCACTGGCTCGGCCGCGGTGCCGACGGCTGGCGTCTGGACGCGGCCTATGCCGTCGCGCCGGCGTTCTGGACCGCGGTGCTGCCCGAGGTGCGGCGGCGCCATCCCGAGGCCTGGTTCGTCGGCGAGGTCATCCACGGTGACTACCCGGCACAGCTGCATGCGGGCGGGCTGGACTCGATCACCCAGTACGAGCTCTGGAAGGCGATCTGGAGCAGCCTCAACGACGGCAACTTCCACGAACTCGACTGGGCACTGCAGCGGCACAACGAATTTCTGGACACGTTCGTCCCGCTCACCTTCATCGGCAATCACGATGTCAGCAGGATCGCCAGCCAGCTGACCGACATCCGCCACCTCGAGCACGCCCTGGTGCTGCTGCTCACCACCGGTGGAACGCCCAGCATCTACGCCGGTGACGAATGGGCCGCGCGCGGCGTCAAGGAGGAACGTGCCGGTGGCGATGACGCGGTGCGGCCCGAATTCGGGCAGCCGCCGACGGCCCCGCACGACACACTTGCGCTGCATCGATATCTGATCGGGCTGCGGCGCAGGAACCCCTGGCTGCACACCGCGCGGACGGAAGCGGTGCAGCTGACCAATACCGGTTACGTGTATCGCGCCAGCGCCGGGGATCACGCCCTGGTCGTGGCCCTCAACCTCGACGACGAGCCGCTGACCGCGCAACTCCCCGAACCAGGGCAGGTCATCGCCGGCTCCGGCGCCCCGCCGACCGAGCGCGTCCAGGAACTCGTGGTGCCGCCGCACGGCTGGGTGATCCTGGATACCGGGGGCGAGCGAAGCGACGGGGAATGACACCGGCTGATGATGACGACGGCGATCCGGCCGAGTTACTTGGGCGGCTCGGTCAACTCGTCGCATTCCGACCACGTGTAGTGCTTCTCCCCCGCCGTCCCGCCGCCGAGCATGAAGGCCCGGTGATAACGGTCGGCCCGGCCGATGGCCGCCATCCAGGTGAGCACTGTGCTGACGCGGTTACTCATCCCGGTGAGGAACGCGATGTGGATGAAGCCCCACGCCACCCAGCCGAGAAACCCGGATAACCGGACCGGACCGACCTGCAGCACGGCGTTGCCCCGGCTGATGTAAGCCGCCGAACCCAGATCGCGGTACCGGAACTTCTTGCGCGGCTTGCCTTCCAGATCTCTGCGGATACTCGCGGCCGCATGCAGCCCACCCTGCATGGCGTTCTCGGCAACCCCGGGCAGCCCGTCGCGGCCTGCGAGATCGCCGATCACGAACACTTCGGGGTGGCCGGGCACCGACAGATCGGGACCGACGGCTATGCGGCCCGCGCGGTCGGCGTCGGCTCCGAGCACGCCGGCGATATGGCGCGCGAACGGCACCGCCTCGACGCCGGCTGTCCACAGCACCGTTCGCGCGGCGTACTGCTCGGCGGCGCCGCCCGCCTTGGGAGTCACCGTGACACCGTCGCGGCCGACATCGGTGACGTGCACGCCCATATGCAGTTCGACACCGAGGGCCTGCAGGGTGCCTGCGGCCTTGTCGGCCAGACCCGGGGCGAAGCTCTTGAGCACCCGGTCGCCACCGTCGAACAACAGCACTCTGGCGTCTTCTGGTGTGATGCTGTGAAATTCGTGCGCCAGGGTGCGGGTTGCGAGCTCCCGGATCTGACCGGCGATCTCCACCCCGGTGGGCCCGCCACCGGCGACGGCGAAGGTCAGCCAGCTGTCCCGTTCGGGTCCCGGTGACAGCGTCTCGGCGATCTCGAAGGCGGTGAACAGCCGCTGCCGGATGCACAGTGCGTCGTCGAGGGTCTTCATACCGGGTGCCCACTCGGCGAAATGTTCGTTCCCGAAATAGGACTGCTGCATACCCGCCGCGACCACCAGGACGTCGTAGTTGAGGGTGAAGGTGGTCTCGTCCGGACGCATCGCGGTGAGGGTGCGGGTGTCGGGATCGAGCCGGACCGCCTCGCCCAGCAGGGTGGTCACATTGCGGTGCTTCGCAAGCTCCTCGCGTAGGGATCGACTGATGTGTCCGATGCTGAGCGTTCCGGTGGCGCATTGATAGAGCAGCGGCTGGAACAGATGTCCGGCAGCCCGATCGAGCAGGGTGACATCCACATCGGCGCGGCCGAGCCGGCGGGCGCAGAACAGGCCACCGAAGCCGCCGCCGATGATGAGCACGTGCAGGCGGTC
>JBPPMV010000551.1:0-7167 GCA_051306235.1 Mycobacterium sp. | reverse complement strand
GCGGTGGCGATGACGGCGGCACCGTGGTGGCCACCGGCACACCGCGACAGGTCGCGGCTGCCGGCACCGGTCGTACTGCGCCGTACCTGGCGAAGCACGTATGAGGATTTTTGTGTCCGAGGGGGGACTTGAACCCCCACGCCCGTTAATAGGGCACTAGCACCTCAAGCTAGCGCGTCTGCCATTCCGCCACTCGGACATTGCTCCTGGCCATCGGCACGGAGCGACTAAGGCTAACGGATAGGGGCGGCCGGACCCAAACCAGACCGTCGCAGTGGTGCGCCGCCGCACCCGGGGCCAGGTCGGCGGTGGTACGAATGTGACTGTGAGCGTGCCGCCGACAAGCCCCCCGACCAGCACCCAGACGAGCGCCGATGAGGTCGTCGACCTCGTCAGCACGCTCATCAGGTTCGACACCTCCAACACCGGCGATCCGGCGACCACCATGGGCGAGGCGGATTGCGCGCAGTGGGTGGGTGACCGGCTGCGTGAGGTCGGCTACGCATGCGAGTACGTCGAAGCCGGCGCACCCGGCCGGGGCAATCTGATCGTGCGGCTGGCCGGGTCCGACCCGCAGCGAGGTGCGCTACTGATCCACGGCCATCTCGACGTCGTGCCCGCCGAGCCCGCCGACTGGAGCGTGCACCCGTTCTCGGGTGCGGTGAAAGACGGCTACGTGTGGGGACGCGGCGCCGTCGACATGAAGGACATGGTCGGCATGATGATCGCCGTCGCCAGGCACTTCAAACGTCACGGCATCGTGCCGCCGCGCGACCTGGTGTTCGCCTTCGTCTCCGATGAGGAGCACGGCGGCACCTACGGCGCGCAATGGCTCGTCGACCACCGTCCGGATCTGTTCGAGGGCGTCACCGAGGCCATCGGCGAGGTCGGCGGCTTCTCGTTGACCGTGCCGCGCCGCGACGGCGGCGAGCGCAGGCTCTACCTGATCGAGACCGCGGAGAAGGGGCTGGCCTGGATGCGGCTCACTGCCCGCGGGCGCGCCGGCCACGGGTCGATGGTGCACGACGACAACGCCGTCACCGAGGTGGCCGAGGCGGTCGCGCGGCTGGGCAGACATCAGTTCCCGCTGATCCTCACCGACCCCGTCGAACAGTTCCTTGCGGCGATCTCCGAGGAGACCGGGTACGAATTCGACCTGAGCTCGCCGGATCTGGACGGCACCATCGCCAAGCTCGGCGGTATCGCCCGCATCATCGGCGCGACCCTGCGTGACACCGCCAACCCGACCATGCTCAAGGCCGGCTACAAGGCCAATGTCATCCCGGCGACCGCAGAGGCGGTGCTGGACTGCCGGGTGTTGCCGGGCCGCAGGGCGGCCTTCGAGCGCGAGGTCGATGAGTTAATCGGCCCCAACGTGGTGCGCAGCTGGGAACGCGACCTGCCGTCGTACGAGACCTCGTTCGACGGCGATCTGGTGGACCAGATGAACGCCTCGCTGCTCGCACTGGATCCCGAGGCGCGGACCGTCCCGTACATGATGTCCGGCGGCACGGACGCGAAATCGTTCCAGCGGTTGGGAATTCGCTGCTTCGGCTTTGCGCCGCTGCGGTTGCCGCCCGATCTGGACTTCGCTTCGTTGTTCCATGGCGTCGACGAACGGGTACCCGTGGACGCATTAGAGTTCGGGGCAAAGGTCCTCGAACACTTCCTCACCAACTGCTGAAAGGGCGCGATGAGCAATTCACCGTATGACAACCTGCCGCAACTGCCGACGTTCACACTGACCTCGGAGACCGTGACCGACGGGCAGCCGCTCGGCAACGATCAGGTCAGCGGCATCATGGGTGCCGGCGGTAAGGACATCTCGCCGCAGCTGAGCTGGTCGGGCTTCCCCGAGGAGACCCGCAGCTTCGCGGTGACGGTTTACGACCCGGACGCACCGACCGCATCCGGCTTCTGGCACTGGGCGCTCGCCGATCTGCCTGCCGACGTGACATCCCTGCCCGCCGACGCCGGCAATGGCGACCCCTTGCCCGGTGACGCGGTCACGCTGGCCAACGACGCGAGCCAGCAGCGCTTCATCGGTGCCGCACCGCCGGCCGGGCACGGTCCGCACCGGTACTACATCGCGGTGCACGCGCTGCCCGTCGAGAGCCTGGAACTGCCCGACGGCGCCACGCCGGCCTACCTCGGCTTCAACCTGTTCGGCAAGGCGATCGCCCGCGCGGTCATCCACGCCACCTACGAGCAGAAGTAACCGCTACCTCGGTCGCGAGCGACCCCGAAGTGTCACCGGCAGCGGCGTGTCGGTGTGCAGACACGGTCGCTCGCGGCTAGCGGCTCGCGACTCGGGGGCTAGTAGCGGGTGGCCGCGCCGACCGCCTCCGAGAGCGAGCCGAAGCCGCCCTCGCGCAGGCGGCGGGCGATCCCGTCGTGAATCTGCTTGGCCCACAGGCCGCCGCCGTAGATGAACCCGGTGTAGCCCTGCAGCAGGGTGGCGCCGGAGATGATGCGCTCCCAGGCGTCATCGGCGGTTTCGATCCCGCCGACGCTGATCAGCACCAGCCGGTCACCGACGCGGCCGTACAGCCTGCGCAGCACCTCAAGAGACCGTGCCGCCACAGGCGCGCCCGACACGCCGCCGGGCCCCAGTTCGTCCACCTGCGGGGTCAGCAGAGCCGCCCGGCAGATCGTCGTGTTGGTGGCGACGATGCCTGCCAGATCCAATTCGACTGCCAGATCCGCGATCTCGTCGATATCGGAGTCCGACAGATCGGGCGCGATCTTGACCAGCACCGGGGTGGAGGTCGCGGCCCGGACCGCGGTCAGGATGGGGCGCAGTGCTGCCACCGCCTGCAGATCGCGTAACCCCGGGGTGTTCGGCGAGCTCACGTTGACCACCAAGTACGAGGCCAGCGGACCTACGAGACGGGCACTTTCGGCGTAATCCTCGACGGCCAGCTCGGCCGGGGTCACCTTCGTCTTGCCGATGTTGACCCCGATCGGCACATCCGGGGTGTGCCGGGTCAACTTCAGCGCCAGTTCGCCGGCGCCGTGGTTGTTGAAGCCCATCCGGTTGAGCAGGGCGCGATCCTCGGCCAGTCGGAACAGCCGCGGCTGCGGATTGCCCGGCTGTGCCTGCGCGGTCACCGTGCCGACCTCGGCATAGCCGAACCCGAGCGCGCCCCAGGCCTGCAGGCCGTGGCCGTCCTTGTCGAAACCGGCGGCCAGTCCCAACGGGCCGGGAAAGCGCACGCCCCACACGGTGCTGGCCAGCCGGGGGTCCAGCGGTGCCAACCTGCGGCGCAGCACGCGGCGGACGATGCCGGTCCCGGTGGCCAGCCGCAGCACGGTGAACACCCAGGTATGGATGCGCTCGGGGTCGACCAGGAAGAAGGTCTGTCGGAGCAGGCGATAGATCACAGGGCAGGCTGATCGCCGAGCACGGACTTCTTGCGACGCAGCAGTACCCGCCGGCTGCCGTCCGTGTAGAGGCGTACCCGGGTCAGTTCCCAGCCCCGGTACTGCGCCTCGATCGACAGCCGCACCGACGCCGACAGCCGGGTGACATCCGGTGGCAGTCGCAAGGGCACCCAGTCGTACTCGTCGGACAGGTCGGCGGCCCACCCGGTCGGCATCCGGCCACGCTGGACTGTTGTCATGGCTGCCTGGCCCCCTTCGTCATCGGGGCGCCGCCCCGGTGATCACCTGAACCCCGGCACCGGAACCCGACACCACGAACAAGGTGTTCGTGCTGTCGTCGAAAGCCAGGGTGTTGGGTTGCTGCACGGTCCGATAACGCACCTTTTCGACGGGTATTCCGGTGGCCAGATCGTAACCAACGACGGTGTTCGTCGCTGTCTGTGACACCCAGGCCAGATTCGCCGATCCGGTCACGCCATACGGTGCGTCGTGCACCGGGTAACGCTGGCGCAGGATCAGCGGTTCGGTGCCATATACGAGCAGAGCGCCGCCGCGGGTGTCGGTGACCAGCACCCGGCCCGCCGGGTCGGCGGCCATCGTGGTGGCGCCCTCACCGGCCCGCAGCGCCTGTTCGGCGGCTGTTCCGTCGCCGTCGATCTCGGTCACCGAGGTCTGGCCTCGGTCCAGCACCACCATCGAGTCACCTTCTGCCACAAGCGCATCCACCCGAGCGAACTTCTTCAGGGTGGTGCCGACCTCGGTATCCGAACTCAGGGTGTAGACGGCGCCGTCCGCGCCACCCAACACCATGCGTCCGTCGGCGTGCCGCGCGATGGCGGTGAAATCGGTGTCCGATTGCCCCTCGACCTGCACCCGGGTGGCGGACGCGGCGGCGACATTGACCCGGACATAGCCGCCCCGGGTGGACAGCCACACCTCACCGCTGCCGTCCCCGGTGAGCGCGGTGCCGTCGGCGGGCAGGGCGAGGGTACGCGTCGGCCCCGTCGCCGGCACCACCGTGAGCAGGTTCGCGGGCCCGAGCACGACCAGCGAGGAGGTGCGGTCATCGAAGGTGGCGGCGGTCCCGGGCGCCGACAACGGTTTCGACACGCCGTCCGGTTCGCGGGTCACCGGCGGCGATACCGCAGGTGACGCGACGGGAATCGTCGGTGGTGGCGAATCAACAGGGTTTGATGAGCATCCCGAAGCAGCCAGAGTCACCAGGGCCAATGCAGCAGCCGACCAGGTATGGAATGCGGATTTCGTATGCAATGGCCCCGGAAACTCCTGATTTCGTTGTCACGATGGTGTCGATTTCAAATTCTAGGCAAAGATTCTCAACGTGAACGGCGTCGTCAATTTAGCGGTAGGGTGCGAAAGATGACCCTGGCACCAGGAACGGATCTGATGGCAGACGAGTTCGCCATCGAAGACATCTCGACAGGTGTGCATGCGAGTGGCTTCGGCACGCTCGGCGAAGGCCGTAGCTTCTCCTTTCACGTCGAGGACCGGCAGTTCCTGGTCGTCGAGGTGTACCGGCCGCGGCTGAGCGGGCCCGTTCCGCAGGACGAGGACATCGTCGCGCTCGCCACCCGCCGCCTGACCGATATCGACGTCACCGATGAGCGCAGCGTAGCCGCCGCGGTACGGGATGCCGTCGCCGGAGCCGAGCCGGTGCGCGCAACGCGCTGACCATCACGTCACGGTACGGTCGTCCGCGTGACTGAGATGTCGTGGTTGCAGGTCGTCGTACTTGCCGTGGTGCAGGGGCTGACCGAATTCCTACCGGTGTCGTCCTCCGGGCACCTCGCGATCGTCTCGGAGGCGTTCTTCGGCGGCGACGCGGGTGCCTCTTTCACCGCGGTCGTGCAGATCGGCACGGAAATAGCGGTCCTCATCTACTTCGCCGGCGATATCGGCCGGATCCTCACGGCCTGGTTCGGCGGGCTGACCGACGCCGCCCGCCGGACTCCCGACTACTGGCTCGGGTGGTGGGTGATCATCGGGACCGTGCCGATCGGCGTGTTCGGTTTCACCCTGCAGCACTTCATCCGGGACGACATCAGGAACCTGTGGATCATCGCCACGGCGCTCATCGTGTTCTCCTTCGTCATCGCCGCCGCGGAGTACCTCGGGAAACAGACCCGCGATATCCGGCAATTCACCTGGCGCGACAGTCTCATCATCGGATCGGCCCAGGCACTCGCACTGATCCCCGGCGTCTCGAGATCCGGCGTGACCATCAGCGCCGGATTGTTCCTCGGCCAGAAGCGGGAGGCCGCGGCGCGGTTCGGTTTCCTGCTGGCCATTCCGGCGGTCCTGGGATCCGGTCTGTACGAGCTACGCCACGTCTTCGAACCCGGCGCCTCGGGCATGAGTGCGACGGTTCCGCAGATCATCGTCGGCACGGTCATCGCCTTCGTGGTCGGCTACGCGGCCGTCGCCTGGTTCCTGCGATTCCTGGTGCGCCACAGCATGTACTGGTTCGTCGGCTACCGGCTGATCCTCGGCACCCTGGTGCTGGTGCTGCTGGCCACCGGAGTACTGGCCGCGCAATGACCCCGGGTGTGAACACATCGCTCGCTGAGAGGCTCTCATGACCGTCATCCTGCTGCGGCACGGCCGCTCGACGTCGAATACCGCGCACACCCTGGCCGGCCGGTCCGAGGGTGTCGACCTCGACGACAAGGGCCGTGAGCAGGCGCAGGCACTGGTCGCCCGGATCGGTGACCTCCCAGTGAAGGCCATCGTCCGCTCGCCGCTGCTGCGCTGTGAGCGCACCGTCGAACCACTGGCGGCCGCCCTGGGCCTGGAGCCGACCGTCGACGAACGGATCGTCGAGGTCGATTACGGCGCCTGGACCGGCCGTACGATCGGCGAGCTGGTCAAGGAACCGCTGTGGAAGGTCGTGCAGCAGCAGCCCAGCGCGGCGATCTTTCCCGACGGCGAGGGGCTGGCCGAGGTGCAGGCCAGGGCCGTGACGGCGGTGCGCGAACACGACCGCCGACTGGCCGCCGAACACGGCGGCGATGTGCTGTGGGTGGCCTGCACGCACGGTGATGTCATCAAGGCGGTGCTGGCCGACGCGCTGGGTACTCACCTGGATGCCTTCCAGCGCATCACCGCCGACCCGTCCTCGATGAGCGTCATCCGCTATACCGACACCCGGCCGTTTGTCCTGCATGTCAACCACACCGGCAGCGGACTGACCGCGGCTTTGACTGCCAAGCCCGCCGCCGCGCCCGAAACGGATGCGGTTGTCGGCGGCTCCACCGATTGAGGTAGCCCCGCTACCGGTATTTTGAAAGGTGCCATGGCCCGCGCAATCCACGTCTTCCGCACACCCGACCGCTTCGTGGCCGGGACTGTCGGGCAGCCCGGGAACCGTACGTTCTATCTGCAGGCGGTACACGACAAGCGAGTGGTGTCGGTGATGCTGGAAAAGCAGCAGGTGGAGGTGCTTGCGGAGCGCATCTCGGCCCTGCTGGTGGAGATCAACCGACGGTTCGGCACGCCCATCCCGCCCGACACCGGTGAGATCGAGGACCTGCACCCGCTGGTGATGCCGGTCGATTCGGAGTTCCGGGTCGGCACCATGGGGCTGGGCTGGGACTCGGAGGCGCAGACCGTCGTCGTCGAACTGCTGGCGGTCTCGGACACCGAGTTCGACGCCTCGGTGGTACTCGATGACGCCGAGGACGGACCGGACGCGGTTCGGGTGTTCCTGAGTCCGGAATCGGCGCGGGAGTTCGCCACCCGGTCCACCCGGGTGATCTCGGCCGG
>JBPPMV010000550.1:0-14115 GCA_051306235.1 Mycobacterium sp. | reverse complement strand
TAGCCGTTGCCGCCGAACAACTGCACGGCCTCCATGGCCACGTCGGTGGCCGCCTGCGAGCAGTACCACTTCATCGCCGAGGCCTCGGCCAGCGAGATGGGTGTGCCGGTCTGGGAGGACTCGATGACCCGGAACAGCATGTTGCGCACATTCATCCGGGCCACCTCCATATTGGCCAGCTTGAGCTGGATCAACTGGAACTGGCCGATCTCCTTGCCCCACAGCACCCGGGTCTTGGCGTAGTCCACCGATAACCGCAGGCATTCCTCGATCACACCCAACGACATGGCGGCCACCCCGATCCGCTCGGCGGAGAAGCTGGACCTGGCGCTGTCCCGGCCGTCACCCGACGCGTTGTCCTCGGTCTCTCCGAGCAGACGGTCGCGGCCCAGCCGGACATTGTTGAAGAACAGTTCGCCGGTGCGCGAACTGTGAATGCCCATCTTGTGGAACGGCTTCGACTGTACGAAACCCTCCATGCCGCGATCGAGCACGAAGGTCAGCACCTTGCGGTCGCGCTTGTCGACACCCGGTTCGTCGAGCTTGGCGTACACGACCACGACGTCGGCGTCGGGCCCGTTGGTGATGAACGTCTTCTGCCCGTTGAGCAGGTAATCGTCCCCATCGCGGGTCACATAGGACTTCATGCCGCCAAACGCATCCGAACCCGAATCCGGCTCGGTGATGGCCCACGCGCCGATCTTCTCGTAGGTGACGAGCCCGGGTAGCCACCGCTCCTGCTGGGCCAGCGTGCCCCGGCTCTGGATGGTCGGGATCGTCAGCCCCAGGCTGACACCCATCCCGGTGACCAGCCCCATGGACACCCGGCACAACTCGCTGATCAGGACGAAACCCATCCCGGCCTGGTCGGGCCCGCCGCCGAACATCCCGCCGGACGTTTTCCCGGCACCAGCGTCACCACCGTCACGCAGTCGGGACAGCCTGCGCTCCAACGCCTCTCGGGCCATCACATCGATACCGAACGCGCTGAACAGCTTGCGGACGATGGGGTAGGGCTCCAGCTCTCCGCTCTCCAAAGCGTCGATATTCGGCCGGATCTCCTTGTCCACGAACTCGCGTACCGCGTCGCGCACGGCGTTATCGACGTCAGACCATTCCAGCATCGTGTCAGGCAACCTCTCGTTTGGCTGCCGGCCGGGACAGGCCGGCCAGCGAGAATGTGGTGTGAACCAGTGAGCCCGCACGGTCCAGCAGCGACTTCTGCTTGGCCGGTCGGTGCCCGGTGGGCTGATAGTGCATGGGAAGCCCGCGGCGGTCCGACGGCGGCGCCATGAACTCGGGTGCCTCGACCAGCGGGGCGTCCTGCGGGATGGTCCCGGCCGCCCGGCGGTAGGCCGATACCGCACGTGGATGCAACCGGATCTCGTCGGGCACCACGGTGAACGCCAGCTCCACGGCCTTGCCGAACAGCCGGAGCAGGATCTCGTCGCCGGGTGTCCAGTGCATCCCGGCCTTCTCTCGGACGGGGGCGTCGAAGATTCCGGCGGCGACCCAGCGTTGTGCTCCGACCATCGGCCTGAACAGCTGATCCCAGACGCCGGTCGGCATCAGCACGAACCACGGCTTCGGTATCCGAATGGTGAAGATGTCCAGGGTGGCGCGGTTGATCTCCAACTCGTCGCGGCACTTGAGGTCCCAATAGACCAGGAAGTCCTCCCAGCTGTCCGGGACCGGACGCATGCTCATGCCATACATCCGGTACCACTGCACGTGTTCGTCGAACAGCTGGTGCTTCTCGGCTTCGGTCAGCCCACCGCAGAAATAGTCGGCGGTCTTGATAATCAGCATGAAGAACGTGGCGTGCGCCCAGTAGAAGGTCTCCGGATTGAGCGCGTGATAGCGGCGACCCTGCCCGTCAACCCCTTTGATGTCGTGGTGGAAGCCCTTGATCTGGGCACCGGTCTGGGCGGCACGCTCACCGTCGTAGACCACCCCCATGATCGGGTAGACCGAGCGGGCGACCCGCTGCAGCGGCTCGCGCAGCAGGATCGAGTGGTCCTCCACACCGGCACCCAGTTCGGGGTACATGTTCTGGATCGCGCCGATCCAGACACCCAGCAGCCCGGTGCGCAGGTCACCGAAATACTTCCAGGTCAGCGAATCGGGGCCGAGCGGAATGGCCGCCTGGCCGATCGTGGGTGGGGCGTCTTTCGGTGCAGCAGTCATGGCGTCCTCGTCGAGCCTTGAAAACTACGGATGTCTCGTCACAGTAGGCGTTGACAACGCACGTTGTCTACAGTCCATGGCGGTGCGCCGCGTCGTCGTTACCCGTCGGCTACCAGGCCTCCACACGCGCGTGACCTGCGGTAACGGCTGCCGAAAGTGTGATCAACTCAGGCGATGGCCCACAACCCGAGGCTGATCGCGAAGGCGCTGAGACCAAGGGTCGTCTCCATGACCGTCCATGTCTTGAGGGTCGTCTTCACGTCCATGTTGAAGAACCGGCTGACCAGCCAGAAACCGGAGTCGTTCACGTGGGACAACACCGTCGCGCCGGCAGCGATCGCCACCACCAACGCCGTGAGCTGAACACTGCTCAGGTCCGCCGCAGCGACGGACGCACTGAGTAGACCGGCCGTCGTGGTCAACGCGACGGTGGCCGAACCCTGCGCGACGCGCAACAGCGTGGCGATGATGAACGCCTGCAGGATCAGTGAGATGCCGAGGTTTGACAGCGAACCGCTCAGTGCATCCCCGATGCCGCTCAAGCGCAGCACGCCACCGAACATCCCGCCGGCACCGGTGATCAGGATGATCGCGCAGATCGGGCCGAGGGCGTTGTCGAGGATGTCGGTGACATCGGCCATCGACCGGCCGCGCAACCCCAACACCAGGGTTGCCACGATCACGGTGATCAGAAGTGCAATCGAGGTGGTGCCGACCAGTTTGAGGTATTCGGCCCAGGTGGCACCCTCCTCGATCACTCCGGCGGTCATCAAGGTGCTGAGCACTGTGTTGAACGAGATCAACACGAAGGGCAGCAGCAACACCCCGAGCACCGTGCTGAAGGCCGGCGCTGTCCGGGTGGCCGTGCTGCCCGTGCCTGCCGTGGATGTGCCGTCATCGCCGACGCCGTCGGCGACATCGCGGCCGCCGTTGATCTCGCCGAACAATGTGGTGGGAAGGTCGACATACACCCGCCTGCCAATGGCTTGGGAAACCAGGTATGCGCCGACGTACCAGGACAGCAGCGCGACCGGAACGCCGATGATCAAGGTCAGTCCGATGTTCGCGCCGAGAAGTTCCGCGGCCGCCACGGGTCCGGGATGCGGCGGCACCAACGCGTGCATGGCCGCGAAGGCGCCTGCCGCCGGGAACGCGTACAGCAACAGCGAGCCGCCGAAGCGCCGTGCCACCGTCATGATGATCGGCAGGAAGACGACCAAACCGGCGTCGAAGAAGATGGGGAAACCGAACAGCAGCGCGGCCACGCCGAGCGCGAATGGCGCCCGCTTCTCGCCGAACCGGCCGATGAGGGTATCGGCGAGCACTTGTGCGCCGCCCGTGATTTCGAGCAGCCGGCCGATCATGACGCCGAATCCGACCAGCAGGGCCACGGAGCCGAGTGTGTTGGAGAAGCCGAACGACAGGGCGCTCGGGACATCGGCAACCGGTATTCCGGCCGCCAGCGCCGTCAGCAGGCTCACCAGCACGAGCGCGAGGAAGGCATGGAGCTTGACCTGGATGATCAGGAACAGCAGTAGCGCGACTGCGCCCGCAGCGATCAGCAGGAGTGTGGCGGTTCCATATGCCGGATCAATTGCCTCCATGAGATCCCCCGCCGCGAGTGATTTCAGTGCCCCGGATCATCGGTCCTCCTCGTTGACTTCGTGCGAATCTGTCGTGCTGACGTAGCGTTCGATGATCGAATCGATGCTCTGGTCGACATCGATGGCGATACCGCGCTCATCGAGTTCGAGCGGTTCGAGTGTTTGGAATTGAGAGGTCAGCAGCGTTGCCGGCATGAAGTGTCCCGGCCGACTGGCCTGTCGTCTGCCGATCGTCTCGACCGAACCCTCCAGGTGGAGGAACTCGATCTCGGCGCAGTGACGGCGCAACTGGTCTCGGTACTTGCGTTTGAGGGCGGAGCAACTCATCACTCCGCCGTCGCCGTGGCGCGCCAACCACTCGCCGATGGATTCCAGCCAGGGATGGCGATCGTCGTCGTTGAGTGGATGGCCGGCCGTCATTTTCTCGAGGTTGGCCGGCGGATGAAAGTCATCGGCGTCCGCGAAGGGAACCCGCAGCCGCTGTGCCAGTGCGGCTCCGACGGTCGATTTCCCCGACCCAGAAACCCCCATCACGACGATTGGTGTTGCCATGCCCTCCGCCTCATTCGTATGTGTGTGGCGTCACATAGTTTGCACCAAACGTCATACGATTGCAAGGGATTAGCTTAAAAGTCAGGTCTCTTCCGCGGCGAGCGGCTCTTTGACATCATTTATCGATGCCTCATCGACCGGGCGCCGGCGCTCTTCACGGCAGTCTGCTGACTGCTTTGGGGAAGGCCATCGTGTCGGGCCGGTACCCGCCTGGGCGGGTTCTCACACTCGACGGGGGTGCACCAACCCCTCGCGCTACTGCGTTTCAGGTCGGCCGGTGATGTGAGCAACGTCCTGACCGACCATCGTTGCCGGTGTCAGAACGTCCGCTTAGGGTGGCGCTGTGGATGTCGAATCGTTCGACGAACGATCCGGCGGGACCGGAGAGCTCGTGCCGCCCGACGTGCCGCATCGACTCCCGGGTCCGCTCGGGTGGCTGTCGGCCACCAATCACAACGCCAATGTCATCGCCATGATCAGGCGGGCGCGACGGGCGCTGCCGGGGGACCCGGAGTTCGGTGACCCGCTGTCGGCGGCCGGTGAGGGCGGGCCGCGCGCCGCAGCCCGAGCCGCCGATCGGCTGCTGGAGCGCGAGGCCGTGTCCCGTGAGGTCAGCCTCGGCGCCCTGCAGGTCTGGCAGGCACTCTCCGAACGTGTCTCGGGTCGGCCCGCAAACCGGGAGATGACGCTCGTCTTCACCGATCTGGTCGGTTTCTCCGGATGGTCGCTGCGCGCCGGTGACGACGCCACCCTGCGGCTGCTGCGCCGGGTGGCCCAGGTGATGGAGCCGCCGCTGCTCGCCGAGGGCGGCCACATCGTCAAACGCATGGGCGACGGCGCCATGGTGGTCTTCTCCGACCCGGCGACCGCCGTGCGGGCGGTACTGATCGCGCTCGATGCCGTCGGTGCCGTCGAGGTGGACGGATACACACCGCGGATGCGGGCGGGTATTCACACCGGGCACCCACAGCGCATTGGATCGGACTGGCTGGGGATCGACGTCAACATCGCCGCACGGGTGATGGAACGCGCCACCAAGGGCGGTCTGGTCATTTCACACGCCACCCTGGAGGGCATCACCGAGGAGGATTTCGACGCCCTCGGGATCAGCGCGAAACGTGTGCGCAAACAGCTGTTCGCGGCCAAGCCGAGCGGTGTCCCCGAGGACATGTTGATGTATTGGGTGAAGCCGCTTCCGCAGGTGTCGGGCGCGGACCGGGTCGACGAGGATGCCGAGGGTGCGTGACGTCGCTCTCATCGCAGCATCGCCTATGATCGCCGGGTGGCGGAGCTCTCAGAAGAAGGCCTGATCAACGCGGTGAGCGCGGCCCGGCAGGCCTTCGAAGCGGCTGCCGACCTGGACACACTGGCGCGGGCGAAGACCGAGTACCTCGGTGACCGATCCCCGATCGCGTTGGCGCGTCAGGCCCTGGGCTCGCTGCCCAAGTCCGAGCGCGCGGACGCCGGCAAGCGCGTCAACGTCGCGCGCACCGAGGCGCAGCAGGCCTACGACGAGCGATTGGCCGCGTTGCGGATCGAACGCGATGCCGCGGTGCTGGTGGCCGAGCGCATCGACGTCACCCTGCCGTCGACGCGGCAGCCGATCGGCGCCCGCCATCCCATCACCTTGCTCACCGAGCGCATCGCGGACACCTTCGTGGCGATGGGCTGGGAGCTGGCAGAGGGCCCCGAGGTGGAGACCGAACAGTTCAACTTCGATGCGCTGAACTTCCCGCCGGATCATCCCGCGCGCAGCGAGCAGGACACCTTCCAGATCTCGCCCGACGGCTCACGGCAGGTGCTGCGCACGCACACCTCGCCCGTGCAGATCCGGGCGCTGCTGGAACGCGAACTGCCGGTGTACATCATCTCGCTGGGCCGGACCTTCCGTACCGACGAGCTCGATGCCACCCACACGCCGGTCTTCCACCAGGTGGAGGGCCTGGCCGTGGACAAGGGCCTGACGATGGCCAACCTGCGCGGCACATTGGATGCGTTGGCCCGCGCCGAATTCGGGCCGGCCGGGCGAACCCGATTCCGTCCGCACTTCTTTCCGTTCACCGAACCGTCGGCCGAGGTCGACGTGTGGTTCGAGAACAAGAAGGGCGGCCCTGGCTGGGTCGAATGGGGTGGCTGCGGCATGGTCAATCCGAATGTGCTGCGCGCCTGCGGAATCGACGGAGGCGAATACTCGGGCTTCGCCTTCGGGATGGGCCTGGAACGAACCCTGCAGTTCCGCAACGGCATCCCCGACATGCGGGACATGGTCGAGGGTGATGTGCGGTTCTCGCTGCCGTTCGGAGTGGGTGCCTGATGCGCGTTCCCTACAGCTGGTTGCGCGACACCGTCCGGGCCGGCACGCCGGGCTGGGACATGTCGGTCTCCGACCTCGAGCAGACCTTCATCCGCATCGGCCACGAGGTCGAGGAGATCGTCCCGGTCGGTCCGGTCAGCGGTCCGCTGACCGTCGGCCGCGTCACCGAGATCGAGGAACTCACCGAGTTCAAGAAGCCCATCCGGGCCTGCAAGGTCGACGTCGGCTCCCAGAACGTCGACGGCGAGCCCCGCGATATTGTCTGTGGCGCAACCAACTTCGCTGTCGGCGATCTTGTTGTGGTCGCGTTACCGGGCACCGTCCTGCCGGGTGATTTCACCATCGCCAAGCGCAAGACCTACGGGCGCACCTCCGACGGGATGATTTGTTCGGCCTCCGAACTCAACCTCGGCGGCGACCATTCCGGGATCATGGTGCTGCCACCGGGCACCGCCGAACCGGGTGCCTCGGCCATCGATGTGGTGGGTCTCGACGATGTCGTCTTCCATCTGGCGATCACCCCGGACCGCGGTTACTGCCTGTCGATGCGCGGCTTGGCTCGGGAGATCGCCTGTGCCACCGACCTGGAATTCGTCGACCCGGCCGATGTGGCGCCGTTACCCGTCGAGGGCGAGGCCTGGCCGCTGACGATCCAGCCCGGCACCGGGGTGCAGCGCTTCGCCTTGCGTCCGGTCACTGGTATAGACCCGACCGCCGTATCTCCGTGGTGGCTGCAGAAACGGCTGCTGCTGTCCGGTATCCGCGCCATCTCACCGGCGGTGGATGTCACCAACTACGTCATGCTCGAGCTCGGCCACCCCATGCATGCGCACGATCGTTCCCTGATCACCGGCGGGTTCAACGTCCGGTTCGCCGAGGCGGGGGAGAAGGTCACCACCCTCGACGATGTCACCCGGACCCTGAACGACGGCGATGTGCTGATCGCCGACGATGTTGCGACGGCGGCGATCGGCGGGGTCATGGGTGCGGGCACCACCGAGGTGCGCGCGTCGACCACCGACGTGCTGTTGGAGGCGGCGGTATGGGACCCGGCGACGGTGTCGCGCACCCAGCGCCGGCTGCGACTGGCCAGCGAGGCCGGGCGGCGCTACGAGCGCACCGTGGATCCGGCCATCTCGGTGGCCGCCATCGACCGGTGCGCGACCCTGCTCGCCGACATCGCCGGGGGCACCGTGGAGCCCGCGCTGACCGATTGGTGCGGCGATCCGCCACGCCAGGACTGGTCCCCGGCTCCGGTCAGCATGGCCGCGGATCTGCCCGATCGTGTTGCGGGCGTGACATATCCGGCCGGAATCGCAGCGCGGCGGCTGACCCAGATCGGTGCCGTCGTCACCGAGTCCGAAGGCCAGATCACCGCTGTACCACCGAGCTGGCGCACCGATCTCCGGGAGCCCGCCGACCTGGTGGAGGAGGTGCTCCGGCTGGAGGGCCTCGACGCCATACCGTCGGTGTTGCCGCTGGCGCCACCCGGCCGCGGTCTGACCCCGGTGCAGAAGCGGCGGCGGGCCCTCGGGAAGTCGTTGGCGCTCAACGGGTATGTCGAGGTGCTGCCGACACCGTTCCTGCCTGCCGGGGTGTTCGACACCTGGGGTCTGGCCGCCGATGATCCGCGTCGCTCTGTCGTGACGGTGCTCAACCCCCTGGAGGCCGACCGGCCGCACCTTGCCAGCACGCTGCTTCCCGGCTTGCTGGAGGCGCTGTCGCGCAACGTTTCCCGCGGCGCGGTGGACACCGCCCTGTTCGCCATCGCCGATGTGGCGCTGGCCACCCCGTCGACCCGGGCGATGGAACGTATCCCGACCGATCGCCGTCCCACCGCCGACGAGATCGCCGGTCTGGACGGTTCGCTGCCCAGTCAGCCTGAGCATGTCGCGGTGGTGCTCACCGGCCTGCGCGAATCCGCCGGGCCGTGGGGACCTGGCCGGCCCGTGCAGGCCGCCGACGCGTTCGAGGCGGTGCAGGTGATCGGCCGCGCCGCCGGCGTGGAGTTGAGCCTGCGCGCTGCCCAGGTACTTCCGTGGCATCCGGGGCGGTGCGCCGAGGTGTTCGTCGGAGAACTCTCGGTCGGATACGCCGGACAGTTGCATCCCGCAGTCATCGAGCGGACTGGTCTGCCCGCCGGTACCTGCGCGGTGGAGCTCAACCTCGACGACATCCCGATCGTCGAACGCCTGCCCGCCCCGGCGGTGTCACCGTTTCCGGCGGTCTTCCAGGACATCAGTCTCATCGTCGCCGAGGACATCGCCGCCGCTGCGGTGGTCGACGCTGTCCGCGAGGGGGCCGGCGAACTGCTGGAGGACGTCCGGTTGTTCGACGTCTACACCGGCCCCCAGATCGGCGAGGGCCATAAATCGCTGACCCTCGCGCTGCGGTTTCGGGCCGCCGACCGCACCCTCACCGAAGACGAGGCCAGCGCCTCGCGGGATGCCGCCGTGGCCGCCGCCGCGGCACGCGTCGGTGCCGTACAACGCGCCTGAGTGCTCGCCGAAATAGAATTCCACGACGTGATTACGCGAAATCGCGTCGTGGAATTCTATTTCGCGCACTAATGGGTTTGCATTGATATGCATAACAATGCAAAGATCGGTGCATGACCTCAGTAGCCGTCGCCGGCGCCAGTGGGTATGCAGGCGGGGAGATCCTGCGCTTGCTGCTCGGCCACCCCGCCTATATGGAGGGGCGGCTGACCATCGGCGCGCTCACCGCCGCGGCCAGTGCCGGCAGCACACTCGGTGAACACCATCCGCACCTGCTGCCGTTGGCCGACCGGGTGCTCGAGCCCACCGACGCCGACCTGCTTGCCGGCCATGACGTGGTGTTCCTCGGCCTGCCGCACGGGCATTCCGCGGAACTTGCCGCCCAACTCGGGGACACCGTCATCATCGACTGCGGTGCGGACTTCCGCCTGACCGATGCCGCCGACTGGGAGAAGTTCTACGGCAGCACGCACGCGGGCACCTGGCCCTACGGACTGCCCGAGCTGCCCGGTGGCCGCGAAGCGCTCAAGGGCGCCACCCGCATCGCGGTGCCCGGCTGCTACCCGACCTCCGCTCTGCTGGCCCTGCTGCCCGCCGTGGCCGCCGATCTGGTGGAACCGAATGTCACCGTCGTCGCGGTCAGCGGCACCTCCGGTGCCGGCAAGTCCGCCAAGGTCGATCTGCTGGGCGCCGAGGTCATCGGATCGGCCCGCGCCTACAACATCGCGGGCAAACACCGGCACACACCGGAGATCGCCCAGGGGTTGCGGAAGGTCACCGACAAGAAGGTCACGGTCTCGTTCACCCCGGTGCTCATCCCCACCTCCCGCGGCATCCTGGCCACCTGTACCGCGCCGACGTCCGCGTCCGAAGCCGAGATCCGGGCCGCCTACGAGAAGGCCTACGGCGCGGAGCCATTCATTCATCTGCTGCCGGAAGGTCAACTGCCCAAGACCGGCTCGGTCATCGGCAGCAACGCCGCCCAGCTTGCCGTCGCCGTCGATGAAGAGGTCGGCGTGCTGGTCGCGATCTGCGCGATCGACAATCTCACCAAGGGCACCGGGGGTGCCGCCGTGCAGTCGATGAACCTGGCCCTGGGCTGGCCCGAGACAGAAGGACTTTCGACCGTGGGAGTGGCACCGTGAGCGGAGCTTGCGAAGCGAACCATCCGACCCCGAAGCTCGTGAGGACGCAAGGTGTGACGGCGGCTGCCGGTTTCCGGGCGACCGGAATCCGGGCCGGCATCAAGGTATCCGGCAACCTGGACCTCGCGCTGGTGTTCAACGAGGGCCCCGACCACCACGCCGCCGGGGTGTTCACCCGCAACCAGATCAAGGCGGCGCCGGTGCTGTGGTCACAGCAGGTGCTCACCACCGGACAGTTGCGGGCGGTCATCCTCAATTCCGGTGGGGCCAATGCGTGCACCGGACCGGCCGGATTCCAGGACACCCACACCACCGCGGAAGCGGTCGCCACGGCCCTGAGCGACTGGGGCACCGAGACCGGGGCCATCGAGGTCGCGGTCTGCTCGACCGGGCTGATCGGTGACCGGCTTCCGATGGACAAGGTGCTGGCCGGTGTGACCGAGATCGTGCACGAGATGGCGGGCGGGCTGACTGGGGGCGAGGAAGCCGCCCGGGCCATCATGACCACCGACACCGTGCCGAAACAGGTTGCGCTGCATGCCGACAACTGGACGGTCGGTGGTATGGCCAAGGGTGCGGGCATGCTGGCGCCCTCGCTGGCCACCATGCTGGTGGTCATCACCACCGATGCCGTGGCCGATTCGGCCGCACTGGACACCGCGTTGCGCCGCGCGACCGGGCGCACCTTCGACCGGCTCGACATCGACGGCAGCTGCTCGACCAATGACACCGTGCTGCTGCTGGCCTCCGGTGCCAGCGAGGTCACGCCCAGCCAGCAGGAACTCGACGAAGCGGTGCTCGCGGTGTGTGATGACCTGTGCGCACAACTGCAGGCCGACGCGGAGGGTGTCACCAAACGGATCGCCATCACCGTGGCGGGCGCGGCCAGCGAGGACGAGGCACTGACCGCCGCCCGCGTGGTCGCCCGAGACAGCCTGGTCAAGACCGCGCTGTTCGGCTCCGACCCCAACTGGGGCCGGGTGCTGGCGGCCGTCGGCATGGCGCCGGTGACGCTGGACCCGCAGCGGATCAGCGTGTCGTTCAACGGTTCACCGGTGTGCGTGGACGGAACCGGAGCACCCGGCGCCCGCGAGGTCGACCTGTCCGGCGATGAAATCGACGTGCTGATCGAGCTTTTCGCCGGTGACGCGGCCGCATCCATCCGGACCACGGATCTGTCGCACGCGTATGTCGAAGAGAACTCGGCGTACAGCTCGTGACCGGCGATGAGCTCTCGCGCGAAGAGCATTCAGGCGCTGTGCATACCAAGGCCTCGGTCCTCGCCGAGGCGCTGCCATGGCTCAAACAACTGCACGGCAAGATCGTGGTGGTCAAATACGGCGGCAACGCCATGACCGATGACAGCCTCAAGCGCGCCTTCGCCGAAGACATGGTCTTCCTGCGCAATTGCGGCATCCGGCCCGTCGTGGTGCACGGCGGTGGACCGCAGATCTCGGCCATGCTCAAGAAGCTGGGTATCGCAGGCGATTTCAAGGGTGGCTTCCGGGTCACCACACCCGAGGTGCTCGATGTGGCGCGGATGGTGCTGTTCGGCCAGGTCGGCCGGGAACTCGTCGGGCTCATCAACGCGCACGGACCGTACGCGGTCGGCGTCACCGGTGAGGACGCCCAGCTGTTCACCGCGGTGCGGCGCAGCGTCACCGTCGACGGTGTCGCCACCGATATCGGACTCGTCGGTGACGTCGAGAGTGTGAATGCCGAGTCGCTGCTGGATCTCATCGGCGCAGGCCGGATCCCCGTGGTGTCCACGATCGCGCCCGATGTCGTCGGCATCGTGCACAACATCAACGCCGATACCGCTGCCGCCGCGCTCGCCGAGGCGCTCGGTGCCGAGAAGCTGCTCATGCTCACCGATGTCGAGGGTCTGTACACCGACTGGCCGGACCGCACGTCGCTGGTCACTGAGATCGACAGTGCGGCACTGACTCAACTGCTGCCGACGCTGGAATCCGGCATGGTGCCCAAGATCGAGGCCTGCCTGCGGGCGGTCGAAGGCGGGGTGCCCAGCGCGCATGTCATCGACGGCCGCGTCGAACACTGCATTCTCGTCGAACTTTTCACTGATGAAGGAACCGGAACCAAGGTGGTGAGCGCGTGAACGGCGGGCAGGAGCGCAGCGACATGGGGAATCAGCAGAGCCTCCACAGCCGCTGGGAAGCGGTGATGATGAACAACTACGGCACCCCGCCGCTGGCGCTGGCCTCCGGCGACGGCGCGATGGTCATCGACATCGACGGTAAGTCCTATCTGGATCTGCTCGGCGGTATCGCGGTGAATCTGCTGGGGCATCGTCATCCGGCCGTCATCGATGCGGTTACCGCACAGCTGAACACGCTGGGGCACACGTCGAATCTGTATGCCACCGAACCGGGTATCGCCCTGGCCGAAGCTCTCGTCGGGCATCTGGGGAGCCCGGCGCGGGCGTTCTTCTGCAACTCCGGCACCGAGGCCAATGAGGTCGCCTTCAAGATCACCCGGTTGACCGGCCGCACGAATGTTGTTGCCGCCGAGGGTGCTTTCCACGGCCGGACGATGGGAGCGCTGGCGCTTACCGGTCAGCCTGCCAAGCGGGCACCGTTCGAACCGTTGCCGGGCAATGTCACCCACGTGCCGTACGGGGATGCTGAAGCACTGGCGGCGGCGGTCACCGACGAGACCGCCGCGGTGTTCCTGGAGCCGATCATGGGCGAGGGCGGCGTCGTCGTGCCGCCGCCGGGCTATCTGGCCGCCGCGCGCGAGATCACCACCAGGCACGGCGCGCTCCTGGTGCTCGACGAGGTCCAGACGGGCGTCGGGCGCACCGGTGCCTTCTATGCCCATCAGCACGACGGCATCACCCCGGATATCGTCACGCTGGCCAAGGGCCTGGGCGGCGGTCTGCCCATCGGTGCATGCCTGGCGCTCGGCGCGACCGGCGACCTGCTCACCCCGGGCCTGCACGGCAGCACATTCGGTGGAAACCCGGTGTGCACCGCGGCCGCGCTCGGCGTGCTCAAGGCGCTGGCGGCCGACGGCCTCATCGAGAAGGCCGGCGTGCTGGGAAAGACCATCAGCCACGGTGTCGAGGAGTTGCATCACCCGCTGGTCAGCCACGTCCGCGGCAAGGGTCTGCTGCTGGGCATCGTGCTGACCGAGGAGAAGGCCAAGGGCGTCGAGACGGCGGCGCGGGACGCCGGTTTCCTGGTCAACGCCGCCGCCGCCGATGTGGTCCGCCTCGCCCCACCGCTGATCATCACCGAGACCCAGATCGACGAATTCCTCACGGCGCTACCGGCGATACTCGACAACGGGACCAAAGGGGCAGCATGACAAGGCACTTCCTACGCGATGACGACCTGAATCCCGATGAGCAGGCCGAGGTGCTGGCGCTGGCCGCCGCGCTGAAGAAGGCGCCGTTCAGCCGGCGGCCGCTGGAGGGGCCGCGCGGTGTGGCGGTCATCTTCGAGAAGAACTCCACCCGCACCCGGTTCTCGTTCGAGATGGGGATTGCCCAACTGGGCGGGCACGCCGTCGTCGTCGACGGCCGCAGCACCCAGCTGGGGCGCGAGGAGACCCTCGAGGACACCGGCGCCGTGCTGTCCCGCTACGTCGATGCCATCGTGTGGCGCACGTTCGCACAGGAACGGTTGACCGCCATGGGGAGTGGCGCCTCCGTCCCGATTGTCAACGCGCTCTCCGATGAGTTCCACCCGTGTCAGGTGCTGGCCGATCTGCAGACCCTCGCCGAGCGCAAGGGCTCGCTGAACGGTCTGACGATGACCTACTTCGGTGACGGCGCCAACAACATGGCGCAC
>JBPPMV010000549.1:0-16453 GCA_051306235.1 Mycobacterium sp. | reverse complement strand
GATCGGCTCCTGTGCCGCCGCACCGGGTAGGTGCGCCGCGCCTACTTCATCTGGAAGTTGGGCGCCCGCTTCTCCTTGAACGCGAGCGGGCCCTCCTTGGCATCGGCCGACAGGAACACCGGGATGCCGTTGGCGGTATCGGGTTTGAAGGCCTCTTCCTCGTGCATACCCTCCGTCTCGCGGATGGTCTTGAGGATGGCCTGCACCGCCAGCGGGCCGTTGTTGTTGATGATGTCGGCGATCTCGAGCGCCTTCTCCAGCGCGGTGCCGTCGGGCACCACGTGACCGATCAGGCCGTACTCCAGGGCCTCGGCAGCGGTGATGTGCCGTCCGGTGAGCAGCATGTCGCAGGCGATCGTGTACGGGATCTGGCGCACCAGGCGCACCGCGGAGCCGCCCATCGGGTACAGGCTCCACTTGGCCTCGGAGATGCCGAACTTGGCGCTCTCGCCGGCGACCCGGATATCGGTGCCCTGCAGGATCTCGGTGCCGCCCGCGATGGCAGGCCCCTCGACCGCGGCGATCAACGGTTTGGTGAGACGACGACCCTTCAGCAGGCCCTCGATCCGTGACGGGTCGTAGCTGCCGTCCTTGAACGAATCGCCGGGCGGCTTCTTGGTGGCGCCCTTGAGGTCCATGCCCGCGCAGAAGTAACCCCCGGCCCCGGTCAGGATGCAGGTGCGGATCTCCGGATCGTTGTCGACACGGTCCCAGGCCTCGACCATTATCGAGAGCATCTCGGTGGAAAGCGCGTTGCGCGCCTCCGGCCGGTTCAGCGTCAGGATCAGGGTGTGTCCGCGCTGTTCGATGAGGGCATCCGGGGTCTTGTCTGCCTCGCTCACGGGGGGCCGCCTTCCTGCGTCGTTGCCATGGACTTGTCACAAAATGTAACAGGTTCTAGTTTAGGTACATGGCCCTGAACATCGCCGACCTTGCCGAGCATGCCATCGACGCCGTGCCCGACCGTGTCGCCATCATTTCCGGTGACGAACAACTGACCTATGCCCAACTGGAGGAGAAGGCCAACCGCCTGGCTCACTACCTCCAGCAGCAGGGCGTCAAGAAGGACGACAAGGTCGGTCTGTACTGCCGCAACCGGATCGAGATCGTCATCGCGATGCTCGGCATCGTGAAGGCCGGCGCCATTCTGGTGAACGTCAACTTCCGCTATGTCGAGGGTGAGCTCAAGTACCTCTTCGACAACTCCGACATGGTCGCCGTGGTGCACGAGCGCCGGTATGCCGACCGGGTCGCCAATGTGCTGCCCGAGACGCCGAACGTCACGACCGTCTTGGTGGTCGAGGACGGATCCGATGACGACTTCGGCCGCTACGGCGGCATCGAGTTCGAGGCGGCACTGGCGCAGGGTTCCCCGGACCGCGATTTCGGCCCGCGCAGCGAGGACGATATCTACCTGCTCTACACCGGCGGCACCACCGGATTCCCCAAGGGCGTGATGTGGCGGCACGAGGACATCTACCGGGTGCTGTTCGGCGGCACCGACTTTGCGACGGGCCTGCCCGTCGCCGATGAGTACGACCTGTCCAAGCAGGCCAAGGAAAACGCGCCGATGATCCGGCTGCCCATCCCGCCGATGATCCACGGGGCAACCCAGTCGGCCACCTGGATGGCACTGTTCTCCGGCCAGACCGTGGTGCTGACACCGGAATTCGATGCCGATCAGGTGTGGCGCCTCATCCACGAACACAAGGTCAATCTGCTGTTCTTCACCGGTGACGCGATGGCGCGCCCGCTGCTGGACGCGCTGATCGCCCACCAGGACGAAGGCAACACCTACGACCTGTCATCGCTGTTCCTGTTGGCCAGCACCGCGGCGCTGTTCTCCACCAGCCTCAAGGAGAAGTTCCTCGAGCTGCTGCCCAACCGCGTCATCACCGACTCGATCGGCTCCTCGGAGACCGGGTTCGGCGGAACCAGCATCGTGGCCAAGGGGCAGTCGCACACCGGCGGCCCGCGGGTGACCATCGACAAGAACACCAAGGTGCTCGACGAGGACGGCAACGAGGTCGTGCCGGGCTCGGGTGTGCGCGGCATCATCGCCAAGTGCGGCCACATCCCGGTCGGTTACTTCAAGGACGAGAAGAAGACCGCGGAGACCTTCCGGACGTATCACGGTGTGCGCTATGCGATTCCGGGTGACTACGCCGAGGTCGAGGCCGACGGCAGCGTGACCATGCTGGGCCGCGGGTCGGTGTCCATCAACAGCGGCGGCGAGAAGATCTATCCCGAAGAGGTCGAGGCCGCCCTCAAGGGCCATCCCGATGTGTTCGACGCCCTGGTGGTCGGGGTGCCCGATGAACGCTTCGGCCAGCACGTCGCGGCCGTCGTGCAGGCGCGCGAGGGAACGCGGCCGACGCTTGCGGATCTGGATGCGTTCGTGCGCAGCGAGATCGCGGGATACAAGGTGCCGCGCAGTCTTTGGCTGGTCGACGAGGTGAAGCGGTCGCCCGCGGGCAAGCCGGATTACCGGTGGGCAAAGGACACCACCGAGGAACGACCCGCCGACGATGTCCACGCCAAGCATGCAGGAGCCGCATCATGACCGGGCGAGCGAAACGACGGGGGAGAATAGCATGAGAACCGAACTCTGCGAACGGTTTGGGATCGAATACCCGATCTTCGTCTTCACCCCGTCGGAGAAGGTGGCCGCCGCCGTCAGCAAGGCCGGCGGGCTCGGTGTGCTGGGCTGTGTGCGGTTCAACGACGCCGACGATCTGGAGAACGTCCTGCAGTGGATGGACGCCAACACCGACGGCAAGCCCTACGGCGTCGATATCGTGATGCCGGCCAAGGTGCCCACCGAGGGCACCAGTATCGACATCAACAAGCTCATCCCGGAAACGCACCGCGATTTCGTCGCCAAGACGCTCGCCGACCTGGGTGTGCCGCCGCTGCCCGAGGACGAACAGAAGTCCGAGGGCGTGCTGGGCTGGCTGCACTCGGTGGCGCGCAGCCATGTCGACGTGGCCCTCAAGCATCCGATCAAACTGATCGCCAACGCGCTCGGGTCCCCGCCAAAGGATGTCATCGACCAGGCCCACGCGGCCGGGGTTCCGGTGGCAGCGCTCGCCGGTAGCGCCAAACACGCACTGCGCCATGTCGAGAACGGTGTGGACATCGTCGTCGCGCAAGGCCATGAGGCCGGTGGCCACACCGGTGAGATCGGCTCGGTGGTGCTCTGGCCCGAGATCGTCGACGCCGTCGACGGTAAGGCCCCGGTGCTCGCCGCCGGCGGTATCGGCACCGGACGTCAGGTCGCCGCGGCGCTGGCCCTGGGAGCGCAGGGCGTCTGGATGGGCTCGGCGTTTCTGACCTCTGCCGAGTACGACCTCGGGGTGCGGCAGGCCTCCGGAGTCTCGACGATCCAGCAGGCCATGCTCGACGCCACCTCAAGCGATACCGTGCGCCGCAAGATCTACACCGGTAAGCCGGCCCGGCTGCTCAAGAGCCGGTGGACCGACGCCTGGGACGCCGACAACGCGCCCGACCCACTGCCGATGCCGCTGCAGAACATCCTCGTCAGCGAGGCGCACCAGCGGATGAACGAGTCCGCCGATCCGACCGCCGTCGCGATGCCGGTCGGTCAGATCGTGGGCCGGATGAACGAGATCCGGCCGGTCGCCGACATCATCGGGGAGCTGGTCAGCGGGTTCGAGGAAGCCACCAAGCGTCTCGACGGGATCGCCGGAAGCTAGACGCCGGTGTCCCCGTCCAGGGCCTCTCGGATCAGATCGGCGTGCCCGCAGTGCCGGGCGTACTCGCTGATCATGTGCGTGTAGATCCAGCGCAGCGTGACGGCACCACCCATGAACGGACTGGTGTCGTCGAGTTCCCGACCGGTGCAGTGTGCCCGGGACCGGGTGACCTCGTATTCCCAGGTGTCCAAAACGGTTTCGAAGGGTACAGCGGCCGGTTCGAATCCGCCGTCATGGCCTTCGGCGGAGCGCGGGCCGTACAGCGGTGGCAGATCCTCGCCGAGCAGCACCCGGGTGAACCAGTTCCGCTCCACCTCGGTCTCGTGCTGCAGCAGGCCCTGCAGGGTCAGTGTCGACGGGCTGACCGACGCCGTGCGTGCCTGCTCGTCGGACACTCCGGTGCACTTACCGGCGAGCGTGGCGCGGTAGAAGTCCAGCCAGCCCGCCAACGTCGCGCGTTCGTCACCTTCGGTTGGCGGCATGGGACGCTCGGCGGTCACCGTCCGGGCAGCTTCTGCACCAACTGGATCATCGGGGTCAGGGCCTTCTGCCACAGTGTCTGGGAAATCCCCAGTGGGGCATCGAGGTTGATCACCCGCGCGGTGGACACCGTCTGAGATTCGGTGTACTTGAGGATGCCGTCGGCTCCGTGCCTGCGGCCGATACCGGAGGCTTTCATGCCGCCCATCGGGGCGGCGGTGCTGCCGAACGCCAGGGCGTACCCCTCATCGACGTTGACCGTGCCCGCGTGCAACCGCGCGGCGATGGCTTCACCCTCGGCCTTGGTGCCTGCCCACACGCTGGCGTTGAGTCCGTATTCGGTGTCGTTGGACCGTTCGATGGCCTCATCGACATCGGCCACCGGGTAGATGGCGACCAGCGGTCCGAAGGTCTCGTTGCGCCCGCACTCCATCTCATCGGTGACATCGGTCAACACGGTGGGTTCGAAGAACAGCGGTCCGATGTCGGGGCGGGCGTTGCCGCCTGCGATCACCTTGGCGCCCTTGACCTTCGCATCGTCGACATGATTCGAGATGGTTTTGACCTGGTCCTCGGACATCAAGCTGCCCATGTCCGCTGTGAAGTCGTAGGCGGTGGAGAGTGCCATCTTGCGCACCCGGTCCCCGAACTTGGCGGTGAACTCGTCGGCGACCTCCCGCTCGACGTAGATGCGTTCGATCGAGATGCACAGCTGACCGGCGTTGGAGAAGCAGGCCCGGGTGGCGGCCTTGGCGGCCACGTCCAGGTTGGCGCCCTTGGTCACGATCATCGGATTCTTGCCGCCCAGTTCGGCGGAGAAGCCGATCAGGCGGTCGCCGCACTGGGTGGCCAGAGCGCGGCCGGTGGCGGTGGATCCGGTGAACATGAGGTAGTCGCAGTTCGCCACGATCGCGGTGCCGACCACCGAGCCCGGGCCGGGCACCACGGCGAAGATGTCGCGCGGAACCCCTGCGGCATAGAGCAGTTCGGCGTTGGCCAGGGTGCAGTACGGGGTCTGGCTGTCGGGCTTGACGACCACGGCGTTCCCGGCGAGCAACGCGGGGATGGAGTCCGAGATGGACAGTGCCATCGGGTAGTTCCACGGCGCGATGACACCGATGACGCCCTTGGGGTGATGGTTGACCACCGTCTTGACCAGTCCGGGCAACAGGCCCTGAACCCGCTTGGGAGACAACAGTTTGCCCGCCTCACGCGCGTAGTAGCGCGCGTTGAGCATCATGTCGAGGATCTCTTCCTGGGCGGCCGCCCGGGCCTTACCGGTCTCGGCCTGTGCCACGTCCATCAGGAAATCGCGATTGCTGATGACCAGGCTGCGAAAGCGCTCCATGATGGCGGCGCGCTCGCGGGCCGGGCGCGCAGCCCAGGCGATCTGTGCGGCGCGCGCCTTGGCGAACGCCACCGAGACGTCATCGGTGGTGCCGACCGGGATGGTCGTCAACTCTTTGCCGGTAAACACCTCGTAGATCTGGCGCTGCTGGCGTTCGTCGACATTCTCGATGGCGGACAGCGCGCGCAGGCGAGCAAAGTCGGCGGCGGACGGAGCGGGCATGGCGACTCTCCCTACTGGTGAGTAACTACGGTTATCGCAAACCTACCCGGTACCACCGGTCCGGCCAAGAGCGGCGTGCACGGAGGTGCCCGTGACCCCGATGCGGTTGAATCGGGGAATGGCCGGTCGACCTCGCGATACTTCGATCGACGAGCGCGTGCTGGCGGTGACGCGGGAACTGTTGGTCGAGGTGGGCTGGGACGAGCTCAGCGTCCGGCTGGTGGCCACCCGGGCCGGGGTGGGGCGTTCCAGCCTCAACCGGCGTTGGTCGTCCAAGGCCGAACTGGTGTTGCACGCGATCCTCGGGGAGGCGCCCGATATGTCCCCGTTCGCCGGCACCGATCTGACCGGGTGGATCGAGTGGGTGGTGCGCGGCAGTCATCTGCTGTTCGGTCGCCCCGATGTCACCGAGGCCGTGCCCGGGCTGCTGTTGGCACTGCGTGAGAACGACGGCCTGCGCAAGACGCTGTGGGACGGTTTCAGTGGTCCGGCGATCGAACTGTTCGCCGCGCAGGGGTATGGGACCGAGGTGGATGCGCGCGCGGCGCTGGCCATGGCCGCGGGTGCGGCACTGTTCGTCACCACGGTCGCCGTCGACGATGACGCGCCGGCACTGCAGGACCGGCTGGTGCGGATGCTGTGCGACGCCCTCGGTGCATCAGCGCCGCAGTGACGCCAGGATCGCTGCCCGCGGTGAACGCCAACCTTCGAGGCCCAGGTCGGTGAGGGTGTGTGCATCATCGGTCGGGGTCGCCGACGTCAGCAGCACCGCCGCTTCGTGACTGATGCCGTCCCCGAGCGGCAGTACCGTACCCAGGATGTCCGCCACCCGGCCGACTCCCCGAAATAGTCTGGGAGAGAGTGGTATTCGACGGATACGTCGGCTCGAACCCTGTTCGAGGGCGTCGACCATCGCGTCGAATGTCACCATGATGCCGCCGCACACATAGCGTCGGGGTCCGCGCCCGGCCCGCATCAGCGCCGTGTGGACATCGGCCACATCGCGGACGTCGACCATCTGCATCCCGCCGGGCATGCGCGGCGCCACACCGGCCCGCACTATCGGTGCCCACCCGCGCTCGGTCACTCCGGCCGCGGTCCAGAAGGCGGGGCCCACGACGCTGGAGGGGTAGGTCACGACAACCGGTGCCCCCTGCTTCTGCAGGCGACGCGCCGCCTGATCGGCATAGGCCTTGGTCTGCGCGTACGGGCTGCGCCCCGGTGCGGGCGGGGTATCGGCAGTGATCACGCCGTCCGGAGGCGGGAAGAGCGCGCTGTAGCTGCTCACCGAGACGATCGGATCCAGGCCGGCCTCGGCCGCCCGCATCAGCACCGCCTCGGTGGCGTGCGCATTGATCTCCCACATCAGTGTCTCGCGGCGCCGGTCGGTGCCGACCACGCCGGCGGCATGCAGGACGGCGTCGCATCCGGTCAGCAGCCGATCGACGGTGCGCGCCGCCCGGATGTCGCCGTCGATGATGGCAACCTCGCCGAGTGCGGCCAGGCGGGGGATCGCCGGGTCGTCGGCGCAGCCGGGTGCGACGAGCAATCGGATCGTGTGGCCGGCTTCCAGCAATCGGCGGACGGTATGGGCGCCCAGATAGCCGGTGCCGCCGGTGATCGCGATCTGCATGTGGCCCTTCCGGCGCGTGCCTGTATATTTCGATGCCAATGGTATCGAAAGCATTCGCGCCGGCCTCGTTGGGGCCGCTGACGCTTAGAAACAGGTTCATCAAGGCCGCGACATTCGAGGGTGTGATGGCCCGCGGCCAGGTCAGCGATGCGCTGATCGACTTCCATGCCGACGTCGCGCGCGGCGGCGCGGCGATGACGACCGTCGCCTATCTGGCGATCTCGCCCGGCGGCCGCGTGCACCGGGACACCGTGGTGCTCGCCGCCGACCGGGTGCCCGCGCTACGGCGACTGACCGATGTGGTGCACGCGGAGGGTGCCTTGGCGTGTGCCCAGATCGGGCACGCCGGACTGGTCGCCAACACGCTGTCCAACCGGGCGCCCTCGCTGGCGCCCAGCAGCCGGTTCAGCGCGCCGGCGATGGGACGGGTCAAGGCGGCCACCGCAGCGCAGCTCGACACCGTGGTGGACGAATTCGGTATCGCCGCGCGCCATGCCGTCGAGGCCGGCTTCGATGCCATCGAAATCCACATGGGCCATGGCTATCTCATCAGTTCGTTCTTCAGCCCCAACCTCAATCGCCGCAACGATCGCTACGGCGGCGATATGGTGCGGCGTGCGGAACTGGCCCGCCGAGTGGCCGAACGCGTCCGGACCGCGGTAGGCGGATCCGTCGCGGTGACAGCCAAATTCAACATGGACGACGGGGTCCGCGGTGGATTCTGGCTCGCCGACAGCCTGCCGACAGCCCGGCTGCTGCAGTCGGACGGACATCTGGATGCCCTACAGCTCACCGGTGGTAGTTCGCTGCTCAACCCGATGTACTACTTCCGTGGACCCGTCCCGCTCGACGAATTCATCGCGTCCCAGCCGGCGCCGGTCGGACTCGGACTGCGGGTGATCGGCCGCCGGCTGTTCCGGGAGTACCCGTTCGAGGAGGCCTTCTTCCTACCGCAGGCCCGGCAGTTCCGCGACACGCTCGAGATGCCACTGATCCTGCTGGGCGGCATCAACACCCTCGACACCGTGCACGGCGCGCTCACCGAGGGTTTCGAGTTCGTGGCGATGGCCCGCGCGCTACTGCGGGATCCCGGACTGGTCAACCGCTTTCGTCAGGAGACCGCGACCGAGGGCCTGTGCGTGCACTGCATGAAATGCATGCCGACGGTGTACAGCGGGACGCGATGTGTGATCAGGACATAATTCCTGGGTGAGTGAACGTATCGTCCTGGTGCGGTGGAGCCCGGCGCTGGCCGCAGGTGCGCTCGTGGTGACCGCGACGTTCTGGGTGGTTCCGCTGATCTACCTGTTGCTCGGCTCCCATCGGGGTGCGGAGCTCTTGCTGCGCTGGTTGGGGGTGGCGGTGCTTGCGGTGCCGTTCCTCTGGGTGGCCTGGCGGGTCCCGAAGACGTTGCGCGGTATGGGCCTGACCGTCGATGCCGCCGGTATCCATCCGTTCGACGGCGCAACGGTCGACACCATCGGATGGCATGAGATCGGCGGCGTCGGGTTCGGATCGTTTGTGGGCACCTACCGCGGTGTTCAGACCAGGACCATGTCGGGACTTGAGATCTATCTGACCGATCAGTCCCATGCCGCCGGCCACCCGCGGCTACGAGGCGACTGGCAGGATGTCCCGGCACCTGCCCCCGGACTGTCGGCAGGCTGCTTCCGCTACACCCTTTCCCCGTACAGCGATGCCGGCGCCCGCGTCGAAGCTGCGGTACGCCGGCATCGTCCACACCAGTGGGTGGGGCCGTTCCTGCATCCGAAGGCCTAGGGCGTGATGGTGGTCTCCGAATCGATGACATCGGTGGCGGTGCTGACGATATCGGCCTGATCCTCGGTTCCGTCGGCGTTGAGCTGCAGCACGTACAGACCATCGCCGCTCGGGATCACCACCGTCTTCTGCGCCACGATCTTGGTCAGTCCGTCCGAAACCCACGTGCCACCGAGCTGGAAGGCCGGGTACTCACCCAGGGTGCTGACGGCACCTTTATTCCAGCCGGAGTACTCCGGCAGGTTCTGCAGTTCGCCGCCGGCCAGGTCGATGATCGCCTGCGGGTCGACATTGCCGGTCAGCCTGGAGACGATCGCGACGATGCTCGGGGTGTAATCGGCGGCTTCCGGCCCGGTGTAGACGATTGCGCCATAGGCCCATTCAGGGGTGTCGGAGCCGGCGTCCTCCCAGCCCTCGGGGAACGGCAGGTCGATGGTGGGCGAACCGGGATCGCCGCGGCGGACCGGCGTCTCCTGGATGCCGTTGGCCTGGATATAGTCGGCGATCGTTTCGTTCGGTCCGGTGGCCTCCGTCAGTTCGTCGCGTGGTGCCACCTTGGGCTTCGTTGTCTCTGGGGCAGATTCGCTCGTCGACGTCTCTGCGGATTCGCTCGTCTTCGCTGAGCCCTCGGTGGTCTTGGTGTCCGATCCGCAACCGGACAGCACCAATCCCAAAGCGGTGGCCATTGCCGCAACACCGGCAATCGCAGATGTCTTCATCAAAAACTCCTCTTCTCGAAGTCTTATTCATGGCAAACACTTGCCATTTCTCATTCCGTCGGAAGCGTAGCCCAGGCGTCGCTGTCACGTGCTAGGTAGAAGTACTCAAAAATTCTGCCGGGATCTGCCTCGACCCCGACAGCAAATTCTCATACGATATTCAGCCCGGGCCGAGGGTGTATCGACCGGTATCGGGATGGCGGTACCAGCCGCCGGCCGCATGGGTCCCGCCATCGACGTGAATCGTCTGGCCCGTCACGTAACTCGACAGATCCGATGCCAGGAACACCGCAGCCCCCGCCATCTCGTCGACATGGCCGCCCCGGCCCATCGGAACCATCTGTCCTGCCGCCGCGAGGCGTTCTGGCTCGGACGTCGGGCGAGCGGAGCGACGGGGTGAAAAGTGCGCTGCCAGCCCCTCGGTCAGGGTGAAGTCCGGGGCCAGACCGTTGACCCGGATACCGTGCTCGGCCAGTTCCAGCGCGGCGGTACTGGTGTAGTTGATGACACCGGCCTTCGCTGCGGCGTAGGCCGCGTACCCGGGAGCGGCCCGGACACCCTCGATGGAGGTGACGTTGATGATGCTGCCGCCGTGGGCGGCCTCGACCATCACCCGGGCCACCCGCTGCGTGCACAGCAGCACATGCCGCAGATTGGCCCGGTACAACGCATCCCAGCCGTTCTCCGACGTTTCCAGCAGTGGTGATGCGAAGGTGCCGCCGGCATTGTTCACCAGGATGTGTACCGGCCCGAGCTCTGCCACGGTGCGGGCCAGGGCCTCGTCGACCGCCGCGGAATCGCGGACGTCGGTCACCAGACCGAGACCGCCGATATCGCCCGACGCTGCCGCGCAGGTCTGCTCGTCGCGTTCCCAGATGGCCACCGCGGCGCCGAAGGCGGCCAGGCCGGCGGCGATACCCCGGCCGATACCGGCACCACCCCCGGTGACCACCGCGACCCGGCCGCGTAGTGACACAGCGGACGGTGTGATCGGCATGCCCGGACCATATCCCGCCCGAGGTGACGACGGTGCCGGGTCACCGTGGAATTTCTCCCGAACTACTTCACTTTCGGGGGATCTGATACACCGGATCGGCGCAATCGGTGGCCTGCGCGGACAGTTCCCGCTTGAGCACCTTGAAGGTCTCCGTGCGCGGCAGGGTGGTGGCGACCCGGATGAAGGCCGGCCACTGTTTGGGTCCGAGATCGGGCTGCGCGTCCAGGAACGCCCGGACGTCCTCTACGCCGAAGGTCGAGCCATCGGCGAGCACCACCGCGGCCATCACCTGATCGCCGACGGCGGGGTCCGGGATCGGATACACCGCCGCCTCGGCGATAGCATTGTGTCGCAGCAGTATTCGCTCGATGGGTGCCGTACCGAGATTCTCTCCGTCGACCCGCATCCAGTCGCCGAGGCGGCCGGCGAAATAGATGTAGCCCGCTTCGTCGCGGTAGGCGAGATCCCCGGTGTGGTAGATGCCGCCGACCATCCGGTCGGACTCGGCATCGGGGGAGTTGTAATAGCCTCGAAACCAGCCGGCACCAGTCGGATTCACGAGTTCACCGACAATGCCGGGCGCACAAGGCTGCCCGGTCTCCACGTCGAGGATGGCCACCTCGTCGGTGAGCGGACCCAACGACCCGTCCGGGGTGTCGGGGGTGCGGGCGATCGCCACACCACCTTCGGTCGAACCGAATCCGTCGACCACCCGCACGCCGAACCGATCGGCGAAGCGTTGCAGATCCCGCGGCGCGCCCTCGTTGCCGTATAAGAACTTCAACGGGTTGTCGGCGTCATCGGGTTGCTCGGGCGTAGCCAGGATGTAGGACAGCGGCTTGCCGACATAGTTGGCGTACGTGGCGCGGTAGCGGCGCACATCGGGAATGAACTGCGATGCGGAGAACCTGCGGCGCAGCGCAATCGAGGCACCGGCGGCCGCCGCCACCGACCAGCCGGCCATGATGGCGTTGGAGTGGAACAACGGCATGGACAGGTAGCAGGTGTCCTGCGGTCCCAGACCGAAGCGATCCGCCAGCATCTTTCCGGGGAAGGCGACCTTGTCATGGGTCACCCGGACCGCCTTGGGGTCACCGCTGGTGCCCGAGGTGAAGATCAGCATGAACAGGTCATCGCCGGTGAGTCCGGCGAACGTCACCGGGGTGCCCGCATGCGCGGCGAGTTCGGCTGTCCACGAGGCCGATCGGATGTCGATGAACACCACGCCGTCGGGCCCGTCGGGCACGATGTCCGGATCGTCGGTGAGCACCAGCTGGCAATCGGCCCTGGCGATATCGGAGGCCAGCGCCGCGCCCCGGCGGGTCGGATTCAGCCCCACCGGGACCAGGCCCCGCAACCCCGCAGCCACCAGCAACGTGGAGAAGAACGAGGTGTTGCCCAGCAGCGCGCCGATATGCGGTGGCCGCGACGGGTCCAGCCGGGCACCGAGTGCCGCCGCCAACCCGGCCCCGGCCGCGATGTGGTCCTGCCAGCTGGTGAACGAATCGTTCTCGTACACGCCACGATCGGTGACATCGACCAGTGGTGCCAGCAGTTCGGTGACGGTGGGTCCGCCGCGTTCGGTCACGTTCAGGCTGGCGTGCCGGCCAACTCGGCGCCGATGCGTAGCAGCTGACCGGTCGCCCCACCGAGCGCGAACTCGGTCTGCTTGGCGGATAGGAAGTACCGGTGCACCGGGTGGTCGATATCGATACCGACACCACCGTGCACGTGTACGGCGGTGTGTGCGACGCGATGGCCGGCCTCGGCCGCCCAGAAGGCCGCGCTGGCCACGTCGATATCGGACGGCAGGTCCTCGGACAGCCGCCAGGCCGCCTGGGTGAGCGTCGACCGCAGCGCCTTGACGTCGATATAGCCGTCGGCCAACCGGGCGGACACCGCCTGGAAGCTGCCGATCGGACGATCGAACTGCTCGCGCTCTCGGGCGTAGAGCGCGGTCAGCTCCAAGGCACGCTCCAGCACACCGAGCTGGAATGCGGTGCGGCCCAAGGCGGTATGCACGGTCAGCCAATCGAGTGCTTCCCGATCACCCACCACGCGCGACTCGTCGATGACGGTGCCGTCGAGTTCGAGATGGCCGACGGTGCCGTGGCCGGTGGTCTCCAGAGCGGTCAGGGTCACCCCGGGATCATCGGCGGCGACCAGGTAGATCCGGGTCTCGGTGCCGGTGTCAGCGGGAACCAGGAAGGCATCGGCGACCGGTCCGTAGGCCACCTGGGTGCGGGTGCCGGTCAGCCGGATGCCGGAGCCGTCGGACTGTGCCTGTACCGGCCCCTGGCCCATCTCGCCGTCCAGTGCGACGGACAGGATCTTGGTGCCGTTGACGGCGGCGACCGCCCACTGCTGCTGCAGCTCAGCGGATCCGAACTTCGCGCACGCGCCGGCGGCCAGCACCGCCGATTCCAGATAGGGCACTGCGGCAAGCTGGCGGCCCAGCGCGGTCAGCACGGCGGCCTGCTCCAGGACGCCGAATCCGCCGCCGCCCAGGGATTCCGGGGCCGCGGTGGACAGGATGTCGGCCTCGATCAGTTTGGTCCAGAGTGCTTTGTCGAAGCGCTCGTCCAGGCCGTCGAGGACGCGCTGATGCTCGGGGGTGACCACGGATTCGGTGATGGTGCGCACCAGCCCGCCCAGGTCGGTGGAGGCCTCTGTCGGCGTGAAGTCCATGTCTGCTGTGCCTTTCTCTACCGGTTGACCCGGGGTAGGCCGAGCGCGACCATACCGATGATGTCGCGCTGAATCTCGTTGGTGCCACCGCCGAAGGTCAGGATGAGGCAGGAGCGGTGCATGCGCTCGACCCGGCCGCGCAGCAGCGCGCCGGGGCTTCCGGTGCGCAGGGTGGCCGAGGTGCCGAGCACCTCCATGAGCAGCCGGTATGCCTCGGTGGCCAGTTCGGTGCCGAACACCTTGGCCGCCGACGCATCCGCCGGGGACGGGGCGGCATCGCTGGATGCCAGCTCCCAGTTGATCAGTTTGAGCACCTCGGCCTTGGCGTGCACGCGGGCGAGGTTGAGCTGCACCCACTCCGAGTCGATCAGGCGCTTACCGTGCGCATCCTTGGTGTTCTGCGCCCATTCGCGAACTGCGCCCAGCGCCGAGAAGATCGGCTGCGCCGACACCAGCGCGACACGCTCGTGGTTGAGCTGGTTGGTGACCAGCTTCCAGCCGGCGTTCTCCTCGCCGACCAGGGCGGTCGCCGGGACCCGGACGTCCTGGTAGTAGGTGGCGCTGGTGTCCACACCGGACATCGTGTGCACCGGGGTCCACGAGAAGCCCTCCGCGGTGGTCGGCACGATGAGCATCGAGATGCCGCGGTGCTTCTTGGCGTCGGGATTGGTGCGCGCGGCCAGCCATACATAGTCCGCGTAGGCGATGAGGCTGGTCCACATCTTCTGACCGTTGATGACGTAGTCATCGCCGTCGCGTACCGCGGTGGTACGCAGCGAGGCCAGATCGGTTCCCGCACCGGGCTCGGAGTAACCGATGGAGAAGTGCAGATCGCCCGCGGCGATCTTGGGCAGGAAGAACTTCTTCTGTTCCTCCGAGCCGAAGTGCATGATGGTCGGCGCCACGCTGTTGATCGTCAGGAACGGCACCGGCACATTGGCGATCGAGGCCTCGTCGTTGAAGATCAGCCCGTCCATCGGCGGGCGGTCCTGTCCGCCGAATTCCTTGGGCCAGGACAGGGTCAGCCAGCCGTCCTTGCCCATCTGTGCCACGGTTTCGCGGTAGACGTTCCCGCGGCCCATTTCACCGTCGCTGGCCGCCAGGGCCTCCGCGCGTTCGGGTGTCATGAGTTTGGTGAAGTAGGACCGCAGTTCGCGACGCAACTCCTCCTGCTCGGCGGTATAACCAATCCGCATGGTGACGTCCTCACTGTCGGGGTTCGTTGCGTGTGCACAGACGGGTACATGGTGGTACCCGTTCATCTGTCTCGTTGTAACACGTTCTAGTCTTGGGGTCCAGGGCGGTATTGTCCTACAGCACAGGGACAGCCCACCCTGCCCCGGAGCGCGAGGAGGCTCTCATGCACGTAGAAGTCGATCGTGACCGCTGCGAAGGCAACGCAGTATGTCTCGGCATCGCCCCCGACCTGTTCGATCTCGATGACGAGGACTACGCGGTGGTGAAAGTCGACCCGGTGCCCGCCGACCAGGAGGACCTGGCCGAGCAGTCCGTTGCCGAATGCCCCCGAGCAGCCCTGATCCGCAAAGACTAGAGGTATTCGTAAATGACTGGCGAAAACGCGATTGATCTGTCCGGAAAGGTCGCCGTCGTCACCGGCGCCGCCGCAGGCCTCGGCCGGGCCGAGGCGATCGGACTGGCCCAGGCCGGCGCGACCGTCGTGGTCAACGATATGGCCGGAGCCCTGGACAAATCCGATGTCCTGGCCGAGATCGAGGCAGCCGGATCCAAGGGTGTCGCGGTGGCGGGCGATATCAGCGCCCGCAGCACCGCGGACGAACTCGTGGAGACCGCAGACCGCCTCGGCGGCCTGGGCATCGTCGTCAACAACGCCGGTATCACCCGGGACCGGATGCTGTTCAACATGTCCGATGACGATTGGGATGCCGTCATCGCCGTGCATCTGCGTGGTCACTTCCTGCTGACGCGCAATGCCGCGACGTACTGGAAGTCGAAGGCCAAGGAGTCGGCCGACGGTCAGGTCTACGGGCGGATCGTCAACACGTCCTCGGAGGCCGGGCTGGCCGGACCGGTGGGGCAGGCCAACTATGGCGCCGCCAAGGCCGGTATCACCGCGCTGACCCTGTCGGCGGCGCGCGGGCTGAGCCGGTATGGGGTGTGCGCCAACGCCATTGCGCCGCGAGCCCGCACCGCCATGACCGCCGATGTGTTCGGATCGGCCCCCGAGCTGGCCGACGGGCAGGTCGACGGACTGTCACCCGAGCATGTCGTCACGCTGGTGACCTATCTGTCCTCGCCGGCCGCCCACGCGGTCAACGGTCAGCTGTTCATCGTCTACGGCCCGACGGTGACGCTGGTGGCGGCTCCGACCGTCGCGCAGCGATTCGAGGCCGACGCCGATGCCTGGGATCCGGCGGCGCTGAGTACGACGCTGGGTGAGTACTTTGCTGCAAGGGATCCGGAAATAGGATTCTCCGCCACCGAACTGATGGGTTCTTGAGTTCGGAGAACGCCATATCCGGTGGTCTGGGACCCCCTAGAACACGTTCTAGAATGACGCCGATCACACTGGCTGTGACCAGCGAAAACGGAACGTTTCCACGGATATTGCGGTTCTTTGACACTGTGAACGTGTTCTAGTTACTATGAGCCCGCTCACTAAGCGCAGCCTGCACACCAGGGGTGGAAAGACCGCCGGAGCGATCGGATTCCCGCTATTGTCGGGTTCTTCGCCAGTGCGTCATTCCAGCACCGTTCGAGAATGGAGTCGAGGTTGATCGAACAGCTTGCGGCTCCGGCGCGGGCCGTGGGTGGGTTCGTCGAAATGACCATCGACACCTTCGTCAAGATGTGGCGGAGACCTTTCCAGTTCCGCGAGTTCGTCGATCAGAC
>JBPPMV010000548.1:0-2155 GCA_051306235.1 Mycobacterium sp. | reverse complement strand
GACGGCACCGCGGCCGATGCGGCTGCCTGGGTGAAGAGCTTCGAGCGCCGGCTCGCGGTCAACGAGGGCCCGGCGTACATGGTGGCTGGTATCGCCAAGTCCGCGGCGCCGGATCCGACGACGCTGGTGGTAACGCTCAAGGAGCCCAACAATGCGTTCCTGCATTACGCGGCGTGCCCGTGGCAGATGTTCGCGGTGAGTCCGACCGCGGTCGAAACCAATGCCGTCGGTGGGGATCTGGCCCAGGAGTGGCTCAAGACCCATGATGCGGGGACCGGGCCGTATGTGATGAAGGAGTTCGTGCCGGGCAGTCACTACACACTGGAGCGCTTCGACGGCTACTGGGGTGAAGAACCCTACTTCGAGAGCGTCCGCATCGAGATCGTTCCCGAGATCGCCACCCAGAAACTGCAATTGGATCAGGGTGCCTTCGATCTGGTGGCCAAGGGCTTCGCCATCCCCGACGTCCTCAACTATAAGCAGAACGCAAAGTTCAAAACGATCGCGGTGCCCGGCTCCACGGTCATCGTGCTCTGGATGAATTTCGGTGCCGGTGTGTTCGCCGACAAGGCGGTGCGCCAGGCGATGATGACCGCCCTGGACCGCGCCGCGATCGTCGAGACCGCCTTCCAGGGCCTGACCCCGATGCAGGCGAACTTCTGGCCGGAGAACATGTTCCCGGCGGGGCTGGCGCCTTTCGACCCGGTGGTCGACACGGGGCCACTGGAGGCGATCGTGCCGAGGATGTCGTCCAAGAAGCTGGACCTGGCCTGGGTGACCTCCTACGGTGCGCCCGGCCAGCAGGTGGCCGAACTGGTCCAGACCCAGCTCGCCCCGACCGGGCTGGAGATCACCGTGCGCGCCATGCCCAGCGCCGAGTCCTTCGACTTGGCGAACCAGCCGGCCGAAAGACGGCCCGACCTCATGGTCGCCGGCATCGGCGGCGACGCACTGCATCTGGACACCGCGATGCGGATCTTCCTGCGCACCGGAGCCAAGCCGCTCAACTACTTTCAGTACGGCAACCCCGAGGTCGACCGCCTGATGGACGAGGCGATCACCAAACCGACCGACGACGAGACCAACGAGGTATACCTGCAGATCACCGAGACCATTCAGGACGAGGCACTCTGGGTGCCGCTGTGCCGGCGGATGGACACCTCGATCACTCAGGCGCAGATCGACGGGTTCGTCGGCAATTCCTATCTGCCCTACATCTTCGACGCCGGGGTCATCAGGCGCGCCTAACATCGCACGTGCGAAGCGCGTGGCGGGCTCGATGGCCGAGATCCATTGTTGGACAACAACTGTCAATCATCTAGCCGCAGGATTGAGACCTCCAGGGGCGTGGGTCGGGTTTGGATCGCGGTGCCATCCAGAGGAGAGGTATCTTCATGACAGCAGCGCACGGTGTTGCCACGGAGGCGTCCGATGCACCGGCCGCCCCACGGGCCCGGGTGGTTGACCTGGCAGTCACATTCGAGCGTCGGGGAGTTCCGGTCAACGCGTTGCGCGGTGTCTCGCTCGACATCGGGCACGGTGAGATCCTGGCCGTGGTGGGGGAATCCGGGTCGGGCAAGAGTGTGATGGGCCACGCCCTTCTCGGGCTGCTGTCCGGTGACCCGTCGCCCAGGATCACCGGCCGCGCCGAGGTGTGCGGTGTCGACATGGTCGCCGCCTCCGGCGAGGAGCGGCGGCGGGTTCGCAAGGCCCATCTGGGCGCCGTCTTCCAGGACCCGATGACATCGCTCAACCCGACCATGAGGGTGGGCCATCAGGTTGTGGAGGCCGCGGGGTCGGCCGAGGAGGCGCTGCGCCTCCTGGATCTGGTCGGCATTCCCGACCCGGCGCGCCGGATGAAGGCATTCCCGCACGAGTTGTCGGGCGGTCTGCGGCAGCGGGTGATGATCGCGATGGCGGTGGCCGGCAAACCCGACCTCGTCATCGCCGACGAGCCGACCACGGCACTCGACGTCACCGTCCAGGCGCAGGTGCTCAGCCTCATCCGCGACCTGTGCGACCAGCTGGGCACCTCGTTCATCCTGGTCACCCACGACATCGGGGTCGCCTCGCAGGTATGCGATCGCATCGCCGTCATGTACGGCGGCCGACTCGCCGAGGCCGGCCAGATGGACAGCGTGCTGCGAGCGCCGTC
>JBPPMV010000547.1:0-16855 GCA_051306235.1 Mycobacterium sp. | reverse complement strand
TATCGGACCGGGGATCTGGTGCGGTGGCGTGCTGATGGTCAGTTGGATTATCTGGGTCGTGCTGATGAGCAGGTGAAGATTCGGGGGTACCGGATCGAGTTGGGGGATGTGCAGACGGCGTTGGCGGCTCTACCGGGGGTCGACCAGGCGGTGGTGGTGGCGCGCGCCGATCGGCCGGGTGACAAGCGGTTGGTCGGGTATGTCACCGGCACAGCGGATCCCGCCCAGATGCGTGCCGCCCTGGCCGACACCCTGCCGGGGTACATGATCCCGGCCGCGGTCCTATCGCTGCCGGAACTGCCGTTGACCGCCAACGGCAAGCTCGACGTGCGCAACCTGCCGGCACCGGAGTACACCGGCAGCGAGTACCAGGCGCCGGGCAACGCGGTCGAGGAGATCCTGTCGGCCATCTACGCCGAGGTGCTGGGTGCCGACCAGGTCGGGGTGGACGACTCGTTCTTCGACCTCGGCGGCGACAGCATCTCCTCGATGCAGGTGGTGACCCGGGCCCGTGCCGCCGGATTGAACTGCCGGACAAGGGATATCTTCGTCGAACAGACGGTGGCCCGACTGGCCCGGGTGGTCGCCGTGGCCGACCCCGAGGACCGCGTGCTCGACGAGGGTGTCGGCCCGGTATCGGCCACGCCGATCATGCGGTGGCTCAGCGAGGTCGACGGACCGACCGGCGAGTTCAACCAGACGATGTCGGTGCAGGCGCCCGTCGGTGCCATCGAGGCCGATGTGCTCGCGGTGCTGCAGGCCCTGCTGGATCGGCACGCCGCGCTGCGGCTGCGCGTCCTGGACAGCACACATCTGCAGGTGGCCGAACCCGGAACGGTGCACGCCAGGGACTGCCTGCGGACCGTCGGCGCCCTCACCGACGAGGCGCTCGCCGCGGCCCGTTCGGGCCTGGACCCCGCCGCCGGCGCCATGCTGCGCGCACTGTGGGTGGCCGGCACCGGAGAGCTGGTGGTGATCGTCCACCATCTGGCCGTCGACGCGGCATCCTGGCGAATCCTGCTGGAGGACATCAACATCGGCTGGGCGCAACTGCAGGCCGGGGAACCGGTGCAGTTGCCGGCAGGCGGCACCTCGATCCAGCGATGGGCCTCGGTGCTCACCGAACACGCCCACCGCCCGGAAACCGTCGCCCACGCCGCGGCATGGCAGCGGGCCCTATCGACGCCCGCTGCGCTGGCTGCGGTGCAGCCTGCCGTGGACACCTTCGCCACCGCGGGCCGGTTGTCGACCCAGCTGGACACCGAGACCACCGCCATCCTGCTGGGCCGTGCGCCCGCCGCATTCCACACCGGGATCCAGGACATCCTGCTGATCGGGTTCGCCTTGGCTGCCGCGGAATTCGCGGGGGAGTCCGCGGTAGCGATCGATGTCGAGGGCCACGGACGGCATGAAGAACTGGCCGCCGATATCGATCTCTCCCGCACGGTCGGCTGGTTCACCACCAAGTACCCGGTCGCCTTCGGACTCGGCGAGCTGGACTGGGCACAGGTGTCGGCGGGAGATCAGAGTCTGGGTGCGGTGCTCAAAGATGCCAAGGAGCAACTGCGCGCCCTCCCGGACGGTCTGACCTACGGGCTGCTGCGCTACCTCAACGACGAAGTGCAGCTGGCCACACCCGAGCCCACGATCGGCTTCAACTACCTGGGCCGTCAGGTCGGTACCGCCGAACTCTCCGAGAAGCTCTGGCGGACAAGCCAGGACTGGACCATCACGGCCGCAGCCTCGGCCATCGACATGCCGCTCATGCACGCCCTTGAACTCAACGCCGTCACGGTGGACACCGCGGACGGGCCGCAGCTGCAGGCCGGCTGGACCTGGGCGCCGTCAGCGCTCGACCAGACCCAGGTCGCCCGGTTCAGCCGGCTCTGGTTCGAGGCACTGGCGGGTATCTGCGCACACGTGAGAACCGGTGGCGGCGGACTCACCCCGTCGGATATCGCACCCGCGCTGCTCAGCCAACAGCAGATCGACGAGCTGCACCGCAGGCATCGGATCGCCGACATCCTGCCGCTGACACCGGTACAGCAGGGTCTGCTCTTCCACGCCGGTACGGGCGGCGACGACATCTACGCGGGCCAGGTGAGCATCGAACTGACCGGTCCGCTCGACCAGGATCACCTGCGGGCCGCGGTGCGCGCGGTGATCAAACGACACCCGCACCTCGACGCCCGCTTCCGCACACCCGCCGGGGCGGCAGCGCCGGTCCAGATCATCCCCGCGCACCCGTCGGTCGCGTGGCGACACCTCGATCTCAGCGCCGGACCCGATGCGGACATCGATCGGATCTGCGCGGCCGAGCGCGCCGCGGTGTGCGACATCGGTGAGGAACCGGTCTTCCGGGTCGCGCTGATCCGGCTGGCTGCCGATCGGCACCGCTTCGTGCTGACCAACCACCACATCGTTCTCGACGGCTGGTCGATGCCGATCCTGTTGGGGGAGATCTTCGCCGGCTATCACGGGCACCGCCTTCCTGCCACGGCGCCGTACCGTACCTTCGTCAGCTGGCTGGCCGAACGCGACCAGGACGCCGCCCGCACCGCCTGGGGCGCACGGTTCGACCGCTTCGAGGAACCCACCCTCGTAGGGCCGCCCGACGGCGGACCGGCCGGCCGGCGTGCGGTGCACACCGTCCGACTACCCGATGGAATCGCGGACGCCGCAGCCGCATTGGCGCGGGCGCGGCGCACCACCGTCAACACCGTCCTGCAGGCCACCTACGCACAGGTGCTGTCCTGGCTGACCGGTAGCCATGACATCGCCTTCGGCACCACGGTATCGGGCAGACCGGCCGAGGTCGCCGGCGTCCAGTCCATGGTCGGGCTGTTCATCAACACCGTGCCGGTGCGGGCGGACATCGGCCCGACCACCACGACCGTCGACCTGCTCGACCAGCTGCACGGCGCCCACAACGACACCCTCGATCACCAGCACATGGCGCTCAACGAGATTCACCGGGTCACCGGCCAGGATCGGCTGTTCGACACCATGTTCGCCTACGAGAACTACCCGGTGGACACCGCCGCACTGTCCGGCGATCACGAGCTGACCGTCACCGATATCAGCACCCGCGAATCCAGCCACTACCCGCTGACCGTACAGGCCCAGCCCGGCCCGGACCTGAACCTGCGCATCGAGTACGACACCGAAGTGTTCGACGCCGCCGGCATCACCGCGCTGACCGAACGGTTCACCCGGGTGCTGGTCGCCATGACCACCGAACCCGGCCGGCCGCTGTCAGCGCTCGGCGCGCTGGAACCCGATGAGGAGGCGGCCCTGCGCCATTGGGGCAATCAGGTCGCACTCGAGCAGCCCGGCATTCCCGCCTCCATTCCAGAGATGTTCGGCAGACAGGTTGTGCGCGCGCCACAGGATGTGGCCGTGGTCTGTGCGGACCGGGCTCTCACCTACGCCGAACTCGATGATGCCGCCACCCGGTTCGCGCAGCTGCTCATCGGTGCGGGCGCAGGACCGGGACATACCGTCGCACTGTCGATCCCACGCTCCGTCGAGGCCGTCGTGGCGATACTCGGCGTCCTCAAATCGGGTGCCGCGTATCTGCCGATGGACCCGGTGATGCCGGCCGCCCGGATCGAGTTCATGCTCGGCGACACCCGGCCCGTCGCCGCGATCACCACTGTTGATCTCACCGACCGGTTCGACGGGTACAACATCCCGATCATCGACGTGCACAACCCCGGCGCCGGCCGCCCGGTCGACGTTCCGGGTGCGCACCCCGATGACATCGCCTACATCATGTACACCTCCGGAACCACCGGCAGGCCCAAAGGCGTTGCCATTGCCCACCGCAATCTCACCCAGCTGGTCGACGGAGCGCAGCTCGGCATCGACATGGCCGGACAGGTGTGGTCGCAATTCCACTCGTACGCCTTCGACTTCTCGGTGTGGGAGATCTGGGGTGCGCTGCTGCAGGGCGGACGCCTGGTGGTGGTACCCGACGAGGTCGCCCGCTCCGCCACCGAGTTCCACGACCTCCTGGTCCGTGAGCAGGTCACGGTGCTGTGCCAGACACCCTCTGCCGCAGCGATGCTGTCCACCGACGGCCTGGACTCGGTATCGCTGATGATCGGCGCCGAGGCCTGCCCGCCGGAGTTGGTGCAGCGCTGGACGGCACACGAACCACGGGCGATGGTCAACCTGTACGGCCCGACCGAGGCCACCATCTGGGTGGCGGCCAGCGCGCCGCTGCGGGCGGGAACCGGTGTCCCACCCATCGGCTCACCGCCGCCTGGAGCCGCGCTGTACGTGCTCGACGACTGGCTGCAGCCCGTGCGCCCCGGGGCGGTCGGCGAACTGTATGTGGCCGGCCACGGTGTCGGGATCGGCTACTGGCGCCGATCCGGTTTGACGGCAACACGTTTCCTGCCCTGCCCGTTCGGGCCGGCCGGACAGCGGATGTACCGCACCGGGGACCTGGTCAGCTGGGGACCGGACGGACAGCTGCAGTATCTGGGCCGCGCCGACGATCAGGTCAAGATCCGCGGCTACCGCATCGAACTCGGTGAGGTCCGTTCCGCGCTGGCCGCGGTGCCCGGGGTGGTACAGGCCGTGGTGATCGTGCGCGCCGACAGCCACGGACGCCGACGGCTACTGGGTTACCTCACCGGGTCGGCGGATCCGATCGAGGCCCGGGCCGCCCTCGCCGAACGGCTGCCGGCCTATATGGTCCCGGTAGCAGTGATCGGACTGGACGCACTGCCGATCACCGTCAGCGGCAAGCTCGACACCCGCGCGCTACCCGAGCCCGACTACACCGCCGGACGTGCGCCGGAGACCCTGACCGAGGAGATCCTGGCCGGCATCTACGCGCAGGTCCTCGGTGTCGAGCGGGTCGGCGTCGACGATTCGTTCTTCGATCTCGGTGGCGATTCGCTGTCCAGCATGCGCCTGATCGCCGAGATCAACACCGCACTGGATGTGGACCTCCCGGTGCGCGCGGTGTTCGAGGCACCGACGGTCGCGCAGTTGGCGACCCGGGTCGGCGCGGGTGCTCCGCGCCGGGATCCGCTGGTGGCCCGGGAGCGGCCCGCCGAGATCCCGCTGTCCTTCGGGCAGAACCGGCTGTGGCTGGTCGACCAGGTGCAGGGCCCGTCGTCGGTGTACAACATGGCCGCCGCGTTGCGGTGCAGCGGACCGCTCGACATCGCGGCCCTGCAGGCCGCCGTGACCGATGTCGTCACTCGGCACGAAAGCCTGCGCACCCTGTTCATCGCACCCAACGGCACTCCGCAACAGGTCATCGTGCCCGCCGAAGCAGCCGATTTCGGTTGGCGCGTCGTCGATGCCGGCGGGTGGTCGCCGAGCCGACTGCACGAGGCCCTCGATACGGCCGCCCAGTACACCTTCGATCTCACCACCGATATCCCGATGCGGGTGCAGCTGTTCCGGGTCGCCGAGGACGATCACGTGCTGGTCACCGTGCTGCACCACATCGCCGCCGACGGCTGGTCGCTGCGACCACTGGTCGCCGACCTGGGCGTGGCCTACGCCGGCCGGTGCGTCGGGGCGGCGCCGGACTGGGAGCCGCTGCCGGTGCAGTACGTCGACTACACACTTTGGCAACGCGCGCAGTTCGGCGATCTGCAGGACGGCAACAGCCGGATCGCCGCGCAGTTGAACTACTGGGAGCAGACGCTGGCGGCGATGCCCGAGCGTCTCGAGCTGCCCACCGACCGTCCGCATCCGCTGATCGCCGATATGGCAGGTGACACCGTGAGCGTGGACTGGCCGGCCGAACTGCAGGATCAGATCGCCCGGGTGTCCCGGGAGCACAACGCCACCGCGTTCATGGTGGTGCAGGCGGCGCTCTTGGCGCTGCTGTCCAAGATCACCGCCAGTTCCGATGTGGCCGTGGGATTCCCGATCGCCGGCCGCCGGGATTCGGCACTCGACGATCTGGTCGGCTTCTTCGTCAACACCGTGGTGCTGCGGGCCGACGTCTCCGGTGACCCGAGCTTCGCCGATCTGCTCGCGCAGGTCCGCACCCGCAGCCTGGAGGCCTTCGAGAACCAGGACGTGCCGTTCGAGGTCCTGGTGGAGCGGCTCAACCCGGCGCGCAGCCTGGCGCATCACCCGTTGGTGCAGGTGATGCTCGCCTGGCAGAACTTCACCGGGCTCAACAATGCCGCGGCCGGTCCCGGTCTGAAAGGCGTTGACGTCACCTCTGTTCCGTTGAGCACCCAGTCCGCGCGGATGGACCTGACCTTCTCGCTGGCGGAGCGCTGGACCGCGACGGGCGCGCCCGCCGGTATCGGCGGCGAAGTGGAATACCGCACCGATGTGTTCGACGCCGCCACCATCGACACCCTGATCACCCGGTTGGAGCGGGTGCTCGCGGCCACCACGGCCGACCCGGACCGGCCGCTGTCGGCGCTGAGCCTGCTCGACGATCCCGAGCGTGACCGGCTCGACGAGCTCGGTCACCGCGCCGCGCTCGACGGGCCGCCGGATGCCCCGGTATCGCTTCCGGAGTTGTTCGCCGATCAAGTCAGCGCAACCCCTGACGCGGTGGCGTTGACCTGTGCCCGGGGCGAGCGAAGCGACGGGGAATATGGGCGCCGCTCCTGGACCTACGCGCAGCTCGACGAACTCTCGAACCGGTTGGCGCACCGGCTCTCCGAGGACGGCGCCCGCCCCGGCCGGACGGTGGCGCTGCTGCTCAACCGGTCCGCCGAGGCGATCACCGCGATCCTCGCGGTGCTCAAGACCGGCGCGGCCTATCTGCCGATCGATCCGGCGTTGCCGCCCGCGCGGATCGGGCTGGTGCTCGGCGACGCCGACCCCGTCATCGTCCTGTCCACCCCGGAACTCGCCGCGCAGGTCGACGGGCACCCCGTCAGCGTGCTCGATCTCGACGACCCGGCGCTGCGGGCCCAGCCCGCCACCGCGCTGCCGGTACCCTCGGCCGACGATATCGCCTACCTGATCTACACCTCGGGCACCACCGGTGTCCCCAAAGGCGTTGCCGTCACTCACCGCAATGTCATTGGGCTGCTGGGGTCCGCGGGTGACGACCTGGCGCCCGACGGGGTCTGGAGCCAGTGGCATTCGCTGGCCTTCGACGTGTCGGTCTGGGAGATCTTCGGTGCGCTGCTGCGCGGTGGGCGACTGGTCATCGTCCCCGACTGGGTGTCCCGTTCGCCGGAGGATCTGCACGCGCTGCTGGTCGCCGAACACGTCACGGTGCTGACCCAAACCCCTTCGGCGGCGCTGATGTTGTCCCCGGACGGCCTGGACGTACGGACGCTGGTGGTGGCCGGTGAGGCCTGCCCGGCCGAGCTGGTGGACCGCTGGGCCCCCGTCACCACCATGATCAATGCCTACGGGCCCACCGAGGGCACCATCTATGCCACCGCCAGCGCCCCGCTGCGCGCCGGCGCCGGCGCGGTCCCGATCGGCGCACCCGTACCGGGTGCGGCATCGTTCGTCCTCGACGAGTCGCTGCAACCGGTCCCGGTCGGTGTGGTCGGTGAGCTCTACATCGCCGGGACCGGTGTGGCGGCGGGTTACGTGCGGCGCGGCGAACTGACCGCCACCCGGTTCGTCGCGTGCCCGTTCGCCGGCTCCGGTGGCCGGATGTATCGCACCGGGGATCTGGTGCGCTGGGGCGCCGACGGCCAGCTGCAATATCTGGGCCGCGCCGATGAGCAGGTCAAGATCCGCGGGTTCCGCATCGAACTCGGCGATGTGCAAACCGCTTTGGCGGCCGTCGACGGGGTCGACCAGGCCGTGGTCATCGCCCGCGAGGATCGGCCGGGGGACAAGCGATTGGTCGGCTACGTCACCGGCGGCGCCGATCCGGCGGCGGCGCGAGCGGAGCTGAGCACGCAGCTGCCCGGTTACATGGTGCCTGCCGCGATCGTCGTCATCGACACCCTGCCGCTGACACCCAACGGCAAGCTGGACAAGCGTGCCCTGCCCGCACCGGCCTATGACCAGCCCGACCGGTACCGGGCCCCCGGCACCGCGGTCGAGGAGCTGCTGGCCGGTATCTATGCCGAGGTCCTCGGGCTCGATCGGGTCGGCATCGACGACTCCTTCTTCGAACTGGGCGGTGACAGCATCATGTCCATGCAGGCGGTGGCCCGGGCGCGGGCAGCCGGCCTGACCTGCCGGCCGCGCGATATCTTCGTCGAGCAGACGGTCGCCCGGTTGGCACGGGTGTTGGGCATCGCCAGCCAAGAAGGCCCCGTCGACGCCGTCATCGACGAGGGTGTCGGCCCCGTCGTGGCGACCCCGATCATGCGGTGGCTCGACGACGTCGACGGACCGACCGATGAGTTCAACCAGACCGTCGTGCTGCAGGCGCCGGCCGGCGCCACCGAGAACGATGTCCGGGTGCTGCTGCAGGCGCTGCTCGACCGGCACGCCATGCTGCGCCTGCGCACCGACGGCGATACCGCGCGGGTACCCGAGGTGGGCTCGGTGGACGCCGGGGACTGCCTGCACGTGGTCGACGACGCGTCCGAGGCGGCGGTGCTGTTCGCCCGCTCCGAGCTCGACCCGGGCACCGGTGCCCTGCTGCGCGCGCTGTGGGCGCCGGGCACCGGGCAGCTGGTGCTGATCATCCACCACCTGGCCGTCGACGGAGTGTCCTGGCGAATCCTGCTGGAGGACATCAACATCGCCTGGGGCCAGCACCATGCCGGGCAGCCGATCACGCTGCCGGCCGGCGGAACGTCATTCGCCCGCTGGTCGACCGTGCTCGCCGACCATGCCAGGAGCGCGGAGGTGCTCGTCGACGCCGAGATCTGGCGCCGAGTGGCCGCAACCCCCGCCGCGTTGCCCACCACGACCACCGACACCTACGCCACCGCCGGCCGACTGTCGGTATCGCTGGACGATGCCGAGACCGTCCAGACCCTGCTCGGCGCCGCACCCGCGGCCTTCCACACCGGCATCCACGACATCCTGCTCCTCGGATTCGCCCTGGCCGCCGCCGAATTCGTCGGTCAATCCACCATCGCCATCGATGTCGAGGGTCACGGCCGGCACGAGGAACTGGCAGGCGATATCGACCTGTCGCGCACCGTTGGCTGGTTCACCACCAAATACCCGGTCGCCCTCACCATCGCCGACCTGCTCTGGTCGCAGGTCCGCACCGGCGAAGCCACGCTGGGCGCGGCACTCAAGGACGCCAAGGAACAACTGCGGGCCCACCCGGACGGCCTCACCTACGGGCTGCTGCGCTACCTCAACGATGACGTCGATCTCGACGGGCCGGAGCCGCCGATCGGTTTCAACTATCTGGGCCGCCTCGGCGGTGGCGTCGACCTACCCGGCGAACTGTGGCGCCTGGCCACCGACGGCTCCTCCGATGCGACGTCCACCAGCACCGCGGTACCGATGCCGCTCATGCACACCGTCGAACTCAACGCCGCCACCGTGGACACCGCGAATGGTCCGCAGTTGCATGCGAACTGGTCGTGGGCGCCGTCGGTGCTCGATGACGAGCAGGTCGGCCGGCTGAGCCGGCTGTGGTTCGAGGCACTGCAGGGCATCTGCGCGCATGTGCGTGCCGGCGGCGGCGGGCTCACCCCCTCGGATATCGTGCCGGCCCGGCTGAGCCAGTCACAGATCGACGCACTGCAGGCGCGGCAGCGGGTCGCCGACATCCTGCCGCTGACCCCGCTGCAGGAGGGGCTGCTGTTCCACAGCACCACCAGCGATGACGGCGCCGATCTGTATGCGGTGCAACTGGATCTGACGGTGACCGGCCCACTGGACGTCGACCGGCTACAGGCCGCGGTGCGGACGGTGATCCGTCGGCATCCGCACCTGGTGGCCCGGTTCCACGAACACGTCCAGATCATCCCCGCAGATGCCGAACCGGCCTGGCAGTTCATCGACCGGCTGGCTGACGATCAGATCCAGCAGCTCCGCGCCGCCGAACGGGTGGCCGTCTGCGATCTCGCGCACCAACCGCCCGTGCGGGTCGCACTCGTCCGGACCGCCGCGCACCGCCATCGGCTGATCCTCACCAACCATCACATCGTGATGGACGGCTGGTCGCTGCCGATCCTGCTGCATGAGATCTTCGCGTCCTACCACGATCAGCGACTGCCTGCGCCCGCCCCGTACCGGACTTTCGTCACGTGGCTGGCCGGCCGGGACCTCGACGCCGCCCGGGCCGCGTGGCGTGAGGTCCTCGCGGGCTTGGACACCCCGACCCTGCTCGGATCGCAAGATCGGCAGGGCCGCAGGGAGGTTCGCTCATTCCAACTCAGCGAGCAGACCACCGCGGCCATCGGCGCCCTGGCGCGGTCGCATCAGACCACCACCAACGTGGTGTTGCAGAGCGCCTATGCTCAGCTGCTGATGCGCCTGACCGGACAGCACGACATCGTCTTCGGCACCCCGGTGTCGGGCCGACCGACCGATATCGCCGGCGCAGACGCCATGGTGGGTCTGATGATCAACACCGTGCCGGTGCGCGCGAGCATCACCGCGACCAGCAGCGCCGCCGATCTGCTGAACCAGATGCAGAACTCCCATACCGCGACGTTGGATCATGAGCACCTGGCACTGGCGGAGATTCACCGGGTCACCGGTCACGACCAGCTCTTCGACACCATGTTCGCCTATGAGAACTACCCCCTGGGTGCGGCGACCGCCGGGTTCGGCGACGCGTTGGCCGTCACCGAATTCGAGTCCCACGAACAGAACCACTACCCGCTGACGATGCAGGTGTCCCCGGGCGCCGCGCTGGGTCTGCGGGTCGAGTACGACACCGTGGCCTTCGACGGACCCGAAATCGACACGCTCATCGAACGTTTCGAGCGGCTGCTGATCGCGATGACCACCGACCCGACCCGGCCGCTGGCATCCGTCGACCTGCTCGATCAGGCCGAGCACGCGCGGATCGACGAGTTCGCGCACCGCGCCGTGCTCACCGCGCCTGCCGACGCGCCGACGTCCATCTCGCAGCTGTTCGCCGCGCAGGTGGCGCGCACCCCGGATGCCGTCGCGGTCACCTTCGGCGGCATAGCGATGAGCTACCGCGAACTCGACGAATCCGCCAACCGGCTGGCGCACCTGCTGGCCGAGAATGGATCCAAGCCGGGCGAATTCGTCGCACTGATGTTCCCGCGCTGCGCCGAGGCCATCGTCGCGATCCTGGCCGTGCTCAAGACGGGGGCGGCCTACCTGCCGATCGACCCGGAGCTGCCGGCGGACCGGCGGGCCTTCCAGCTCGCCGACACCGCACCCGTCATCGCCATCGCGGCAGGAGACCTGGAACTCCCGGGTGGGCAGGTGATCGATCTGACCGATCTCCGGATCGCCTCGCAGCCGACGACCGCGCTCCCGCTGCCGTCCCCGGACGATATCGCCTACGTCATCTACACCTCGGGCACCACCGGTGTCCCCAAGGGCGTCGTCGTCAGCCACCGCAATGTGACCGGGCAGTTCGCCACACCCGTCGCCGGCCCTGGCACGCAACAGGTGTGGGCGCAATGCCACTCCTACGCGTTCGACTTCTCGGTGGGCGAGATGTGGGCCGCGCTGCTGCACGGCGGCCGGCTGGTGGTGGTGCCCGAATCCGTCACCGCCGCACCGGCGGACTTCCACGCCCTGCTGCTCGCCGAGCAGGTCACCGCGCTCGGCCAGACGCCCTCGGCGGCAGCCCATCTCGATCCCGGGGGACTGGAGTCGATGACGCTGCTGGTGGGCGGCGAGCCGTGCCAGGCCGAGCTCGTCGACCGCTGGAGCGCCGACGGTCGCACGATGGTCAACATCTACGGGCCGACCGAGACCACGGTGTACGCGTCGGTCAGCGAACCGCTCGCGGTCGGTGGTCCGATGCCGATCGGCTCGCCGGTGCCCGGTGCGGCGACCTTCGTCCTCGACGAGTTCCTGCGGCCTGCGCCGACCGGGGTGGTGGGTGAGCTCTACATCGCGGGCACCGGTGTGGCGGCGGGCTATGCGCGCCGGGCCGCGCTGACCGGCACCCGCTTCGTGCCATGCCCCTTCGGCGAACCCGGACAGCGCATGTACCGAACCGGCGATCTCGCCCGCTGGGGTCGCGACGGTCAGCTGGAGTACCTCGGGCGGGCGGACGAGCAGGTCAAGATCCGCGGGTTCCGCATCGAACTCGGCGATGTGCGTTCGGCATTGGCGAGCGTGGCCGGTGTCGAGCAGGCGGCGGTGATCGTCCGCGAGGACCGGCCCGGCGACAAGCGGTTGGTCGGCTACGTCACCGGAACGGTGGACCAGGTCGCCGCCCGCGCGGCGCTGACCGATCTGCTGCCCGCCTACATGGTGCCCGCCGCCGTCGTCGGGGTCGCGTCGTTGCCGATGAATGTCAACGGCAAGTTGGACATCCGGGCCCTGCCCGCCCCGGAGTACCGCGGTGCGGAGTTCCGGGCGCCCGGCACCGCCACCGAGGAGTCACTGGCCGCGATCTTCGGACTGGTCCTCGGACTCGACCGGGTGGGTGTCGACGAATCGTTCTTCGATCTGGGTGGGGACAGCATCGCGGCCATGCGTCTGGTCGCTGCCGTCAATGCCGCGGATACGGGCGTGAACGGCGAACGAAGCAGCGACCTTTCGGTATCGGCCATCTTCGCGGCGCCGACGGTGGCGGCCCTGGCCGCCCACCTGGACAGCGGTAGCGGAACCGGCACCGAGATCGTCGCGCTACAGATCCTGCAGACGGGCACCGGAACTCCGGTGTTCGCACCGCACGCCGTCAGCGGGGTCAGCTGGCACTACCAGGTACTCACCGGTGTGCTGGACAACCGGCTCATCGGCATCCAGCAGGTGACTGCCGAGGACGAGGCGGCGCCGACCTCGCTGGACGAGATGGCCGCGCAGTACGCCGACCGCGTCCAGGCCGACCATCCTGGTGGCCCGTACCAGCTGCTCGGCTGGTCGTACGGCGGTGTCCTGGCCCACGCCGTCGCCGTCGAGTTGCAGCGCCGCGGCGGTGACGTGGCGCGGCTGATCCTGCTCGACGCGGAACCGGCGCTGCGGGACGGGGCCAATCCCGCCGTGGACCGCCGCCAGATCGATGAACTGATCGGCGACCGAGGCGGTCTGGACCTGACCGGGCTGCTCGATCAGATGGTGCACAACGTCGACACCAACATCGGTTTCTACCGCGACCATCAGGCCGGGGTCTTCCGGGGCGAGCTGATCGTGTTCGCGGCCGAACAGGACGAGATCGGCCGCGTCGCGCACCTGGAACGCATGTGGCGACCGCACGTCGCAGGCGCGGTTACCGTGCATGGGGTGGACTGCACCCATCAGGACATGCTGGGCCCCGACGCACTTGAACGGTACGGTCCGCAGCTGCGGCACCTGCTCGGCCGTGAGGCGCCGTGAAACTGCGCTTGTCCCGTAACCGGTCCGAGCCGCCGGCCGGCGACGAGACCCGGAAGTTCACGGTCAACGGCATCTTCGAGCGGCTCGGTCGCATCGTCGTGCGGCGCCCATGGCTGGTGATCGCGGGCTGGCTGGTGCTCGTCAGCGTGCTCGCGACGACGCTGCCGCCGCTGATCCAACTGGCCAGCGACCGCGATCAGGAGATGCTGCCCAGCGACTCCGCGGTGATGGTCGCGACCAAGCAGATGACCGCCGACTTCGGCGAACCGGGGATCCAGAACATCGCCCTGGTGGTGCTCACCAACGACAACGGCCTGACCGACGCCGACGAGGACGTCTACCGAAGACTGGTCGACGAGTTACACGGCAACGTCCGCGATGTCGTGATGGTGCAGGACTTCATCACCCAGCCACCGCTGCGCGAGGTGATGCAAAGCAAGGACGACAAAGCCTGGTTCATCCCGGTCGGCATCATGGGGGAGCTGGGGTCACCGGAGTCCGCCGAGGCCTACCAGCGCGTCGTGACCACCGTCGAGGACACCGTCGCCGGGTCCGATCTGACACTGCACATGACCGGCCTCACCGCGACCGTCGCGGAACGTGAAGAGATCGGGCTGCGCGATCTGCGGCTGATCGAAACCGTCACCGTCGCCGTGGTGCTGGTCATTCTGCTGGTGGTGTACCGCAGCTTCGTCACGATGCTGCTGCCGCTGCTGACCATCTCCATCTCGCAGGTGGCCGCGGCGCAGATCGTGGCCGGCCTCGCCGAGATGGGGCTGGCCATCTCGCAGCAGACCCTGGTGTTCATGTCGGCGATGATGATCGGCGCCGGTGTCGATTACGCCGTCTTCCTGATCAGTCGCTACCACGAATACCTGCGGGCCGGGATGACGCCCGACGATGCGGTGGCCCGGGCCATCACCGCGATCGGCAAGGTCATCGCCGCCTCGGCGGCCACCGTCGCGGTCACCTTCCTCGGTATGGGTTTCACCACCCTCAAGGTGTTCTCCACCGCGGGGCCCGCGCTCGCCGTCTCGATCGCGGTGGCGTTCTTCGCCTCGGTCACCCTGCTGCCCGCCTTCCTGGTGCTGTGTGGGCGGCGAGGTTGGGCGAAGCCGAAACGCGAGCTCACCAAGAAGTTCTGGCGCCGTTCCGCCATCCGCATCGTGCGCAAGCCGACGGCGCATCTGGTGTGGAGCCTGCTCATCCTGGTGCCGCTGGCGCTGTGCGTACTGGCGATGGACACCAGCTATGACGCGCGCACCGCGCTGCCGCCGTCCGCGGAGAGCAATGTCGGTATGGCCGCGATCGAAGAGCACTTCCCGGCCAGCATCACCGCCCCGCAGTACATCTTCGTGCAATCGCCGCACGATCTGCGGACACCCGAGGCGCTGGCCGATATGGAGCAGATGGCCCAGCGGGTCAGTCAGCTGCCCGATATCGAGACGGTGCGCGGTGTCACCCGGCCCACCGGGGAACCGTTGGAACAGGCCACCCTGAGCTATCAGGCCGGTGTTATCGGCGACAAACTCGCCGACGCCTCTTCGAAGATCACCGAAAGCACCGATGCCCGTGCGCAACTGACCGGGGGCGCGGACAAACTCGCCGAGAGCCTGGCCACCGTGCGCGGCCAGCTGACCCAGGCGACATCGGTGTTCGACGGGCTGAAGAAGACGATGGCCGATGTGCGCCAACAGATCAGCCAGGCCCAATTGCTACCGGAGATGCCCGGCGACGCCCCGGTCGTGATGGACGCCGAGAGCTTCAAGCAGTCCCTCGAGTTCACCCGTTTCACCGTGAATACACTGCGGAACAACCCGGCGTGTGACATCGACCCGGCGTGCACGGCCGACCGGGACAAGTGGCAGCGGGTCGTCGAGGTACTCGACAAGGTGCAGCCCGCCATGGATGCGGCAGGCCGGGTGCTGTCCCAGCTGGGCTCCTCCAGATCCGGTGGCCTGCAACAGCAGATCGCCAAGATCGACCAGGGCGCCGCAGCGCTCGCCGAAGGCAGCAGGCAGCTCGCCGACGGCGTCAAGGTCCTCGACGAGCAGACCGGTGAGCTCGGCAGCGGCCTGGAAGATGCCTCGGCCTTCCTGCTGTCGATGAAGCGCAACGCCACCGATCCGGGCACCGCGGGGTTCTTCATCTCACCGGAGATCCTCGACAACGAGAACTTCCAGGACGTCGTCGAGGTGTTCGTGTCGGAGGACGGGCATTCGGCGCGCTACCTCGTCGAGTCCACCCTGGACCCGTATGACACCGACGCGATGGATCAGGTGAAGACCATCCTGGCCACCGCTCAGGGCGCCCAGGTCAACACCGCGCTCTCCGATGCCTCCATCTCGATGTCGGGGATGACCCCCTACTACAGCGAACTGCGCGACTACTACGACCAGGATCTGCTGTTCATCGTGGTGATGACCGTCGCGGTGGTGTTCCTGATCCTGGTGCTGCTGTTGCGCGCCGTGGTCGCTCCGCTGTATCTCGTTGCCACCGTGATTCTTTCGTGTCTATCGGCACTGGGCATCGGCGTGCTGGTGTTCCAGGTGATCCTGGATCAACCCATCGCGGCGAGCACCCCGGGACTGGCGTTCATCGTGCTGGTGGCCGTCGGCGCGGACTACAACATGTTGCTGATCTCACGAATACGCGACGAATCCCCGCACGGCATCAACTCGGGCGTGATCAAGACGGTGCGCGCCACCGGCAGCGTCATCACCTCGGCCGGGATGATCTTCGCCGCCCCCATGCTCGCCATGTGCTTCAGCAGTATCAGCTCGATGGTGCAGGGCGGCTTCATCATCGGCGTCGGTCTGCTGATCGACACCCTGCTGGTGCGGACCCTGACGGTGCCCGCACTGGCGGTGCTGGTGGGCAAGTACAACTGGTGGCCGTCGGGCCGGGTCGCCGGTAAACCCCGTGCGCCCGAGCCCGAGCCGGAACCAGAGGAGTTGCAGGACGCGGCGACCGGCGCTCAGTGACCTCAGCCGTGTGTCATCGGGTTGCGGCGCGGACGAGTTCGATTGCCTCGGAACGCATCTGCGCACGTTCATCCGGCGTCCACCGGGTGGTGGGCTCGATGACCAGCGTCTGGACCCGGTAGCCGAGCATGCCGAACACGTACTCCAGATAGGGGCGCTGGAAATCTTGCAGCTCGGGATGCCTGCCGTCATAGGCGCTGCTGCGGGTCAGGATGAGCTGTAGGGGCTTCCCCTCGCCGAGGGTGCCGATATGCTCACCCTTCTCGTCGAGTGTGAAGCTGGCGATCGGTTGCACGATGATGTCGATCCAGGCCTTGAGTGCATGGGGCACATGCCAATTCCACATCGGTACGGACAGCACCAGCCGGTCGAAACCGCGCACGCGCTCGATCTCGTCGAGCACCCGCTGCCAGATCGCGGCCTGCTCGTCGGTGACGGACTCACCGAACAGTGGGGCGAACTTGGCGATCGCGGCGTCGTGGCCGAAGCGCAGCACATCCTCGCCCCAC
>JBPPMV010000546.1:0-9034 GCA_051306235.1 Mycobacterium sp. | reverse complement strand
TCGGACACCGAGTTCGACGCCTCGGTGGTACTCGATGACGCCGAGGACGGACCGGACGCGGTTCGGGTGTTCCTGAGTCCGGAATCGGCGCGGGAGTTCGCCACCCGGTCCACCCGGGTGATCTCGGCCGGACGCCCGCCCTGCCCGCTGTGCGATGAGCCACTGGATCCCGAGGGACACATCTGCGTGCGCACCAATGGTTACCGGCGCGGCGCCTTCGGCGGGGCCACGGATGATGATGAACCCCCGTTCTGAGCAGCAGGTCCTGACCGACGGCGAGCTCACCGTGATCGGCCGCATCCGGTCGGCGAGCAACGCCACCTTCCTGTGCGAGGCGCAGCTGGGGGAGCAGCGGGTGCACTGCGTCTACAAGCCGATCGCCGGGGAGGCTCCGCTGTGGGACTTCCCGGACGGCACGCTGGCAGGGCGGGAGCGCGGCGCCTATCTGGTGTCGGCCGCGCTGGGTTGGGATATCGTGCCGCACACCATCATCCGCGAGGGCCCGGCCGGTCCCGGCATGGTGCAGCGATGGGTCGATCAGCCCGGCGATGCGCTCACCGAGGACGTCCAGGACGAGGAGGTCCAAGACAGCGAGGATCCCGCCGGTCCTGACCTCGTCGATCTCCTGCCCGCCGGTCACCTGCCGCCCGGATTTCTCTCGATCCTGCAGGCCTACGACTACGCCGGTGACCCGGTCACGCTGGTACACGCCGATGACGACCGGTTGCGCCGGATGGCGGTGTTCGACGTGCTGATCAACAACGCCGACCGTAAGGGTGGTCACATCCTGGCCGGTGTGGACGGCAGCGTGCGCGGTGTTGATCACGGCGTGAGCCTGCACACCGACGACAAACTGCGCACGGTGCTGTGGGGCTGGGCGGGTAAGCCGGTCGATGACGACACGCTGGCCGCGGTGACGGCCTTGCGCGCGGCGCTCGACGGCGAGCTCGCCGAACAGCTGCGCGAGCACATCACCGCGCAGGAGATCGCCGCGCTGCGCGCCAGAGTCGTTGAGCTACTGGAACATCCGGTGATGCCGACGCCGGATCGGCACCGGCCGATCCCGTGGCCGGCGTTCTAGACGCGTCGGCCGAACCCCTCGAAGGGATTCCACGACTGGCTGCCCCGAACGTGGAGGTAGTAGGCGTAGTTGGCGGTCGTCATGATCGCACCGGCGAACCCGAATGTCGCCGCCTGGGTGAGGAACTCGGGTGCCTGCAGGATCGACAGCACCAGACCGAGCCCGATGCCGGCGCCCAGGATCGCGGTGCCCTTGCGCCACATCCCCTTGACGTAGAAATAGACGAAGCCGAACAGGAACGCCCAGACGTTGGACGTCAGCCGTACCTTGTCCCAGAACGGCAGGATGCGGTACGCGGCCGTGGCCGCCGGTGACGAATTGGGCAGACCGTAGAGGTCGTAGAAGGCGAACCGACGCTGCCAGGACGCGGCGAGTTCACGCGCTTCGGGTGCGGTCATGGGCCGTGGCCTTTCAATCCGGAGTGTCCAGCCTGGAACTGGTCGAGTCATATGTCGAGACAATATTGAGTCATCATGCTGCACTGCGGGGCGTTTCCCGACACGTGCCCTGCGAGCTCGTTTCCCGGTCAAGCAATACTGGGTCGGTGAATCCCGCTGAGCAGACCGACGCCACGGTTGCCGCCATGGTGGCAGCCGAGGCGGGCGAGCTGCTGCTGGCCGTCCGCGAGGAGGTCGGTTACTACGATTCCTACGACCTCGGTGACGCGGGTGACCGCCGCGCCAATGTGCTGATCCTCAAGCGCCTGGCCGAGCTGAGGCCAGGGGATGCCGTGCTGTCCGAGGAGGCGGCCGACGATCTGTCCCGGGTGCACGCCGACCGGGTGTGGATCGTCGATCCGGTGGACGGCACGCGGGAGTACTCCATGGCCGGGCACGCCGACTGGGCGGTACACATCGCGCTGTGGCAGCGCAACGGAAGTGATGAAGGCGCCATCACCGATGCGGCGGTGGCGCTGCCCGCGGTGGGCGAGGTGTACCGCACCGACACGGTCCAGGCACCGCCCCCGCGTCGCGAGGGACCCATCAGGATCACCGCGAGCAGCTACCGGCCGCCCGCTGTGCTGTGGTGGCTGCGTGAGCACCTCGATATCGAGGTGGTGCGCATCGGCTCGGCCGGCGCCAAGGCGATGGCCGTCGTGCGCGGCGACGTGGACGCCTATATCCACGCCGGCGGGCAGTGGGAGTGGGACTCGGCGGCACCGGCCGGGGTGGTACAGGCCGCGGGCCTGCACGCCTCGCGACTCGGCGGAGCGCCGCTGATCTACAACCGCCGCGACCCCTACCTCCCGGACCTGCTGATGTGTCGGTCCGAGCTGGCTGGACCATTGCTCGAGACCATCCACGCGGCGTTCTGACCTGGCCCGGGAACAGCGCCGGGGAATGGATCGGGCTTCGAACTTGTCGGTTCATTCGAATGACCCCACCATCGGAAGGCCTCGGTGACCGAACACCTTAGAGTCGACGTCATGCAGTCCTGGCCGGCGCCGACCGTTCCCACGTTGCCCGGTACGGGTGTTCCACTGCGGCTCTACGACACCGCCGACCGTCAGGTGCGCCCGGTATCGCCTGGTCAGACCGCCACGATGTACGTATGCGGTATCACCCCGTATGACGCGACCCACCTTGGCCATGCGGCCACCTACCTGACCTTCGATCTGATCAACCGGGTGTGGCGTGATGCCGGCCACGACGTGCACTACGTGCAGAACATCACCGACGTGGACGACCCATTGTTCGAGCGGGCCGCCCGCGACGGTATCGACTGGCGCACGCTCGGCGATCGGGAGACGCAGTTGTTCCGCGAGGACATGACGGCGCTGCGGGTGCTGCCGCCGCGGGACTACGTGGCCGCCACCGATGCCATCGCCGAGGTGATCGCGCTCGTGGAGAAGATGCTGGCATCCGGGGCCGCCTATGTGGTCGACGATGCGCAGTATCCCGATGTGTACTTCCGGGCCGACGCCACCGAGCAGTTCGGCTACGAATCGGGCTATGACCGCGAAACCATGTCGACGCTGTTCGCCGAGCGTGGTGGGGACCCGGACCGGCCCGGCAAGGTGGATCCGCTGGACGCCCTGCTATGGCGCGCCGAGCGCCCCGGTGAGCCCAGCTGGGCCTCACCGTTTGGTCATGGCCGACCGGGATGGCATGTGGAGTGCGCGGCCATCGCCCTGGACCGCATCGGCACCGGTCTCGATGTGCAGGGCGGCGGATCGGATCTGATCTTCCCGCACCATGAGTTCTCCGCCGCGCACGCCGAATGTGTCACCGGGGAACGTCGTTTCGCCCGGCACTACGTGCACGCCGGAATGATCGGCTGGGACGGCCACAAGATGAGCAAGAGCCGCGGGAATCTGGTACTGGTGTCCCGGTTGCGCGCCGACGGAGTCGATCCTGGCGCGGTGCGGCTGGGTTTGTTCGCCGGCCACTATCGTGCGGACCGATTCTGGAGCCCGGCGGTCCTCGACGAGGCGAACGCCCGCCTGCAGCGGTGGCGCGCCGCGACGACGCTGCCGTCCGCGCCGGATGCCACCGACGTGCTGAGCCGGGTGCGGCAGTATCTGGCCGACGATCTGGATACTCCCAAAGTGCTTGCAGCTCTTGATGGTTGGACCACCGATGCGCTGACCTACGGCGGTTCGGACACCGCAGCTCCAAAGCTGGTCGCCGATACCGTCGACGCCCTGCTCGGCATAGACCTCTGAACCTCGGCCATCCCGAACGACACGGCGGGTACGTTTGACCGCCATGAGCTCACTGAACGGCAAGGTCGTCTTCATCACCGGCGGTGCGCGCGGTGTCGGAGCCGAGGTGGCCCGCAGGCTGCGCCGCAAAGGCGCCAAGCTGGTCCTGACCGACCTCGACGCGGCACCGCTTGCCGCACTGGCCGATGAGCTCGGTGGTGACGCGCACGTACTGACCGCACTGGCCGATGTGCGCGATCTACCGGCCATGCAGCGTGCAGCCGATGCGGCCGTCGCCCGTTTCGGTGGGATCGACGTGGTGCTGGCCAATGCCGGTATCGCCAGTTTCGGATCGGTGCTGCAGGTTGATCCCGAGGCGTTCCGGCGGGTCGTGGACATCAATATCGTCGGCGCCTTCAACACGGTGCGCGCGACGCTGCCGTCGGTCATCGAACGGCGCGGCTACGTGGTGGTGGTGTCCTCACTGGCCGCCTTCACCTCGGCGCCCGGCCTGGCCGCCTATCACGCCTCCAAGGCCGGTGCGGAGTACTTCGCCAACACCCTGCGCCTGGAGGTCGCCCATCTGGGCGTGGACGTCGGGTCGGCGCACATGAGCTGGATCGACACCCCGCTGGTGCAGGATGCCAAGGCCGACCTCGCCACGTTCCGCGAGATGCTGACCCGGATGCCCGGCCCGCTCAAGAAGACCACCACGGTCAGCGACTGTGGTGCCGCGTTCGTCACGGGCATCGAGCGCCGCAAGAAACGTATCTACTGCCCCGGCTGGGTCGGCGCGTTCCGGTGGATCCGGCCGCTGGTCTCGACCTCGATCGGTGAACGCGATATCCGCAGGTTCACCCCCGAACTGCTGCCCAAGCTCGACGCCGAGGTCGCCGCTCTCGGCCGGTCGACGAGCGCGCGCATCGAATCGCTGGAGCAGAAATGACGCGCCTGCTCTGGGTCATGGCATTGATCGTCTGTGTCGCCGGTTGCAGCACCCCGCAGAAGGAACCTGCGGCAACGGGTGAGCCGTCGGGCACCACGGCCCGGCAGGAGCCGGCCGTACCGCTCGATCAGGTTCGTGCGATCGCGAAAGACGCCTACATCTACGGGTTTCCGATGGTCGACAACTATCGGGTCCAGTACGCGTACTTCGTGAACAGGCAGGACCCCGAATACAAGGGCGGCTGGAACGAGATCCACAACACCGCCCGGCTGTACACCCCCGACGACACGGCGATTCAGACACCCAACTCGGACACGCCGTACTCGGCCGTGGGCGCCGATCTGCGGACCGAACCGCTGGTGCTCACCGTGCCGCCCGTCGAGCAGGACCGTTATTACTCGTTGCAGTTCGTGGACGGCTACACCACCAACTTCGCCTATGCGGGGAGTCGGACCACCGGAAACGGCGGCGGCAGATATCTGCTCGCCGCACCCGGCTGGCAGGGCGAGAAGCCCGAGGGCGTCGACGAGGTGATCCGCTCCGACACCGAGCTGGCCTTCGTGCTGTATCGGACCCAGCTGTTCGGGCCATCCGATATCGACAATGTCAAGAAGATCCAGGCCCAGTACCAGGTGGCCCCGCTGTCGGTGTTCCTGAACCAGCCGCCGCCCCCGCCGGCGCCCGTGATCGACTTTGTCCCGCCGTTGACCCCTGATCAGCAGCGGACCTCACCGCAGTTCTTCGAGATCCTCAACTTCGTCATGAAGTTCACCCCGGTGCTGCCCGAGGAACAGGCACTTCGGGATCGGTTCGCCGAGATCGGTATCGGCGCGGAGGGCGATTTCGACGCCGAAGAGCTCAGCCCCAAGATGCGGGACGCGATCACCGGCGGGATGGCCGACGGCAACGCCGAGCTCGCCGCGTTCACCAAGAACGAGGTCGACACCGGCAAGGTCACATCCGCTCAGTTGTTCGGCACCAGAGCGGAATTGAAGAACAACTACCTGTACCGGATGGCCGGCGCGGCGCTGGGTATCTACGGCAACACCGCCGCAGAGGCCATCTATCCGGGCTCGGTCAACGACTCCACCGGTGCGCCCCTGACCGGCGCCTCCGAGTACACCTACCGGTTCGCGCCCGAGCAGCTGCCGCCGGTGAACGCCTTCTGGTCGCTGACCATGTACGAACTGCCCGCCAGCCGTCTGGTGAAAAACCCGCTGAACCGCTATCTGATCAATTCGGCGATGCTGCCCAGCCTCAAAGCCGATCCCGATGGCGGGTACACCCTGCGCATCCAGCGCGATTCGCCCGGACCGGATCAGGAGTCCAACTGGCTGCCCGCACCCGAGGGGCCGTTCAACGTGGTTCTGCGGCTGTACTGGCCGAAGCCCGACGCGCTCAACGGCACGTGGAAGGCGCCACAGCCGGAGAAGGTCTAGCGGCCTCGTCTACGCAGATAGCGCTCGAACTCGGCGGCCAGCGCGTCGCCGTCGATCTTGCCCAGCGCGTCGTTCATATCGACCTCGGCGTCGCCGCGTTCCTCCAGCGACTGCACGTACTCGGCGATCTCTTCGTCCTCGGCGGTCATCTCGGTGACCGCCTCCTCCCACTCCTCGGCGGCGGTGGGCAGGTCGGCCAGCGGCACCTCGATATCGAGGACATCCTCGACGCGCCGCAGCAGTGCCACGGTGGCCTTCGGGTTCGGCGGCTGGGACACGTAGTGCGGTACGGCCGCCCAGAACGTCACCGCCGGGATACCGGCCTGCACGCAGGCGTCCTGGAACACCCCGGCGATACCGGTCGGGCCCTCGTACCGGGTCTCTTCCAGGCCGAACAATTTGGCCGAATCCGCGGAATAGGCGGCACCCGATACCGGGACGGGCCGGGTGTGCGGTGTGTCGGCGAGCAGGGCGCCCAGGATGACGACGGTGTCGACATTCAGTTTGTCGGCGATGGCCAGCAGTTCCGCGCAGAAGGTCCGCCAGCGCATATTCGGTTCGACACCGTGCATGAGCACGATATCGCGGTCGCTGCCGGGCGGCCTGCAGTGCGAGATGCGCATCGACGGCCAGACCAGTTCACGGGTGACGCCCTCGATCTGCCGGATCACCGGACGGTTGACCTGATAGTCGTAGTACGACTCGTCATCGATCTCGACGATCGTCTCGGCCTCCCAGATCGCGTCCAGGTGTTCCAGCGCGCCACTGGCCGCATCGCCGGCGTCGTTCCAGCCTTCGAAGGCCGCCACGATGACCGCGTTCTGTAGGTCCGGTAGGCCGGGCACGCTCGCATCCGACGGTGTCACACTGCCAGCGTAAGCCTTGTATCGCGGTGATGAGACGCACCGGGCCACCCGGCGATTTGCCGGCATGATCACCCGGGCCGCTGGCCGTGCCGGGAATGAATTTGGCCAGGCAAACTATTCTCTTCTAGGTGACTGGCAGCAACCGGCAGCCCTGCGGCACCGACGCGGGGGACATGCCGCGGCTGGGCGTCCAGACGCCGATCGGGTGACGACGTAGACTCTTCTGGGTCGAGAGGCGTTGCAACGGTTATTCGGGGAGCCTTGGGGTTCCTCCTGGTAACCGCCACGCTCGGCAGAGTTAAGGACGCCTTCCGTTACCCGGAAGGAGCGCACGTGAACGCCGTCGAACTCGGCACTGATCCGAACACATCCGCGTCGGACACCTCTCTGTCGGACGGTTTTGTGCCGAACATCCGCCCCGACTGCACCGACGAGCTGACGGCTGCTCTGCGCCGGCGGATCATGGTGATCGACGGGGCGATGGGCACGGCCATCCAGCGGGACCGGCCCGATGAGGACGGCTACCGAGGGGATCGGTTCACCGAGTGGCCGACCGCTCTGCAGGGCAACAACGACCTGCTGACGCTCACGCAGCCGCAGATCATCGAGGGCATTCACCGCGAGTACCTCGAGGCCGGCGCGGACATCCTGGAGACCAACACCTTCAATGCGAACGCGGTCTCGCTGTCGGACTACGACATGGCGGACCTGAGCTATGAGCTGAACTACGCCGGGGCTGCGCTCGCGCGCAAGGCCTGCGACGAGTTCAGCACCCCGGACAAGCCCCGCTACGTGGCCGGCGCCCTCGGGCCGACGACGCGTACCGCGTCGATCTCGCCGGACGTCAACGACCCCGGAGCGCGCAACGTCTCCTATGACCAGCTGGTGGCCGCCTACCTCGAGGCCGCCAACGGCCTGGTCGACGGTGGCTCCGACATCATCATCATCGAGACGATCTTCGATTCGCTGAACTCCAAGGCTGCGGTGTTCGCCGTCGAGACGCTGTTCGAGGAGCGCGGGCGCCGCTGGCCGGTGATCATCTCGGGCACTATCACCGATGCCTCCGGGCGGACGTTGTCCGGTCAGGTCACCGAAGCATTCTGGAATGCGATCAGGCACGCCAAGCCGATCGCCGTCGGCCTCAACTGCGCCCTGGGCGCGCCGGAGATGAGGCCCTATATCGCCGAGGTCGCGCGGATTTCCGACACGTTCGTGTCCTGCTATCCGAACGCCGGGCTGCCCAACGCCTTCGGTGAGTACGACGAGTCCCCGGAGGCTCAGGCCGGTTACATCGCCGAATTCGCCGAGGCCGGCCTGGTCAACCTGGTCGGTGGTTGCTGCGGAACGGCGCCTGCGCATATCGCCGAGATCGCCAAGGTCGTCGAGGGCAAATCGCCGCGTGAGTTGCCGGAGATCGAGGTCGCCACCAGGCTCTCGGGCCTGGAGCCGCTCAACATCGGCCCCGGCTCGCTGTTCGTGAACATCGGCGAGCGCACCAATATCACCGGTTCTGCGCGGTTCCGCAACCTGATCAAGGCCGAGGACTACGACACCGCACTGTCGGTCGCCCTGCAGCAGGTGGAGGTCGGCGCGCAGGTCATCGACATCAACATGGACGAGGGCATGATCGACGGCGTTGCCGCGATGGACCGGTTCACCAAGTTGATCGCGTCCGAACCGGATATCAGCCGCGTGCCGGTGATGATCGACTCCTCCAAGTGGGAGGTCATCGAGGCGGGCCTGAAGAACGTGCAGGGCAAGCCGATCGTCAACTCGATCTCCATGAAGGAGGGCGAGGAGAAGTTCATCCGCGAGGCGCGGCTGTGCCGCAAGTACGGCGCCGCCGTCGTCGTGATGGCCTTCGACGAGCAGGGGCAGGCCGATAACCTGGAGCGCCGCAAGGAGATCTGCGGGCGCGCCTACCGGATCCTGACCGAAGAAGTCGGATTCCCGGCCGAGGACATCATCTTCGACCCGAACTGCTTCGCGCTCGCGACCGGTATCGAAGAGCACGCGACGTACGGGATCGACTTCATCGAGGCCTGCGCCTGGATCAAG
>JBPPMV010000545.1:0-2092 GCA_051306235.1 Mycobacterium sp. | reverse complement strand
GCCGTCAAGTAGCCGCGTCGTTCTCGCCGAACGTGGGTTACCCGTCGATATTTGGCGCTCAAAGTCAAGTGGTTGGTGCAACGTCGGTAGATCAGGCAGCTTGGTTGAGCAGGACCGCGAGGCGGTCGGCTGGGGTGTCGAGGTCGAGAGTCGGTCTGGGTCGTTTGTTGAGGGTGTCTTGGATTCGCTTGAGGTCACCTTCGCTGTGCGCACGCAGATCCGTGCCCTTTTCGAACCAGAACCTCAGTAGCCGGTTGGTGTTCTCGTTAGTGCCGCGTTGCCATGGCGAGTGCGGATCGCAGAAGTAGACCGGGGCCCGTAGTTGCAGCGAGATGTCCTGCCAGGCGGCCATTTCGCTGCCGCGATCCCAGGTGATTGTGCGGCGCAGATGAGCCGGCAGCTCGCTCATCGCTTCGATCATCGCGGTGGCCACAGACTCAGCTTTGTGATCAATGGGCAGGTACAACAAAATTGTGAATCGAGTGCTGCGCTCGACAAGGGTGCCAATCGCGCTGGTGCCGCGGGCCCCCAGGATGAGGTCGCCTTCCCAGTGTCCAGGCACCGCCCGATCTTCGATTTGGGCAGGCCGCCTGCTGATGGTGAGCACGTCATGAAACTTGCCGCGTCGTTCAGCGCGACCACGAGTTTTGCGGGCAGCCCGTTTAGTCGACAGCTGCTTGTGCAGGTCAGCACGAAGCTGCCCACGGCTTTGGACGAAGAGGCACTTATAGATGGTTTCGTGGCTCACCGTCATCAGCCTGTCACCGCGGTGGTCTCGAGCCAACACCTCAGCGATCAGCTTCGGACTCCAACCTTGGTCCATCCACACCGCGATCTTGGCGCATAACCGAGAATCGATGAGCTTGAACCCTTTGGGCCGCTTCGCCTTCTCGGCAGCCCGGCTGTGCGCCATCCGGGCGTGATAGTCCCCGTCAGCATTGTGGTTGCGGCGCACTTCGCGCCAGACGGTGCTCCGGTCCCGGCCGATCTGCTCAGCGATCGCGGCACAGCTGAGCCCAACATCGACTCCGCGCATGATCGCGATGCGCTCATCCAAATTCAGTCGACGCCCACGCCCACCAGGCAGCGACGCGTTTCCCGGCTCGGCGATCCCGCCGCCGCCATATCCGCTTATCAGCTTCATGGCCCCAGCGTGACGCCACCACAGAGTCGCCGCTGTGGTCGACACACCCATGTCCCGTGCTGCCCTTTCTACGGGCACACCCAAACAGACTCGATCAAACAACTCGCGCCGCGTCGATCGCGGATGCGGATACCCACTCGGCACGGCAACCCCCCAAGTTCATGGATGTTGCACTGACCGTATGAATCTGCCGCGCGATCGGCAACGGGTAACCCACGTTCGCCGAGCGGGAGGTACGGGCGCCGGTCGCCGGGCATAGGGTGGCCGGGTGAGCGAGCGAGACCGCACCCGCTGGGACGCGGTGTACGTCGAACGCGCCACGGCGCCCGCGCCCGCACTACCCGCGGTGTTCGGCGAGTACGAAGAACTTTTCCCGCGGACCGGGACCGCACTGGAGATCGCCTGCGGAACAGGCGCGTCGACGATATGGCTGGCCCAGCGGGGGCTCGATGCGCACGGTGTCGACGTGTCCGAGGTGACGATCGCCAGGGCCCGCGCGTTCGCCGAAAGGGCGGGCGTGGCCGTGCGATTCGATGTCCATGATCTCGATGGCGGACTACCTGTCGGTGCTCCGGCGAACATCTTGCTGTGTAACAAGTTTCGCGACTCTGGACTCGACAGGCAGATCGTTGACCGGTTGGCCCCCGGCGGGCTGCTGGCAATCTGCGTGCTCAGCGAGGTCGGGTCGACCCCCGGCCGGTTTAGGGCCGCGCCCGGTGAGCTTCGCGCAGCGTTCGGCGAACTCCGTGAGATCGCGGCGGGGGAGGGTGACGGACAGGCCTGGCTCCTCGCGGTGCGCTGACCGATCCGTCAGGCCGGCGCGTTCGCGGGCTGGAAGACGCCGGTGCTGTCGGCCTCCTCCTCGGCGCGGATGACGTGCACCACCGCATTGATCAGCGCCAGGTGGGTGAAGGCCTGCGGGAAGTTGCCCAGGTGGCGTCCGGTGCG
>JBPPMV010000544.1:0-2592 GCA_051306235.1 Mycobacterium sp. | reverse complement strand
TTGAAGCGCTTCTCCACGTCGGCACGCACCTCGATGACACTTCGCGGATGGGCACGGAGAACCTTCATCAACCTGACGATGTGTCGGGCCTGCGACTCGAGCATGTAGACAATCGACCCGGATCCCACGTTGGTGTTCGGCCCGTACATCATGAGGAAATTCGGGAAATCTGGCACCGACAGGCCGTAGTAGGCGTGCGCGCCATCTGCCCACACGTCCGACAATGTTCGGTCCGAACGGCCGTGGACCTCCATCGGGGAAAGAAACTCGGTGGCACTGAAGCCGGTGCCGTAGATGATGACGTCGGCGGCATGGAATTCGCCGTCCACCGTGCGAATTCCGCCGGGTTCTACTGCCTCGATATCGTCGGTCACCAGTGCGACGATGGGACGGGCGAGTGCGGGGTAGTAGTCGCTGGAGAACAGGATCCTCTTGCATCCGGGCGCATAGTCCGGTGTCAGTTGGGAACGCAGCCGCGCGTCGTGCACCTGGCGACCTAGGTGCCTGAGGGCGACGCCGCCAAGGACTCGCGCCACTGGCTTCGCATCGACGAGTGCCAACGCCAAGAACTCGAATATCGTCCAGATCATCAGACGTTCGCTGAGCCGCAGAATGGGTAACTTGCGCAGCAGTTGGTGATGCCGCCCACCGTACTGACGATCGAATTTGGGCAGCACCCATGGGGCTGACCGTTGGAAAACATCCAAGTGCGCGGCGCATGCAGCGACCACCGGGACGAATTGCACCGCACTTGCGCCAGTGCCGACGACCGCAATGCGCTTGCCGCTGAGATTCAGATCGTGGTCCCAATTGGCGGAATGAAACGACGGGCCCGCGAACCCCGACATTCCAGGAATGTTCGGGATCGACGGCCGCGACAGCTGTCCCACGGCCGAAATGACGACATCACACTCCAATTCTTCGTTGGAAGTCGTGGTCAGACGCCATGTGTTCGAGCGCTCATCGAAGGCTGCCTTGGCGATTTCGGTCTTCGTCCGAAGGAGGGGCAGCAATCCACTTTCGTCGACGACGCGGCGAAGGTAGGCGAGGATGTCCCGTTGTTCCGCGTAACGCCGACCCCACGTGGGATTTGGCGCCGAGGAGATCGAGTACAACTGCGACGGGACATCACAGGCAGCCCCCGGGTAGGTGTTCTCCCGCCAGACTCCCCCGACACCATCGCCCTTTTCGACGATGAGGACCCTGTCGAAACCCGCGCGTGTGAGGCGGAGTGCCAGGGTAATTCCGGCGAAGCCGGCGCCGATGATGACGATCGACGGGTTGCCAGGCGGATTCACCTGATTTTGTTCACGTTTCGCGGTATTCATCGTTAGCTCATCACAACCTTCGTGCTGGGGGCCTCGTGGTCAAGGCGTGCGCCGAGACGCTGTCAACGGACAGTGGCCGCGGTAGCCAAGAACTCGCCACTGAGCCTGAGAGCCTCTCGCGCTTCGGGCAGTAGGCGGAACATCGCCTGGAAGACATGGATCTGGCCACGGAAGACTTGCAACTGCGAGGAGACCCCCGCAGCTTGCAAACGGTCGGCGAAGCCCCGGGAATCGTCGAGCAACATTTCTCGTCCGCCCACCTGGATCAATGTGGGCGGCATATCCGTGAGGTCGGCGTCGAGCACACTCACCCTCGGGTCGGCTGGATCGGCGCCCGCCACGTAGAGACCCAGTGTGCGTGACGCCGAGATGGCGGACGCAAAGGGGTCCCGTCGGCGTAGATCACGATCCATGGCTAGCCGACACGTTAAATCCAGTACCGGCGACATCAGCAGCATGGCGTCCGGCGCCGGAAGTCGATGTTCCCGAGCACCAATTGCCGTCGCTGCGGCAAGCTGGCCGCCGGCGGAATCTCCGGCGAGCGCCACCGTGCCAGAAGACTTGGCCATGCCCTCCTCTGTCAACCATCGGTAGGCAGTCAAGGCATCGTCGGCGGCCGCCGGGAAGGGATATCTCGGGGCCAATCGATAGCGGACGGCGAATACCGGTCTGCGAGCGGCCGCGGACAGTTCACTGATGAGGCCGCGGTGGGTCTCGGGAGAGCACATCGAAAATGCGCCGCCGTGGATGTAGAGAATCGGCGGAGCATCCGGCGCCACGTTGGCGGCCTTGACCCAATCGCCTCGCACACGTTCACCGGCGAAGGGGGTGTCTACCTTCTCGACACTGATTTCGCGCCTTGGCCGCGACACCACAAGTGTTCCCCGTAGTACGCGGTCCATGACCGCGAGGCCATGTTCGTTGGCGGGAATCACCTGCGTGAGAGGTCGAAGGACGCGACGCGCCGTCGCCGCGACCAGGTGGCTCGCCGTGCTCGGGCTCGGCATGGCAGGTGAACTCATCCGGCGGTCTCCACCTTTTTTTGTGGGGCAGTGACCGACTTTTTCGCCGGCCGCCGTTCGAAACGGTAGTCGGCCAGGTCGAATCGTCGACTGCGCCAGATCGATTCGACTGTCGTCGTGGGGCGCAGTGGCACGTCGCCATGCTTGTCGAAGTAGTAGCTGTTCGCGCCCGCGCAGCTGTCCTGCCAGAAGACCTGCGTATGCCGCCGTGCCAGCATCTCCGCGAAGAAGCGTTGATTCGC
>JBPPMV010000543.1:0-10395 GCA_051306235.1 Mycobacterium sp. | reverse complement strand
GGTCGACCGTGACACGCACTCCTATAGTTTGCTCTCGCGACACCGCTGGGACGAGACTTCAGCACAGGATTTCTCCGACCATGGAGGACGGCGAAGCCGCCCTGAGCCGTTGTCAAGGTGCGCAAAGGGTTCGGTTATGCGGCTACTGGTAGGTCGGTCATGGTGCGTCGGGCGTGTGAGCGCAGGTGCGCCGGTTCGGGATCGCCCGGTTTGTGGGGTGGGATGAACCAGGGGTGGCGATCCGGTCCCAGGTAGACCTGCCAACCGCCGTGGTGGATCGCGGTGTGGTGGCGTCGGCACAGCAGCACGCCGTTGTCGAGGCACGTTGTGCCTCCCTGTTCCCAGGGGGTGATGTGGTGGGCGTCGCACCAGGACACGGGCCGGCCGCAGCCGGGGTGTGCGCAGCCGCCATCGCGTACCGCCAACCCTTTGCGGATCACGGGCGTGAACAGTCGTTCGGCGCGCCCCACGTCCAGGGGCGCCCCGGCACCGTCGACGGTCACGATCCCGAGGGTGCTGTCGCAGGTGATGAGGTCGGCGGTGGAGACGCTGATCGGCCCGCCGAAGCCGAGGGTGTCCACGCGCCCGTCACCACGGATCAGGGTCACGTGTGGGAGGACACCGCCGGAGGTGGGGCGCCGGGAGTTCGACAGGTAGGTCCGCATCAACTGGCCGAACGCATCGGCACGGCGCCTACCCGCCGGGCGTGGGTCCGGTGAGCCGTCGGGCAGCGGTACGGGCCGGCACAGCGGATCCAGTGCGGTGAGCAGTTCTTCTCCGGTCAAAGCATCGAGGTCCAGGCTGGCGTGGACTCGCCCGTCATCGGTGACGACGACGTTCATCTCGTTGAGGTCGGTGTTTTCGGCGACCGGCAGCACCCCGTCGTCGACAGGCTGTGTGGCCGCTTTGTCGATGGCGATCTCCCGGGCCTTCTTGTCCACCTGCGCCGGGGTGGTCTGGATCATCAGCTTCGTGACAACCGTGGCCCGGTCGTCTTCCGACAACGGGACTCTGGCGTTGATATGTGCCACGCCCTTCCCGACGGCGTCGGCGAATTCGATGCCGATCCCACCGAGGCGCTGCTCTTGGGTGAGCGCGGGCAGCGTGTGCGCGGCACGACCGACCCGGGCCGCTCTGTGCGCCGCACCGGGAGCTACACCCAGACTTGTGAGCAGATCGACCCCCGAGCCCAGGTGTTTACGTGCCGGGATCCCGAGGCGTTCCGCGGCAGCGACCGCTTGGGCGATGACATGGTCGAGCAGGTTGCCGGCGGTGACCGCGGCCACCAGCACGGCGAGCAGCTGCCGTTCATCAACCACCCGCCGCGGACAGTCCAATAGATGAAACAGTGTGCGGTCGGCGACCTCGTCGGGCGCAGGTGTCGGGGTGAGGTCATCGATGAGCGCATCAATGAACGTACTGAGATGGGTGGCATCCATGCCTGATACCCAACCTTTCCCCAAAGGTGTACACGGGCAGATATTTTCAGGCCAACTAGGCCGCACCTGTTCGACCAACCCCGCAGGGGGCGATCGAACTCGATCGGCGACATCCGTCGCAATCACCGGCTCACCAGGTACTGATCGGGAGCACTCTTTCATTCGAACCTATGTACTGCTTATCTGCTTAAGTGGACCTATGCTGGTCAGCATGGGTAATGCAGGTGGGGGGCCGGTCGGCGGAGTCGATTATCCGCGGACGTTCCAGGAGTTTCGCGCATGGTTTCCCGACGACGCGGCGTGCCTGGACTATCTAGCGAATCTGCGCTGGCCAAAAGGCTTTTGCTGTCCCGTGTGTGGCGGCGATCGCGCGTGGCAGACCTCGACGAAGCATTGGAAATGCGTGGCTTGCGGTCGGAAGACTTCGGTGACCGCGGGAACCATCTTCCATCGCACCCGCACGCCTTTGACCACATGGTTTGCCGCCATCTGGCTGGTCACCTCGCAGAAGAATGGGGCCTCGGCGCAGAACCTGCACGACATGCTCGGCTTGGGTTCCTATGAGACCGCCTGGGCATGGTTGCACAAACTGCGCCGGGCCATGGTGCGTCCGGATCGCGAACAACTCCACGGGGTCGTAGAGGTCGACGAATCATTTATTGGCGGCCGCGCCACCGGCAGGCAAGGCGCTTCTACCTCCAAAGTTCCGGTGATGATTGCGGTGGAAAATGTTGGGGCAGAGGTTAATCGGAAACTGCGGCTTGGTCGAGTGCGACTAGCAGTAGCGGACTCGCCCGGGTCCAAACAGCTCGTGGACTTCGCCCGCGAGTCTGCCAAACCAGGCTCTCTGATTCGTACCGACGGTGCCCGGATGTTCCGCGTGCTGGCAGCTGAGGGCTACCAGCACGAGTACATCTCCGGTTATAGCGCCTCCGAGCCAGGACACGTCACGCTGCCTGGCCCGCATCGGGTCGCGTCACTGCTCAAACGCTGGAACGCCGGCACCCATCACTATCGTGTCGAGCGTGAGCACCTGCCGTACTACCTCGACGAGTTCACCTTCCGATTCAATCGTCGCAGGTCAAGAGCCCGCGGGATGCTGTTCTACCGGCTGCTGCAACAAGCGGTGAACACCGATCCGCACCCGCTGGTCGACCTCATCGGCGGCGTTGACGGCCCGCTCTGCGACATTGAACCGATGGAAGAAGAACTTCAAGAATCGTTCCACAGCAACACTTTTGGGGATTTCTGACCGATAGGTCCACTTAAGCAGATAAGCAGTACATACTTTCGATTATCACCGCCTCCCCGAGCGCACCGCCACCCCTCCGAGCGCATCTGTGGATGAACTCGCGTTTGTGGATAACTCCGCCCACCCGCATCGAAATGTCAGTCCCACCTGCTATCAGCCCCCCGGGCCGGACTCGGAAATAAACCGCGAGCCCCCGTGGTTCTAGTGTGCATCGCTTATGGAACGTCGTTCTATAAGGTGGTCACACGAGACAGGAACCGATCATGACCAACGTCGTCTTCATCCACGGACTCTGGGTCGCCCACACCGCATGGCAACCGTGGATCGACCTCTTCGAAGCCCGCGGCCATCAGGCGTTCGCGCCGGCGTGGCCCGGCGAGCACGCCGATCCGCAGCAGACCCGGATCAACGCAGCCGACCAAGCGGGAATCGGCATCGATGACCTCAACGATTACTTCGCGAAGTATCTCGAGCAGTTCGATACCCCACCCGTCGTGATCGGGCATTCGTTCGGCGGGCTGATCGCGCAGAAACTCCTGGGCCAGAACAGCGCCGCCGCGGCCATTGCCATCGATCCCGCCCCGATCAAGGGTGTCAAGCCGCTACCGCCGGCACAGCTTCGCTCCGCTTTCCCCGTCCTGGGCAACCCGCTCAACCGCGGTCGCGCAAAGGGTCTGACCGAGGCGCAGTGGCGGTACGGTTTCGGTAATGCCCTGTCGCAGCAGGAATCCGACGATCTCTGGCAGCAGTGGGCCATTCCGTCTCCGGGTAAGCCGCTCTTCGAGGCCGCCGTGGCGAACTTCGCCCCGAACTCCCCGGCGAAGGTCGAGACCGGCAACAGCACACGCGGACCGCTCCTGATCACCGGCGGCACCGCGGACCACACCGTTCCGCTGGTGAGCACCAAGGCCGCCCACCGGCTGTACGAAAAGTCCGGTGCGGTCACCGATTTCCACGAGTTCGAGGGACGCGGCCACTCGTTGACCATCGACCACGGATGGCGCGAGGTCGCCGACGTCTTTCTCCAGTGGATGGCACAACGGAAAGTAGCCTCGGCGGTATGACGGTTCGTCGTCGCACCGCAAGCCACCAGGTCTCGGCCGCGTTGTTGAACGCGGCCGAGGCCGTGCTGGACCGCGACGGCACCGACGGAGTCACCGTGCGCGCCGTCGCGCACGAGGCGGCGGTCTCACCCATGAGCGTCTACAACCGATTCGAGAACAAGGACGGTCTCGTCGTCGCCCTGGCGATGCGCGCACTCGAAGAGCTCGCCGCCGCCATCGACATATCCGACGACGCTCCGCCCGCCGAGCGGTTCCGCCACGCGTGTCGGAATTATCGGGAATTCGCTCTGAGTCATCCCGCGCGATACTCGCTGATCTTCGGCACGGGCAGCCCGCTGGAAGACCAGTCGTCGCCGGTGGCGGTAGCCGGGCGAGGGGTGTTCGAACTGCTGGTGCACCTGATCGAGGCGATGAGAACCATTTCTGCTCAACCGGATTCGACCCAGTCCGCGCAGATCGTCTGGGGCGCCATCCACGGCGCCGTCACCATCGACCAAGGTGGTATCGGCCAGACCCCCGACGGTGACGTCACCTTCGAGTACCTGCTCGACCTCCTCGTCGGCAGCCTGTCGGCCTAGCGGTAGCTGGGTAGCTCCGGGTCGCCTGCAGAAAGGTTGATGGGGAGCTTGCCGGCCGCTGACGCGACGGAAGAAAGGGCTTTGCCCACCGGGCCCGCGACCACCCCGGCCCCGGCGTGCAGCACCCGGATACCGCTGCGGGTGCGCGGGTTCATCATCTGCAGCATCCTCGGCCGGATGAGGGGCGCAGCGTCGATGAAGGGTTTCATCAGCCGCTCATAGCGAGCGAGGGCCCCGAGCACATCGTCGCCGGAGCCGAGTTCACCGGCCAGGACGTACGCACCGATGAGAGCCAGGCTCGTCCCGGCCCCGCCGAAGGTCGCGTTGCAATGCGCGGCATCCCCGAGCAGCGCGACGCGACCCTTGCTCCACGCGGGGCTCTTCATCTGTCCCACCGACGAAAAGTACATCGGCGCACCGGCATCGAGTTCATCCAGGATCCGCGGCGTGGCGCCGTCCAGATCGTCGAACGTTCGTCGCAGGATGGTGTTCAGGTCCTCGCGGCCCAATTCGTCCAAACCGCGCACATCGGAGACGAAGCTCAGCATGGCCCGGGTGGTGCCGAGATTGTCCGGCCGCAAGTGCACCGAGCGGGACTCGGTCGCGTGCTGCCAGCTCCACCAGTTGTCGTCGTCATCGCGCCGGGGAATGGTCGCGTACGCGATGTACATCCCGAGATCACTGACCGGCGCTGTGGCCACGAAGCGCCGCGACCGCGAGTGCAGGCCCTCGGCGATGACCACGAGGTCGGCGTCGAGGGCGTCACCATCGTCCAGCGTGACGGTGACGCGGTCGCCGTGGTCGACGACATCGGCGATCTGGGTGCCGAACCGGAAGTCGGTCGAGTCGGCGTGTTCGATGAGGATGCGGGACAGTTCACCGCGCAGGATCTCCAGTTCCGCGGTGGGCCCGTCGGCTCCGGGCGTCATCGGGAACGACGCCGCCGCCGAACCGTCGGGCCGCAGGAAACGCATGCCGACCTCGGTGGTGTTGGCGGCCCGGACGTCGGCGTCGACGCCCATCCGCCGGACAACCTCCCGCGCGGCGCCACGAATGTCGACGTTCTGGCCCTCGTCGCGGCGCTCGGGATACCGCTCGATGACGGTGGTGGTCCATCCGTGCGCTGCGAGTTGGAGGGCCAGGGCGGGTCCGCCGATACCGGCGCCGGAGATGACAGCGTGTTGAGCCATGATTCGACGCTACCGGCGGCAGCTGAGGACGCTGTCCAGTCGCGCGCCGTAGTGTCATTTGTCCGCGGACAGGAGGGCTCGATGGTGGACCACGTGTTGGTCGCGGTCAGCGATGTCGACCGGTCAATCGCTTTCTACACAGCCGGAATGAGGAGCCGATGACCGTCACCGTCGACGAAATCCTGGTCGCCGACCCGCCCGAAGCGTGGTCCGCAGCAGGATTCAGCATCGACACCGATCACGTCTGCCGGGTCGGTGGTGTCCGCATCCGACTGGTGGGGCGCGAGGCCGGCAAGGGCATCGTCGGCTGGTCGCTGCGCGGCCTGGACTCGGGAGACCTCGATGGCATCCCCACCGCAACCTCGGACGCTTCCCCACCCGCTCCTGCCGAGCATGCCAACGGTGTCACCGGGATCGACCACATCGTGCTGTTCTCCCCCGATCTGGATAGGACCGTCGCGGCCCTGAGCGCTGTGGGTGTGCCACCGCGCCGCGAGCGCGTGGGCGAACTCGGCGGGCGACCGATCCGGCAGATCTTCTTCCGGTTCGGCGAGGTGATCATCGAGGCCGTCGGATCACCGGATGACGCGAACGAAGGCCCGTCCGCCCTGTGGGGGATCACCTACAACATCACCGATATCGACGCCACGGCCGCATACTTCGACGGACGGACCACGCGGGTCAAGGATGCCGTGCAGCCCGGCCGTCGGATCACCACGCTGCATCATCAGGAGTTCGGTATGTCGGTGCGGACCGCGATGCTCTCGGCACCTATTCTCAGCGCATGACCGACGAGCCGGTGGTGATCCACACCGACGGCGGCTGCCGACCCAACCCCGGCCCCGGCGGGTGGGGTGCGGTACTGCGCCAGCGCCAGCACGTGCGCGAGATGTGCGGTGGCGAACCCGCCGAAACGAGCAACAACCGGATGGAACTCACCGCGCCGATCATGGCGCTGGAGGCGCTGACCCGACCGGTGGTGGTGCACCTCTACACCGACAGCACCTACGTGCGTAACGGCATCACCAAATGGGTCATGGGCTGGGAACGCAACGGCTGGCTCACGTCCGCGAAGCAGCCGGTGAAGAACGTCGACCTCTGGCAGCGGCTACAGGCCGCCTGTGCGCGGCATCAGGTCGAATGGTTCTGGGTGAAGGGGCATTCCGGTGTCGCCGACAATGAGCTGGCCGACGAACTGGCCACCCGCGGTCTGCAGGAAGCCATCGCCGCCCCACGTTGAGAGCCGATCACCAATCGGCCGGCGGCAGGATTCCGGCCCGATGTGATATCCGTCCCCTCCACCCCGCCTGGCTTTGCGGACCGAGGCCGGCGGTGTCACGCTGGATCCAATGTTTGCGCACAACGGTGAAAATGCCCATGGGAAGCCTGTAACTGGCGTCACACTGTTTGCTGACCGGATCCGATGGTACCGCCGCGCGCTGGGCTTTCATCCGCTGGTCCGCGCCGTCGACCGGATCGAGGCGTTCGCCGTTCTCGGCGTCCTCGTGGTCGCGCTGTTCGCCATTCCCGCCGCTGCGTCGGCAGGCACCATCGTCCGCGACACCGGCGTGCAGACGGCCGAACAACAGACGCAGAGCCGGCACTCCGTGCAGGCGCTCGTCGTGTTTGGAGTGGGAGTACCGACAGATCTGAACACGCCCGCATACGTACGCGCGCAGTGGCACGAGGGGACAGTGGAGCGCACCGAGTCGGTCGTCGCGCCCGCGACGGTCAAGCCGGGCGATCATCTGACGGTGTGGCTGGACGACAGCGCCAAAGTGGTCGCCGCACCGCTGAGGCCGGGTGATGCCGCGTTGACCGCGACGGTTGCAGCCGTGGCCTTCTGGATCAGCATCGTGATGTGCGGTGCGCTTTTAGCCTACCTGGTGCGCCGCGGCCTGGACCGGTCCCGCGACCGGGCCTGGGAACGCGAGCTCCAGGTGTTCGCGCACAACGACGACGGCTGGGCCAACCGGCGCAACTAGCCGCGATACTTCGCCACGGCTTCGGCGTACTCGTCGAGCAGCCGCAGGGACTCATCGCGCGGCACGCTGGGCAGAATCAACGCCACCTGTCCGAAGCCAAGGTCCTCGACTGCATTCCAGTACTCGGCATCCACCGGGGTCCCGAACATCGCCAATGGCACGTCGTGTCCCGCACCCTCTTTCAACTGCCCGATGCGCTTGGCCAGTTGATCCGCCGGGAACGGGTTCGAGATCCATCCCGCCCCGTGCCGGATGATTCGCTTGACGGTGGCATCGGAGTTTCCGCCGATGTAGATGGGCGGGTGCGGTGCCTGGACCGGCTTGGGTCGCAGATAGGTCGGATCGAAATCGACGTACTTGCCGTGGTATTCGGCGGGCTCATCGGTCCAGAGCGCCTTGATGGCCTCGATGCGCTCGTCGAGTAGAGCGCCGCGGGTCTTCGGGTCGGTGCCGTGGTTACGCAGTTCCTCGAGATTCCAGCCCGCGCCGACACCGAACACGAAGCGGCCTCCCGAGACGAGGTCGATGCTCGCCGCCTCTTTCGCGGTGATGATCGGATCACGCTGAATCAGCAGGGCGATCCCGGTGAACAGCTCGATCTTCGAGGTGACGGCGGCGGCTGCGGCCAGGGTGACGAACGGGTCCAGCGTCTTGTAGTAGATATCGGGCAGATCGCCGCCCGCGGGGTAGGCGGACTCCCGGCTGGCCGGAATGTTGGTGTGCTCGGCGATGACGAGCGAGTGAAAACCTCGCTCTTCGATACCGCGCGCCAGCGACACCGGATCGATGCCGTCATCTGTCACGAATGTGGAGATTCCGAACTTCATATGGTGTGCCTCTCGTCGCCAGTCCCCTGCGTCAACCCTGGCGGGGACCACGCTATTCCGTGGCCGGTATCACCGGAGCATCGGTGCGCGCGATGACGCTGTCCAGGTCGACACCCTCGGCGAGTTCCACCACCGCGAACCCGGTACCGGTGATATCGAAGACGCCCAGTTCGGTGATGACCCGGCTGACCACGGCCTTGCCGGTCAGCGGCAGATCGCAGTGCAGAACCAATTTGGCGGCACCGGATTTGGCGGTGTGATCCATCAGCACGATGACCCGCTCGGCACCGCTGACCAGATCCATCGCACCGCCCATGCCCTTGACCATCGAGCCGGGCACCATCCAGTTGGCCAGGTCACCGTTGGCGGCCACCTGCATGCCACCGAGTACCGCGACGTCGACGTGGCCGCCCCTGATCATCGCGAAACTGGTTGCGGAGTCGAAGAACGACGCGCCGCCGACCACCGACACCGTCTGCTTGCCCGCGTTGACAAGATCGGGATCGACCTCGTCGTCGTAGGGGAAGGGCCCGACCCCGAGGATGCCGTTCTCCGCATGCAGGGTGACATCGGATCCCTCGGGCAAGTAGTCCGGAATCAGGGTCGGGAGCCCGATCCCGAGGTTGACGTAGTCGCCGTCGCGGAGTTCGAGGGCCGCCCGCGCAGCCATCTCATCGCGGGTCCAGCTCATGACGAAACCTCCTGGGGCCGTGCGCGGGTGGTGCGCTTCTCGATGCCCTTACGCGATGCCTGTTCGGGCGTGAGTTCGATGACCCGCTGGACGAAGATGCCGGGCAGGTGCACCTCGTCGGGATGCAACTCCCCGACCTCGACGACCCGTTCGGCCTCCACGACCGTGAGCCGTCCCGCCATGGCGGCGGGCGGGTTGAAATTCCGTGCTGCCGCATGGAAGACGCAGTTGCCGGCCTTGTCGGCGACGGACGCCCGCACCAGTGCGTAGTCGGTGACGATGGACTCCTCCAGCAACATCTGCCTCCCGCCGAAGGTGCGCACCTCCTTCGGCGGTGAGGCCAACGCCACACTGCCATCGGGGTGGTAACGCCACGGCAGGCCACCGTCGGCGACAAGAGTGCCCACACCGGTCGGGGTGAAGAACGCCCCGATCCCACTGCCGCCGGCCCGCATTCGTTCGGCGAGGGTGCCCTGCGGGGTCAGTTCGACGGTCAGTTCACCGGACAGGTACTGCCGCGCGAACTCCTTGTTCTCTCCGACGTAGGACGCGATGACCCGGATGATCCGCTGGGCTTCCAGCAGCAGACCCAGGCCGGCGCCGTCGACGCCGCAGTTGTTGCTGACAATCGTCAGGTCTGCGGCCCCCTGCTCCAGCAGCGCGTCGATCAGGAACCAGGGGATGCCGGCCAGCCCGAATCCGCCGACCGCCAGGCTGGCCCCATCGGGGATATCGGCGACCGCTTCTGCCGGCGATGCCACGAGCTTGTTCAATGTCATTGCTGCTCCAGGTGTTCGATGAGCGCGGGGGTGATGATCTCTGGTTGTTCGGCATTGGCCAGGTGCGCGGCCTGCGGTACCACGAGCAGCCGTGACCTGGGGATCCGGGCGACGATCTCCTCCAGCTTGGCCGGCGGTGTCGCCGGATCGTCCTGGCCGGCGATGGCCAAGGTCGGGGCGGAGATGGCAAAAAGTTGTTCGCGCAGATCGAGTTCGGCGATGGCCGTACAGCATCCGGCGTACCCTTCGGCGGGCGTGGACGCGATCATCTGCTCGTGCAGTTTCTCCACGTCGGGGTGCGCCTGGAGGTAGGTCGGGGTGAACCAGCGTTGCACCACCGCCGCGGCCACGGCCTGGCTACCCTGTTCCCGGACGGTGGCGGCGCGGTCGTTCCACGCGGATGCCGGCGGCAGGTGCGCCCCGGTGCACAGCAGCGCGAGCCGTGCCACCCGTTCCGGGTTGCGGATCGCCACCCGCATCACCGTCATACCGCCGAGCGACAGACCGACCAGGTGGGCCTTGTCGATGCCGAGCCGGTCGAGCAGTGCGATGAGATCATCGGCCAGATCGTCGATCGAGTAGGGGCCGTC
>JBPPMV010000542.1:0-9885 GCA_051306235.1 Mycobacterium sp. | reverse complement strand
CCGTTGCGGATGGTGTCGGCACCGGCGACGAGCTGGATCTGTCGCCAGTGCAGGCCGGCTTCGGCCAGCGCGGCGCGCGCGGCGACCACGCCGTACTCGGTGAAGTCGCGTCCCCACTTGCCCCAGGGGTGCATCCCGGCGCCGAGGATGTAGACCGGTTCGGGTGTTGCGGCACTCATTGGGCGATCCTCCAGGCGTGGGTGGTCCGGATGACACCGGCGTCGTCGGTGTAGAGCGCCATGGTGGTCAGTTCCATTTCCATGCCGACCTTCAGATCGGCGGCCAGGGTGCCTTCGACGACCTTGCCGAGCACGATCAGGCCTTCGTCGGCCAACTGCACCGCGGCCACCGCGAACGGTTCGAACGGATCGGGCGACGGGTACGGCGGGGGCGGTGCGTAGCGGTTTTCGGTGTAGCTCCACACCGTGCCGCGCCGCGACAGCGGGACCAGGGCGAGGGTGTCGCTGTCACAGGCCGGGTTCGGGCAGTTGTTCTCCCGCGGCGGGAACACATAGGTCGCGCACTGGGTGCACTTGCCGCCGATGAGGTGGGTGTCACCGGCGTCATCGGTGGCGAACCACCCTTCGAACGCGGGTCGTGCTCGAGTGTCCATGGTCATGGCTTCGCTTTCGGTCGGATGAAGACACCTTCGGCCTGCACGGTCACCACACCGTCGGCATCTTTGATATGCCCGGCAGCAATGGTTTTGGAGCTCGTTTCGCTTTCGATCCACGCTTCGGCCCGTAACCGGCCGAGTCGTGTGGGTGCCACGTAGCGGAGGGTCAGTGTGCCGGTGAAAGCCGGCTTTCCCGGCCGGTGGGCGGTGGCGCCGAGGACGTGGTCCAGAACGAGGGCGCACACCCCACCGTGGACATGACCCGGCGGTCCCTCATACGGGGCAGACAAGGTCAAATCCACTGTGGCCCGGCCACTCTGGTCGCAGATGACCTCCAGCGGGGGAGCGATCGCGTTGCGCAGCCCGATTGCGACGTTCCCCCAGGTGAGGATGCCGCCTTCGGTGGTGGTTCGTACCCCGAACGGTTCGGGATCGAGGCGGGAGCTCAACAGCTGTGCGGCCTGGTCGATCAACGCATGCGCCTGTGCGACGTCGGCGCTCTCGGCCTCGCTTCTGATCGCGACGTCGATGAGGTTGCGCACGGCGTGGGTCAGGGGGCCGTAGAGGGCCTCGATACGCCGAGCATCTTCGGGGCTCAGTGGCCTGCTCACTCGACGGTCTCCCGCGTACTCATATCCAGTGCTGCGAGGTGGCTGAACAGCAGTGAAGCCCCGATCGGGTTGCCGCCGCCGGGGTAGGTGGTTCCCGAGACCGCGGCCATTGTGTTGCCTGCCGCGTACAGGCCGACGATCGGACTGTTGTCGGCAGTCAACACGCGGCCTCGGGTATCGGTACGAAGTCCGCCCTTGGTACCGAGATCGGAAAGGCCAAATGTTGCAGCGTGGTACGGCGGGGTATCGATGGGGACCAGTGGTGACTGCCCGCCGGTGAACACCCTGTCGTAGGCCTCGTCACCGCGGCCGAAGTCGACGTCGACACCTGATTCGGCGAATCTGTTGAATCGTTCGACGGTGGCTTCCAGTTCCGCCGCCGGTACCCCGATTCTGTCCGCCAACTCGGCGATGGTGTCGGCGGTGTGCCAGAGACCGGCGTCGCGGTACCGCTCCGCATCGACCATGGACACATTTGTCGCGTTGACCGGTGGGATCTCGCCGGCCCGGTTGTCGTACACCATCCAGAACGGGAGGGTGGTGCTGCCTTCGTCGATCTGGCGGATGACGTCGCGGCCCAGGCGATCGTAGGGGGCCGATTCGTTGACGAAGCGCCGTCCGTCCTGATTGACGAAGATGCCTGCGGTGAACCACAGTGCGAACGCGGATCGTCCATCGGGATGTGTCATCCCGGGGGACCACCAGGCCTGATCCATCAGATCGACATCGGCGCCGACAGCCATCGCGGCCCGGTGGGCGGCGCCGGTGTTGCCCGGTCCGCCCATCGTGTCGATCGTGTTCCCGTGGACGCCGTACTGGCGGCGCATCGCCGCGTTCTGCTCGAATCCGCCCGAAGCGAGTAGGACACCGCGGCGGGCCTGCACCCGCACCCGAGTGCCGCCTTTCAGGATCTCCGCGCCGACCACCCTGCCGTCATCGAGGATCAGCTCGGTGAGTGGCGCATTGCGCCAGCAGGAGGCGTTCGTCCGCTTATCGAGTGCCGCGAGGAATCGGCCGACCATCGCGCGGCCTCCGACGAGAAGCTCCGGCGCTGGAGTTCCGAGTCGCTCCCTGTCGAGCGGGCCACGCACGAGACCGGAGTACCGGCCGAGCTCCCGATCGGGCAGGGGAGCAGGAACGGTGTGGCGATAGCCATCGTCGCGGGCGCCCGGCGCCTTCCCGTAGTAGTCGGGCCAGGGCAGCGCGACGAACTCGAATACCTCGTCCATCTCCAGGTACTCGATGAAATCGGCGCCTCCTCGGACGTACGCCTCCTGAAGTTCGCGCGGGGTGCGCTCGCCGACCACCGCGTGGAAATAGGTGAGCGCATCGTCCATGGTGTCGTCGGTGCCCGCGCGCTCGAGTGCCGGGTTGCACGGGTACCACACACCACCGCCTCCGGAATATGCTGTCGTGCCCCCGAACTGGTCGGTGGCCTCCACCATCAGCACCGAAAGGCCCTCCCGCGCAGCGGTGTACGCACCGGCGACGCCACCGCCGGAACCCGCGACGATCACATCGAAGGTGGTGTCGAAATCAGGCATGGCGACCCATGTCGAATCCGCCGTACTGGCCGCGGTAGAACAACAGCGGGTCACGTGTCTCGTGGGCCCACAGACCGGTAACCCTGGCGACGACGATGGTGTGATCGCCGGCGGTGTGCTCGAACTCGACATCGGCTTCGATGCACGCGAGCGCGCCGTCGAGCGCGGGTGCGCCGTTCGAACCGGGACGCCAGCTGATCCCGGAGAACTTGTCGTGTCCCGGAGTTGCGAACTGCATGCACATGTCTTTCTGGGTGTCAGCAAGCACGCTGACACCCAACGAGCCGACCTCTCGGATCGCCGGCCAGGTGGTCGAGGTGGCCGCCGGGCAGAACGAGATGTAGGGCGGGTCCAGCGAGACCGAGGTCACCGACTGGCAGGTGAATCCGATGGGACGGTTGCCATCGTGTGCGGTGATCACGGCGATTCCGGTGCAGAAGTGCCCCAGAATGCGCCGCATCTCCGGTGCATGCGGAGCGAGCAGCGTCGGGGCGATCATGTGATCCGCCATGAACCCTCCATTTCCGTGGTCGCTGATCGGCAGCAACTGCAGACAACTGTCGTGTCCACGGGGTGCTGGTGCAATGCGCTGTCCCGGTCAGCGGTAGTGGGCAGCGACTGCCATGAGGTCGTTGTTAGCCTTGGCGAGTGACAGAAGGTGCCACGAGGGAACCCGATGGCGTGAATATGACGCCCACTGGGTGGACGCTGCTCGGCATGATGTCCGGCGGCGACGAGCTTTCCGGCTACGACATCAAGAAGTGGTTCAACTGGACGATCCGGTTCTTCTATTCGAGTCCGGCTTACAGCCAGATCTACTCAGAGCTCAAAAAGCTTGAGCAGCAGGGGATGGTCAGCTCCCGGGTCGACGGCGGAGTCCGGAGCCGCCGGATGTACAAAATCGCCGAACCGGGGCTGACCGCGGTGACCCGATGGGCCAATGACGAGGCGGTGGAACCTCCCACGCTCAAACACAATCCACTGATGCGGGTCATCTTCGGTCATCTGCTGCACCCGGGCAGGCTCAGGGAGGTCCTCGCAGCGCACGCTGCCTATGCCGAGGAGATGCACCAGGCCGCGGCGACCGAAGCGCGATGGGCTGGTGAGCAACCCGCGTGGTCATATGCACGGTTGGCGCTGCGGTGGTCTGAGGACTACTACGCGGCCGAACGCGAGCTCGCCCTGCGGATGATCAAGGATCTCGATGACGTCGACGAGAATTTCGCCCGGGTTGGCAACGATGAGGGAATTGAGTTCCCTGTGCGCGAGTACTGGTACGAGGTGGAGCGGCGGATCGCCGCCGAGGATAACCAGGCCTGACGTGTTCAGCGGGCCGGCTCAGTCTGGCCGGCCTGCTGCGTCATGCGCTGCGATGTAGCCGAACACCAGGCCCTGCCCGATCGTGGCACCTGCGCCCGGGTAACTCGCTCCGAAGGCGTTCGCGGCCGTATTGCCGATCGCGTAGAGCCCCTCCACCGCGGAGCCGTCCTCGCGCAGCACCCTGCCTCGGGTATCCGCACGCAGGCCGCCGCAGGTGCCCAAGTCGCTCAGAACAACCTTGACGGCGTAATACGGTCCGGAACTCAAGGGGCGCAGGTTCGGGTTCGGGGTGATCGTCGGATCGCCGTAGTAGCGGTCATAGGCACTTTCGCCACGACCGAAATCGTCGTCCACACCGGTGCCCGCGAGCATATTGAAGCGATCCATGGTCGTGCCGAATGTCGAAGGGTCGACATTGATGGCACGGGCCAGCTTCGGCAGCTCATCGGACCGGTGGGCGATACCCGCGTCGTACCAAGACTTCGGAATCGGCATGCGAGGAAACAGCTCTGCCGCCATGAGGTAGCTGTTGCGGTACTTCTGATCGAAGATCATCCACATGGTGTCGACCGGATCGCCTGCACGCTCCCGGTCGAGTACCTTCTGACCGAACGACATGTAGTCGATGGCCTCGTTCACAAAGCGCCGGCCGGATTGATCTACGAGCAGACATCCCGGAAGGGACCGCTCCGCGAGCATCACCGTCGGCTCGCCGCCGGGCAGGGGAGCAAAGGCGGGAAACCACCAGGCCTGTTCCATCAGATCGGTGCCCGCCCCGCAGGCGTCTTGGGCGAGGCGGATCCCGTCGCCGGTGTTGCCCTCGGCGCCCAGACTGGCATGCTCGCCCAACCGTTCGGACTGGAACTTGTGGCGCCAGGTCATCAGGTGATCGAATCCACCCGCGGCAAGCACGACGCCGCGTCGCGCGGTGATGGTGACCGCGACACCTTCACGGCTTACCACGGCCCCGGTGACCCGGTCGCCATCGGTGATCAGACCGGTGACCGGTGCCTGCGTCCACACCGGGATGCCGGCACGCAGCACTCCGGCGAACATGCCGGCGGCCAGCGCCTGCCCACCCGCGGCGTAGCGCCTGCGCAGGGCCAATCCGCCGATGCCCTGGATGGCACGAAGCATGATGCGGGGCAGGGCTTTCCGCGGCACCCGGGCCATGAGATTCAGCCACCGGTAGTCCGCACCGGTGACCGGCATGGGGAACGAGGACTTCATCACACCGGGCCGGAGTCGTGCCAGCTCAGGGCCGAGTATGGCAGTGTCGAACGGGCGGCATTCGCAGGTGCGGCCGACGGCGCTACCGCCCGGCTTCTCGGGGTGGTAGTCCGAATAGCCCTTGGCCCACTGGAATGTCATCGGCGTGGTGCGCCGCAACATTTGGACGGTGGCCGCGCCGTGCGCGAGGAAGGCATGCGCTCGATCGTGCGGCGCGGCGTCACCGACAACCGCGTCGAGATATGTGGTCCCCGCCGCGGGGGTATCCGTCGAACCCGCTTCGTCCAGAATCGGGTTGGCCGGCATCCAGAACGCTCCACCGGAACGGGCTGTCGAACCTCCGACGTAGGGCGTTTTCTCGACGATCATGGTCGACAGCCCCAACTCATCGGCGGCCAACGCCGCCGCCATACCGGTTCCAGAGCCGATGACGAGAAGGTCGACGGTGATGTTCTGCTGATCGGTCACCGGTCGATTCTGGGCGTCGGATCGTCGATCTGCCGTGTGCCCGCCCGGTGAGTGGAACACCACGCCCGCTTGTGAGTGTGGCGGTGTTACAACGGAATTGTTCCTGTAATCACTGAACAGCGAGGGTGACCGAAATGACATCGTTGCAGCCCGACGGCGTCGGAGAGGTTCGTCAGATCGAGGCTCAGGCGGCACCCACGAGATTCGCTCGTGGTTGGCATTGCCTGGGTTTGACCCGCGATCTCGGCGACGGAAAACCGCATGCCATCAACGCGTTCGGCGGTAAGTTGGTGGTCTTCCGCAGTGAAGACGGCGCGATCAACGTTCTCGACGCCTTCTGCCGACACATGGGTGGAGACCTGTCCGACGGCGAGGTCAAGGGCAACGAGATCGCCTGCCCCTTCCATGACTGGCGCTGGGGCGGCGATGGCCGTTGCAAGCAGATTCCGTACAGCCGGCGGGTTCCCAAGCTTGCCCGCACCGCGACCTGGCCGAGCATGGAACAGGACGGCATGCTCTTTGTGTGGAATGACCCGGAGAAGAAGGCCCCCCCAGCCGATGTAACGATCCCGCGCATCGAAGGGGTCGGCGGTGACAACTGGACCGATTGGCACTGGTACACCACGATCGTCGACACGAACTGCCGCGAGATCATCGACAACGTCGTCGATATGGCGCATTTCTTCTATATTCACGGCGGACTTCCGACCGGCTTCAAGAACATCTTCGAGGGTCACACCGCCACCCAGTACTACAAGAGCGTCGGGCGACCAGATCTCGGCTCCGGGGAGGGTGCCAAAATCTCGGGCACGACCTCGGTGGCCTCCTACCACGGGCCGTCGTTCATGATCGATGACCTCACCTACCACTACGAACACGGCGACCAGCGCACGATCCTGCTGAACTGTCACTACCCGATCGATGAAAATTCCTTCGTGCTCCAGTACGGGATCACCGTGGAGAAGTCGGAGCAGGTGCCAGAGGACATCGCGATGGAAATGGCGGTCGGTCTTGGTGATTTCGTGAAGATGGGGTTCGAGCAGGACGTGACCATCTGGCGCCGCAAAGCGCGCATCGACAATCCGCTGCTCTGTGAAGAGGACGGGCCTGTCTACCAGTTGCGTCGGTGGTATGAGCAGTTCTACGTGGACGCTGCCGCCGTCACCCCCGACATGGTCGACCGTTTCGAGTTCGAGATCGACACCACCCGTCCACGCGAGGCGTGGATGAAAGAAGTCGAAGCTAATATCGCCGCCAACCGGCTTCCACGGTTGGTCGGCATCACCACATGACCGTGCGGCCCGACGGTCGGCTCGCTGACGCACCGATGACGTCGGTCACCTGTCGGCCATGCGGCGCGGAGGTTCTGGTCCGAAAGAGCAGTTGGGACCAGACGAGCGTGCAGTGGAATGCGCAGTCCCTGTCACGATGTTGCGAACGCGAAGAGATGCTGGCGCAGGCGGACATGGACAATGGTAGGAGCATACGTCCGGGCTTGCTCTTGGTGTGCTCCGGACTGCGTGCGTCTATCGAATCGGCTGCGGGCGCGGGTGCGCTGAAGGTACTCGACGAAACCTGACCTGCCTGCCCCGCGGGCGACGGTCTGTACGTTGGCGATCAATCTGCCGCCCAAAGTCTTCAAACTGGCAGTGGGGGAACCCTTCTGCGTGTGGACCTACACGCGAGGGACGAGAATCACGCGGCTGCTGCGGCGGGGCGCAACCCGAATATCCCTGTGGCCCAGATGTTCCGGGAACTCGGGGCCACAGGGTATCGACGCTGAATCAGGCGAACTGGAACGCGCTCAGCGGGGCCTCGTCCGGGTAGGTCGACGGGCCACCGAGGTCATAGGCCGCGTTGAGCGCGCCGACGAACTGGGCATCGTGCAGAGGTGCGCTCGGGATGTCGATCGTGATGCCCTTCTTGGCGAGGTCGTCGACCATCATGTCGAGTGCCTTGTCGACGGTGATGTCGTCCGAGTGGTCCATGTTCTTCTTGAGCTCGTCGAAATCTTCGAAGACCTCGGCGGACCAGTGCACCAGGAACCGGAGATCATCGGTGTGATGGCGGGCGATGACCGTTTCACCGTTCTTCAGCACCCAGTGCTCGCGAGACGCAGGATCGCCCGCGAACACCGTGTCGAACTCCAGGCCGGCCGGAACCTGCTGCTCCAAAGGGCCGTTGGCTTCCCCGCGGTGCATCAGCATCTCGTTCTGTACGACCACACCGCGGTTGTAGACGGGTGGAAGTAGGCGTCCGGGCGCCTTGAGGGGGCCCTCCGGCCAGTAGGTGAACCCGCTGCCCGCATCGTGAGAGAACCAGGTGATCACCTGCGCCATCTTGATCAAGTAATCCTGGAACAGGCCGGACTTTCCCATCACGCTGGGCAGCCAGGTGGGCGCGTTCTCGTAGCGGATGCCACGGAAACTCGGCGAGTCGAGATGTCCCGGATCGCGATTGGCGCAGGGTCCGTTGATGTTGAACAGCATCATCTGCGGTTTGGCGTACTCGGCGCCCCCCCAGTACGACTTGGCCATATCGAGGAACCGGGCGTTGTAGAAGCAGTCATGCAATTCCGGGTACAGGACGGTGCCGTGGTTGGCGAGGAAGCCACGGAACGTCGGAGTAAGGAATAGGTCGAGAGTGGGGGTGAATCCCTCTGGGAATTTCCCGCTCATCGTGGCGATCAACTCTTCGGGGGAGGCGAAGTGCTGTGAGATGATCAGCCGCCACGGGGCATCTCGGCGTACGACGTCGAGCAGCCGATCCCGCTGATCGTCCGTGTAGATGTTATCGATCTCGCGCGGCGGTGAAACAGGGCGGAGGATGTCGGAAAGCTCCATCCTGCGCTCATCGGTGAGCATCACGGGGACTCCTTCTCTTGGTACCGGCGTTGATGAACGCCATCGGTGTGTCCGATTGTGTGTCGAATCACCCTGGCCAGGGCCAGAGGTTTCCAGCCATCGGGAAGTTACTTGGCCGGCTCGGAACTCCCGCGCCTAGAAAGGCAGCGGATGTGCAAACTTTGCGCGCAGCAGCGCGCCGATCTCGGCCATTGCCAGGCGACCCCGCGCTGTCGACTCGGACCGCATGAGAAATCCGTGGTAGATGCCCGGATATCTGGTGACGGTGGTCTGCACGCCGGCATCTCGCAGCCGGGCGGCGTAGCGCTCGCCCCAGTCGTGGACGGGATCAAGTTCGGCGGTCACCACGATGGCCTGTGGCAGGCCGGTCAAATCGGTGGCATATGCCGGTACCCGCCGGATGTCGTGAAGTGAGCTCGCTCCGATATCCGCGAGCTCGTGGAGATAGACGATATCGTCGTGAATCAGCATGGGTGCGTCGGGATTTGAGATAACGGAATGTGCGCCCATGTCGCGGTCCACACCCGGATACATCAGAACCTGCGCAAACAGTGGGGGGCCGGCATCTCCGCGAACCGCCAGTGCGACCGCTGCCGCGACACCGCCGCCCGCGCTGTCACCCGCGACGACGATCTTGCTGTGATCAAAACCCAGCGTCTCCGCCTGGTCGGCAACCCATTTGGTGACAGCCAGGGCGTCCTCGAACTGAGCGGGCGGTGGGTTCTCCGGAGCCAGACGGTAATCCACGGCGACGACCACCGCGTCGCTGGCCGCTGCCAGCGCCCGGGCCAACGGTTCGAATGACAGATTCGAGCCCATCACGAGACCGCCGCCATGCATATGCACGATCACCGGTCGCGGATCGTCACCGGCGGCCGGGCGATAGATCCGGACCGGTATGGGGCCACCCGGCCCGCTCACCTCTGCGTCAGTGACTTCGGCCATCGTGGGCATATCGGCAGGGGGAGGGGTTGATTCGAGTGAGTCACGTATTGCTTGAAGGCCGCGATCCCGGATCGGTGTCGGCGGGCCGAACCCGGCGACTCGGGCTGCGGCATCAGGGTCGAGGGCCGGCCGGTGGGGACTGCTCATGGGTGCGGTCCTCAGTGTTCGGCCGGGTCGAAGCGACGCGTGGTGCGAAGCTGTGGCGCCGCCTGAGTCGTCAGGATATTCGCGCGCTCGGCCATCGCCGAGCCGACATACTCCGGCTGCGTCATCAGATAGAACGCATC
>JBPPMV010000541.1:0-2439 GCA_051306235.1 Mycobacterium sp. | reverse complement strand
GCCAGGTCCACCCGGCCGCTGTTCAGCCGGTCCAGGATGTCGACCGTCGAGCCCTGGAACAGCTCGAACTGCACCCGCGGAGCCTCGGCGCGGAACCGGCGCAGCAGATCGGGCACGAAGCCACCGGCCTGCGAGTGCAGGAAGGCCAGCCGCACGGTCCCGGTGTCCGGATCCCTAAGGGCAGCGATACGTTCTGTGGCCGAACGCATTTCGTCGATGCCGCGACGCGCGTGCTCGAGCAGGATTCGGCCGTAGTCGTTGAGTGCCAGCCTGCGGTATTCCTTCGATCCACGTGAATGGCCCTGCGAGTCAACGGGGCTCAGCGTGGATGTCACCGCGACGACGGTAGGAGCCTAGGTTCGATGTGTCCAATGCATGAACTTAGGCAAGATCATGACGAATCTGCATGATGAAATCGGCAAGGCGGCGAGCTGCCGGTGCCAGTTCCCGCTCCGCGCTCCAGGTGAGACCGATCTGGCGCTTCGCCGTGGTCTCGGTGAGCGGGATGTAGGCGGCGCCCGGGTCCGCCCGGTCGGGGTGGGGTACCGGCACCAATCCGACCCCGAACCCGGCCGCCACCAGACCCTCCACCGTCGGAATCTCCATGGCCTCGAACACCACCGACGGCGTGATGCCCGACGCAGCGCACAACTCGTCGGCCAACTGGCGCAGACCGAAACCGGGTCGCAGCGAGACGAAGGGCTCATCGGCGGCGTCGGCGAGCTTGAGCCGGGTGCGGCCGGCGAACCGGTGATCGCGGGGTACCGCCAGGCACAGTCGCTCCACGTACAGAACCCGCCACGGGTGACCCGCCGGCCGCGGCGAGGTGATCGCCAGGTCCACCCGGCCGCTGTTCAGCCGGTCCAGGATGTCGACCGTCGAACCCTGGAACAGCTCGAACTGCACCCGCGGAGCCTCGGCGCGGAACCGGCGCAGCAGATCGGGCACGAAGCCACCGGCCTGCGAATGCAGGAAGGCCAGCCGCACGGTCCCGGTGTCCGGATCCCGAAGGGCGGCGATACGTTCTGTGGCCGAACGCATTTCGTCGATGCCGCGGCGCGCGTGCTCGAGCAGGATTCGGCCGTAGTCGTTGAGTGCCAGCCTGCGGTTCGAGCGGTCGAACAGCGGAGCCCCGATCTGTGCCTCCAGCCGGGCCAGCGACCGCGACAGGGTCGGCTGGCTGATGCCCAGTTCGGCCGCGGCGTCGGTGACGTGTTCGGTCTCGGCGAGCGTCACGAACCACTGCAGCTCTTCGATGTTCACCGGTAAGACTCTTCCCGCAGCATCGCCGCAAACCGGCCTTTGGATCGGCGTGTCGGTGGTGTCGGGCTGTGACAAGCTGCTCCCATGCAGGATTCGGCCCAGAAGGTGCGCGTCGTGGTCGGCGATGACCACCCGATGTTCCGGGACGGGGTGGTGCGTGCGCTGACGGCCAGCGGCTCGATCGATGTGGTGGCCGAGGCCGATGACGGTGCCGCCGCACTGGAACTGATCCGCACCCACAAACCGGCGGTGGCACTGCTCGACTACCGGATGCCCGGGATGGACGGCTCCCAGGTGGCCGCCGCGGTGATCCGTGACGATCTGCCGACCCGGGTGCTACTCATCTCCGCCCATGACGAGTCGGCCATCGTCTACAAAGCCTTGCAGGACGGTGCCGCCGGATTCCTGTCGAAGGAGTCGACCCGCAGCGAGTTGGTCACCGCGGTGCTCGATTGCGCGCGCGGCCGCGATGTCATCACCCCCGCGCTGGCCACATCGCTGGCCGGGGAGATCCGCCGCCGCAACGAGCCGGATGCCCCCACGCTGTCGGCCCGCGAGGCCGAGGTGCTGGCGATGATCGCGCGCGGACTGACCATCCCGGCGATGGCCAAGGAGCTCTACCTCGCGCCGTCGACGGTCAAGACCCATGTGCAGCGGCTCTACGAGAAGCTCGGGGTGGGGGACCGGGCGGCCGCGGTGGCCGAGGCGATGCGCCGCAAACTGCTCGACTGACGTGACGCGCCTCGTCGAGTTCTTCGCCGCCGAGCCCGTGCGGGTCTCGGCGGTGCTGCGGTTGCCGCTGATCGCGTTGATCGCCGTGCTGGTGTGGATCTGGGAGGTCGATCACTGGCTGCCCGGGCTGTACGGCGTGGTACTGGGCGGATACGCCGTCGCCGCGGTGGGGTGGCTGCTGGCCGTGCTCAAGGGCCCGCTACCGCGCTGGGCGGGCTGGGCGTCGACCGGTGTCGACGTGCTGCTGATCGTCGTCCTGTGCGTGGTCTCCGGAGGCGCGACGGCGGCCCTGCTACCGGTGTTCTTCCTGTTGCCGATCTCGGTGGCGTTCCAGGACCGGCCCCTGCTGACGGCGATCATCGGGACCGTCACCGCGGGCGCCTATCTGTCGGTCTGGATCGTCTACTCCAAACGTGATGACCGGATCGGCCTGCCGGATATCGT
>JBPPMV010000540.1:0-6381 GCA_051306235.1 Mycobacterium sp. | reverse complement strand
TAGGCCATGGGGACGGGGATGGGGACGTTGATGCCGACCATGCCGACTTCGACTTCGTTCTGGAAGCGGCGGGCCGCGCCGCCGTCGTTGGTGAAGATGGCGGTGCCGTTGCCGTAGGGGTTGGTGTTGATGAGTTCGAGTGCCTGGTCGTAGGTTTCGACGCGCAGGACCGAGAGGACGGGGCCGAAGATCTCGTCGGTGTAGACGCTCATCTCGGGTGTGACGTTGTCGAGCAGGGTGGGTCCGAGCCAGAAGCCTCCCTGGGAAGCACTGTCGCCGCCGTCGATCTCTACGTTGCGGCCGTCGACGACGACCTTGGCGCCGTCGGCTTCGCCGGCGTCGATGTAGGAGGCGACCTTGTCGCGGTGTGCCTTGGTGACCAGGGGGCCCATATCGGAGTCTTTGGTGCCGTCGCCGATTTTGAGGCCGACGGTGCGTTCGGTGATCTTGGCGATGAGGTCGTCGGCGACGGGGCCGACGGCGACGCAGGCGGAGATGGCCATGCAGCGTTCGCCTGCGGAGCCGAATCCGGCGTTGACCATGGCGTCGGCGGCGAGGTCGAGGTCGGCGTCGGGCAGGATGACGGCGTGGTTCTTGGCCCCGCCCAGGGCTTGGACGCGCTTGCCCGCGGCGGTGCCGGTGGCGTAGACGTACTGCGCAATCGGAGTGGAGCCGACGAAGCTGATGGACTTCACCTTGCGGTTGGTGAGCAGTTCGTCGACGACGGTCTTGTCACCCTGCAGGACGTTGAAGACACCGTCGGGCAGGCCGGCCTCCTTCCACAGCGCGGCCAGCCACAGTGCGGCGCTGGGGTCCTTCTCGGAGGGCTTGAGGATGACGGTGTTACCGGTGGCGATGGCGAGCGGGAAGAACCACATCGGCACCATGGCCGGGAAGTTGAACGGGGAGATGATGCCGACGGGCCCGAGTGCCTGGCGGATCGAGTACACGTCGACCTTGGTGGAGGCGTTCTCGGTGAATCCGCCCTTGAGCAGATGCGGTATACCGCAGGCGAATTCGACGACCTCCTGGCCACGGGAGACCTCACCGAGGGCATCGGAGACGACCTTGCCGTGCTCGGCGGTGATGATCTCGGCGAGCTCGCCCTTGCGCTCGTTGAGCAGTTCGCGGAAGGCGAAGAGCACCTGGGTGCGCTTGGCCAGCGAGGTGTCGCGCCAGGCCGGGAACGCCGCCGCGGCGGCATCGATCACCACGCGGGCATCCTCGACACTGCCGAGTGCCACCTGGCCGGTGACCTGGCCGGTCGCCGGGTTCGTGACCGGAGCGGTCTTGCCGGCGGTCCCTTCGAAGAACGTGCCGTCACTCCAGTGCTGAACGGTGGCCTGCATCGCGGTAGCTCGCTTTCTGTTGGTTGTCTCCAGTCTGGTGACCTCCGCGCGAGCTTGCGGTGACAGAACGTCTCTCATATCAGGAGAACAATTACACTCTGTAAATGCAGCTGACCATTGCCGAGGTGATCGCCCTGCCGGTCATCCAGGCCGGCGCCCCCGACGTGCTGAGCGCCCATCGGTTCGACGAACCCATCCGCTGGGTCCACGTCAGCGATGTGCCCGACCTCTCCGCGCTGGTGCAGGGTGGCGAGTTGGTACTGACAACCGGTGCGGCACTGCGGCATTCACCGCGAGACTATCTACGCGGGATGGCCGACGCGGGTGTCATCGGGGTGGTGGTCGAGGTGGGTGCGGCCACCATCGACGACGGGATGGGCGCGATCGCCGCCGAATTCGACCTGGCGCTGGTGGCCCTGCACCGTGAGGTGCGCTTCGTGGAGATCACCGAGGCGGTGCACCGGCTGATCGTCGCCGACCAGTACGAGCGGGTGGAATTCGACCGCCGGGTGCATGAGACCTTCACCGAACTGAGCCTCAAACGCCCGTCCGCTGCCGGCATCGTCGACGCCGCCGCCGAGATCCTCGACCAGCCCGTCGTGTTGGAGGATCTGACCCACCGGGCGCTGGCGGTGGCGCTGCGGGGTCGGCCCGCGGACCTGCTGCGCGACTGGGAACGGCGCTCCCGGTTGCGCGCGACGGCCGAACAATGGGCGGTGACCGCGGTGGGACCGCGCGCCGAGCAGTGGGGCCGGCTGATCGTGCCGCAGCCCTCGCCCGATCTGGACCGCACCCGGATGGTGCTCGAACGGGCCGCGGTGGCGCTGGCACTGCACCGGATGATCGAGCGGGACCGCACCGGACTGCACCACCAGGCCCAGAGCGGACTGATCGACGATGTGTTGCGCGGACGCATCACCGACGAGCGGGAGGCGGCGGCGCGCGCGCATGCGCTGGGCCTGCGCTCGGCGGCCAGATACACCCCCGTGGTGGTCCGGGTGGATCGAGCACCATCATCGGATCCCGTTGCGGAGCAACGACGTAACGTGTTGCTGGTCGACGCGGTGTTGCACACCGTCAATGCCTCCGGGCACACCGGGCTGTGCACCCTGCGCCGTGACGGCGAGGTCGGGGCGGTGCTGGCGCTCGGGGCCACCCGGCCGGCCGATGAGGCGCTGGCCGCGCTCGGAGCCGGGTTGCGGACCGAGATCGCCAGGGTGGACGGCACGCCGGGGTCGGTGCTGGCCGTGGGGCCGGCCGTGGACGGTGTCATCGACGCGGTCGGCGGTCTCGGCGAGGCCGCCCACATCGCCGAGGTGGCACTGGCCATGCGGGATGAGGACCGCCCGTTCTACCGGGCCGCCGACGTCCGGTTGCGCGGCCTGATCTCACTGTTGCGCGATGACCCGAGGGTGCAGACCTTCGCCGAGACCGAGCTGGGCGCCTTGCTCACCGGCGACCCGGCACACGTCGATCTGTTGCGCGCCTACCTGAAACTCGCGGGCAACAAGGCGGCGGTGGCGACCCGCCTGCACATCAGCAGACCGGCTCTCTACAAGCGGCTGGCCGCCGTACGGGCGGCGCTGGGGGTGGACCTCGACGACGGCGAATCGATGACCTCGCTGCATGTTGCGCTGATGGTGCTGGATGCGCAGGGCCGTAACGGAATCGACTTCCCGAAGGTGTGAGTGCGGCCGCGCTGCCGGCGGTACTGTCCAGACATGCTCGACACGGTGCGCGGGATCCTCGGCTATGAGATGCGAATCGCGGAGTGGATCGGCCTGGCCATCATGCTCGCCATTCCGTATCTGGTGATCGGGGTGATCTGGGCCTTCACGCATTCCGGGCCGGTCGTCGGCTCGGTGCTGGCCTGGCCGCTGCTGCTGCTCTACAGCCTCTGCGGCCTATGAGCGCGCTGCTGAGCCGACCGGTCACGGTGGAGGCGATGATCGAGACGCTGATGTGGCTGCTGGTGCCCCATATCGTCATCGGCCTGGTGTTCACCGTCACCCATCCCGAAGACGTGCGCGCACTGGAGAAACAGGTGCAGACCCAGCTTCCGGCCGGTGCCGATGTGGCGTCCTTCGGTGCGACGACCCTACTGTGGCCGATGATGTTGATCACCGGACCGGCAGAGGAGCATTGCATTGTCGGATGACGATCTGGGCGACTTCGAGCAGTCCGATTTCACCCACGACGGCAAGACCCGCACGCTCTATCGGCGCGGTAGTGGGCCTGCGGTCATCGTGATCGCCGAGATGCCGGGCATCACGCCCAAGGTGCTGGCGTTCGCGCGCCAGGTCGCCGAAATCGGCTGCACCGCGGTGCTTCCCCATCTGTTCGGGGTGCCGGGGCGAGATCCCAACGGCAGCAACCTGTATGCGCTGCGGACGCTGGGCATGTCGATGGTGCCTGCCTGTATCAGCAAGGAATTCGTCACGCTGGCCACCGGCCGCACCTCACCGGTCATCGATTGGCTGCGGGCGCTGGCCCGTTCCGAGCACGCGCGGTGCGGCGGACCGGGTGTCGGGGCCGTCGGTATGTGCTTCACCGGTGGATACGCGTTGGCGATGGCGACCGATGATGTGCTGCTGGCGCCGGTGGTGTCCCAGCCGTCGATGCCGGTCGGACTGACCAAGGCGCAGAAGCGGTCCATCGACATCTCGCCGGCCGATCTGGAGATCGTCAAGGGGCGCTGCGCCCGCGGATTGACCGTGCTCGGATTACGGTTCGACTCCGACAAGTTGGTCCCCCCAGAGCGTTTCGAGTTCCTGCGCGAGCAACTCGGGGAGGCCTTCGTCTCGGTGGAGCTGACCGCCGACGACGCCAACCCCGAGGCGATGATGCCGCCGCACTCGGTGCTGACCGAGCATCTGATCGACGAACCGGGCCAGCCGACCAGGGCCGCGCTCGATCAGGTGCTGGACCTGTTCCGCACCAGACTGCTCAACGCCTGAGCGGCATCTCAGTCCCGGTGCCAGTCGACTCGCAGCGCGTCGCGCTCGCCGAAGCGCTCGAGATGGCTGCCGACGACCTGCTCCAGACCGGGTAGCTGCCTACCGGGGGCGGTGATCGCCAGTTTCAGGAGGCCGTCGCCGGCTGTGACGGTGGCCCGGCCGCCGCCGAGCGTGATCCAGCCCGTGCCGTCCTCGACCGACCATTCACCGCCGCTGCGGCGTCCCAGATGAGCAACCAGCTGCTTGCCGTATCGCTCCGGCCGGTCGGTGGGGACGCTGGCGCGCGTCGACGCGGACGACGCGGGTCTCTTCCAGAACAACGGCACGCGATGAATGTATCGCCGGCGATGCGGCTGCGGTGTCGGCCGTTCCGGAATGTGGAGGCCGCCGTCCGGTGTTCTCACTCACAGGCTCTTGGCAGAGAGCGGTGCACAGGAGGATTATCTAGCTATGCTAACTACAAGACGATTCATGCAGTCGATCGTCGCGTCCGTCATCGCTCTGACGGCCATCGCCATCCCCACTGTCGCGCTGCTGCAGGACGGGCCGGTGCAGTTCCCCATCCAGATCACCATCACCGACCCGCTGCCCTGACGCCCGGATCACGTGGGCTGATCGTCGGGTCGCTGATCCTCGACGGTGGCCAGGTCGGGTGAGAGCAGCAGCCGCATCTGGTTGCCCCCGGATTTACGGGCCTCGTACATCGCGTTGGTGCCGATGGTCACCAACTCGTCGAGTACATCGTGGGATCCCTGCCCGGTCAACGGCTGCAGCGGCGTGCTGACCACGCCGAGACTCGCCGTCAACTGAAACGGCGCGGATTTGATGGTCCCCAGGATCCGCTCCGCCAGCGGCGTGGGATCCGCTGTGGTGAACACGTCCGCGACCAGATACTCCGCCTCGCCGAGATGGCCGATCACGGCGTCACCGCGCACCGTCTCACGCAGCCGCTGCCCGACCGCGACCCGCGCCTTGTTACCGCCGGCCTTGCCGGACATGGCCGTCAGCAACGAGAAGCTGTCCAGGTTCACCACGATGAGGATGAGGTAACGGTCATCGCGGCGGCTGCGGGATCCGATCAGGGTGGCCACGCCGTCATAGAAGCTCTGCCGGTTCGGCAATCCGGTGATCGGCTCGATCTCACCCGTGGGCTTCTCCGAGCCGATGATCCGCAGCACCAGTTCGCACGCGAACGCCACGAAGGCATTGATCAGCGCGATGAACACGACGCTGCCCAGCGCCAGTGTGCCGTCGACGGCGACCAGGCGCCATGCCAGCACCGCCAGCGTCGCGGTCTGCACCGCCCAGATCGGGGCGAGCCAGGCGCGGGAGTGGAAGAACACCGCGTAGGCGGTGGTGACGGTGAACGCCGTGGACGCCAGCAGGCCCAGCACCGGATCGGGCTCGATCAGACAGACGCAGGCGATGAGCAGCGTCCCCATGATCATGCAGAACTGGGACTGCCGCCGGGTCGGCCAGTCCGAGCGCAGCCAGAAGGAGGCCATCAGTACGCAGGCGGCGAAGAGCACTGCGGCGACGGACAGCGGGTAGGGGTGCTCGGCTCTGGCGGATGCCACGATCACCATGACCGCGAGGACGCCGAGGCTGCCGATGATCCCGGCGACCACCCGGCAGGTGGCCACCTGCAGATCGCGCGCGGCCAGAAAGGCCGTCAGCCACGGGTAGTGATCGCCGCCATGACGCCAACGTGCGGGGGTCACCATCTGCCACCGCTCCCCTCGCCGGACCGTGCACGGTCACACCCCCACAGCATCAGCGAACGCTACCAGTAGAGCGTCCCGGACGGTACGGCCGAATTGGCTGCGCGGGCACCGCTAGCCTGGGCCTATGGCATCCCGATGGAGCACAGCACGACTCGGCGACATGACCGGTAAGACGGTGATCGTGACCGGCGCGACCAACGGCCTCGGACTGGCGACCGCAGCGGCGCTGACGCGGGCCGGGGCACATGTCGTGATGGCGGTGCGCAACACCGAACTCGGGGCGCAGCGCGCCGGCGAGATCGGCGGGCACACCTCGGTGGTCCGCCTGGATCTGGCCGACCTGTCATCGGT
>JBPPMV010000539.1:0-3728 GCA_051306235.1 Mycobacterium sp. | reverse complement strand
CCCTGGCGGATGCTGGTGGCTACCCGCAACCGCCTGATTCACGGTTACCTCGGCATCGACAACGACACCCTGTGGAGCATCATCCAGGACGATGTGCCGTCCCTGTTGCGGCAACTCAAGGCCATGCGGGAGCGGCAGGCATGAATCGCGTTTTTCATCATGTCTCGGGCCGCCTGTCGCTGCGCCCGCCGCAGGCGGAATCGCTCGCCAAGCTGGTGCGCGCGCTCGTCGCCGCGCCAGAGCTGTTGACGGGCGAGCAGGATGTTGCGGCCATTCTCGCTACGCTGAAATCCGAATTCAGCACGCTTGAGGACTTCGAGCGCGAATTCCCCTCGCTGTGCTTCGCGCTGGCCACGGGCGTGGGCAAGACGCGCCTGATGGGCGCCTTCATCGCCTACCTGCATCTGGCGCACGGCATCAACAACTTCTTTGTGCTTGCGCCCAACCTGACCATCTACAACAAGCTGATCACGGATTTCACGCGCAACACGCCGAAGTACGTGTTCAAGGGCATCGCCGAGTTCGCGCAGCAACCGCCGCTGATCATCACCGGCGACAACTACGACCAGACCGGCGCGGCGGTGGCAGCCCAGCCGACCGGCTTTGCCCACGACGTGCGCATCAATATCTTCAACATCTCCAAGATCAACTCGGAGGTGCGCGGCGGCAAGGAGCCGCGCATCAAGCGGATGAAGGAAGTGCTGGGCGACAGCTACTTCAACCATCTCGCGAACCTGACTGACCTGGTGCTGCTGATGGACGAGTCGCACCGCTACCGCGCCAGCGCCGGCGTGCGTGCCATCAACGAACTCAAACCCCTGTTCGGTTTGGAACTGACGGCGACGCCCTTCGTGGAGTCCAGCCGCGGGCCGGTGCCGTTCAGGAACGTGGTGATGGACTACCCGCTGGCGCGGGCGATGGAGGACGGCTTCGTCAAGGAGCCGGCCGTGGTCACCCAGCGCAACTTCGATGCCAAGGCGCACACGCCCGAGGAGATCGAAAAGGTCAAGCTGGAGGACGGCGTGCGCCTGCACGAGACCACCAAGGTCGAGCTGCTCACCTACGCCCGCGAGAACGGCGTGCAGGTGGTGAAGCCCTTCATGCTCGTCATCGCGCGCGACACCACGCACGCCGCGCAGCTGAAGATTCTCATTGAAGAACGGCTTTACGAAGGACGGTACGCGGGCAAGGTGATCCAGGTGGATTCCAGCCGCACCGGCGCGGAGGAAGAGGCAATGATCGCGCGCCTGCTGGCGGTGGAGAGCGTGGATGAGCCGACCGAGATCGTGATTCACGTCAACATGCTGAAAGAAGGCTGGGACGTGACCAACCTCTACACCATCGTGCCGCTGCGCGCCGCCAATGCCCGCACGCTGATCGAGCAGTCCATCGGACGCGGTCTGCGTCTGCCTTACGGCAAGCGCACCGGCGTGGCGGCGGTGGATCGCCTGAACATCGTCGCGCACGACAAGTTCCAGGAGATCATCGACGAGGCCAACCGGGGCGACTCGCCGATCCGGCTGAAGCAGGTCATCCTCGATGCACAGGGCGCGGACGACAGGAAGGTCACTGTGGAGGTTAAGTCGAGTGCGGCGGCTCGCCTCGGTCTCACGGACACGCCAGTTGTGCAGACGGACGCATCAGGTTCCGCCAATGGATTGGCCGACGCCGCGCCCATGCCGGTGTTCACCACCGAGGCTTCGATCCAGGCCGCGCGCGTGGTCATGGAGGTCATCGGCACGTACGAGGTCAGGCGCGATCTGGTGCCGACCAGCAGCGCACTGCTCAAGCCCGAGGTGCAGTCGGCAATACTGGCCGAGGTGACTGAGCGGTTGAAACCTATGCCGGGTGAATTGCTGGCAGGTGCCGATGAAGCGATGCCGGCACTCGACCTCTCGGCAGTGGTCGCCAAGACCACTGAAATCGTCGTCCAACAAACCATCGACATCCCACGCATCGCGGTGGTGCCAAGCGGCGAGGTCACGACGGGCTTCCACCCGTTCAAGCTCGATGTGGCCCAGTTGCACCTTCAACCGGGCGAGCGCGAGATCGTCATTCACAACCTGCACACCAACAAGCAAGACACGCTGGCCGCCGAGGTCGGGCTGCGGGAGCAGCGCCCGGAGGACTACATCGTCCACGCCCTGGTTGACTTCGATGACATCGACTACTTCACTCACGCCGATCTGCTCTACGACCTTGCGGGCCAGATGGTGCAGCACCTGCGCGGCTATCTTTCTGAAGCCGATGCGCTCAACGTGCTTGATGGGCAGCGCAAGACCATCGCACACGCAATCCACGCGCAGATGATGGCCCACTTCTGGGAGGAGGCGACCGGGTACGAGGTGCAGGTCAGTCGCGGCTTCACGGAACTGAAAGCCTGTAACTACACCGCAACGGCAGGCCAGACAGCGCATCACTTCCGGGAAACGGTGCCCGACACCAGCCGCATCAGGCAGATGCTGTTTGGCGGCTTCACGCGCTGCCTGTACCCGCTCGTGAGGTTCGACTCGGACACCGAACGGCGCTTCGCCATCATCCTGGAGCGCGACGCCCTGAAATGGCTCAAGCCCGCCAAGGGGCAGTTCCAGATCTACTACAAGCTGGGTGCCGAGCAGCCGGAATACATCCCCGATTTCGTGGCCGAGACGGACACGACTATCTTCATGGTGGAGACCAAGGCGCGTACCGACCTCAACACACAGGAGGTGCAGGCCAAGGCCGCTGCCGCCGCGCGCTGGTGCAAGCAGGCTTCAGCCTATGCCGCTGAAGTCGGCAGCAAGCCGTGGCGATACTTGCTGGTGCCGCACGATGAGATCAGGGAGTCGTGGCGCCTGAGCGATTTTCTGCGCTTCGAACAGAAATCAACTTGAGGGAAACCCCACCCACAAAAAAAGCGCGGAAATTGCTCCCCGCGCCCATCGATGTGCCGGCTGATCAGTGGCTGATCAGCGGATGATGTCGTAGCTGTAGTCGGTCTTGGCCGGGATGATGGTGTTCTTGTCGATCTCGTCGAAGATCTTGTCGAGGATCCACACCAGCACGTTCATCGCGCCCTGGTAGCCCCACACCGGGTAGCGGTGGTGGTGATGGCGGTCGAACACCGGGAAGCCGATGCGGATCAGCGGCGTGCCGGTGTCGCGCTCCAGATACTTGCCGTAAGTGTTGCCGATCAGGAAGTCGACCGGCTCGGTGAACAGCAGCGAGCGCATGTGCCACAGGTCCTTGCCGGCGTAGGCGTGGCAGCCCTTGCCGAACGGCGAGCTGTCGAACAGCGCCTGCATTTTCACCGCCCACTCCTTGCCGCCGTTGGTGGCCAGCACGTGCGTGGGTTCCGCACCCAGTTCCAGCAGGAAGGCGGCGAGGCCATAGCACAGGTCCGGATCGCCGTAGATGGCGAACTTCTTGCCGTGGACGTGGGCGCTGGAATCCGCGATGGCGTCCACCAGACGGCCACGTTCCTTGGCGAGCGCTTCCGGGATGGCCTTGCCGGTCAGGCGCGCGATTTCCATCAGGAATTTGTCGGTGCCCGCCACGCCGATCGGGTGGTTGAAGGCAACCGTTTCCTGGCCCTTGCCGGCGCAGAAATCCAGCGTTTTGGTGGTGCAGTATTCCTGCATGGAAACCGTCGCCTTGGCGTTGAGCGCCGCGGCGGCGTCTTCCAGCGTGGTGCCGCCGTCGTACATGCGGAACTGGCCGTCGGTGGGGGTATCCCACACTTCCGAGGC
>JBPPMV010000538.1:0-2238 GCA_051306235.1 Mycobacterium sp. | reverse complement strand
CCGGGTGTCACCGAACTGCACCTCTCCGAGATCGGTAAGCACGCGCTCGGCGGCCTGCTGTCGCATTCGGCGGGCGCCATGCTGGTCAACGGCTCGACCGTGAACTCCTACAAACGCTATTGGGACGCCGGGCAATTCGCGCCGTCGAAGATCAACTGGGGTCTGGACAACAAGACCTGCACGGTGCGGCTGTCGGCCAACGGGCGCCTGGAGTACAAGCTGCCCGACGCCGCGGTCAACCCCTATCTGTCCCACGCCATCCTGCTCGCCGCGTGCGAGGACGGTATGAAGAACGCCACCGACCCGGGCGCGCCGTGTCAGGGCTCCTCGTACGACACCCCGCAGGATGAACGGTTCCCGGCACTGCCCCTCACCCTCGGCGACGCCATCACCGCCTTCCGCAAAGACACCGTCATCACCGAGACATTCGGCCCGAAACTCTCCGCGCTGCTCATCGACTTCCACACCGATGAGTGGGCCCGATTCTGTGGATACGTCACCGACTGGGAGCGTGAAATGTATTGGAATGATGCCCCATGACCGCCCTCAAGTTGGCCTGCCTGGATGCCGAGGCCCCGCCGCTGTTCACGCTCTGGACCCCGGAGAACGGCCGCGACGGCTACGAACCCGGCGTCGCCGAGGCCCTGGGCGCCGAACTCGGCCGTGACATCGAATGGGTGCGGGTGCCGTGGGTGGACATGATTCCCGCCGTGCAGCGCGGGGACGCCGATGCCGTGCTGTGCGGGCAGGGCATCACCGCCGAGCGGCAGGCCCAGATCGACTTCACCCGCCCTTACGCCATCTTCCATGAGGGTGTCCTGATCCGCCGCGGGGACGATATCCACTCGGCCGAGGATCTGGTGGGCCGCAAGGTCGCCGCCATCGAGAACAGCACCAATATGACGCTGGCCCAAACATTCACCGGCGCCGAGCCGGTCGCCTTCGGGGCGGGCTCCGACGATGTGTACGCCGATATGCTGGCCGCGCTGCTGGCCAAGGATGTCGACGCCGTCGTCGACGACGATGTGGTGTTCGTGCCGCTGGGCGCCACCCACCCCGACTACGAGCTCGCGTTCACCGTGCAGACCGCCAACCGGTGGGGCATCGCTGTGTCCAAGGACCGGCCCGACACCTTGGCCGAGATCGACGGCGCTCTCGGCCGACTCATCGACTCCGGGCGGCTACGCGAGGTGTGGACGCAGCACCTGCCGACACTGGACTACCCGTTCTGACCCGTCCGCTGGTGGCCGTCATCGGCCGCCGATCCGCGCAGGCACCCATCCTGCGCTTCTCGGCGACCCTGGCCGCCGAGGCGATCTGCGAGGCGGTGTGGGCGGGCGGTGGTGAACCGGTGATCCTGCACGGCCCGGCCGCCGACCCACTCGCCGAAATGCCGCAAAGGCTGGACAGTTTCGATGGTGTGCTGCTGCCCGGCGGCGCTGATCTGGAACCGCAACGCTACGGCGCGCAGCCCGCCCCGGAGACCACCGCCACCGTCGCCTTCCAGGACGACTTCGACCTCGGCGTCACGAAAGCACTGTTCGACGTGAAGATCCCGGTGCTGGCGATCTGCCGTGGCATGCAGGTGCTCAACGTCGCACTCGGCGGCACGTTGCATCAACACCTGCCAGAGACCCTGCACCACGGCAGCATGCACCCGGTCCAGATCGACACCGGCACAAGACTGCACGCCATCGTCGGCGCCGACAGCATCGAGGTGTCCTCCTACCACCACCAGGCCATCGACCGGCTCGGCGCCGACCTCACCATCACCGCGACGTCCGCCGACGGTGTCACAGAGGCCGTCGAGCACCGGCGCGCCGATATCGTTGCGGTGCAATGGCATCCCGAGGACCGGCACGCCGTCTCCCCCACCGACGCGGCGCTGTTCGCCGATCTGGTCGACCGTGCCCGCAAACGAAAGGCCAACCGATGACCGTGCGCCTGCAGGATGTCCTCCCGGACCTGCCGACACCGGATGCACCGCGCGCGCACATCTGCGTGCTGGCCTCACTGAACTATCCGGACATCAGCGAAGCCGACATCGCGCTCATCAAGCGGTTCACCAAGGTCGCGCTGGCCACCCTGATCGAGCTGGGCGCCGACTTCGAGCTGTACGACACCACCGAGCCACTCGACAGTCCCTCTTCCGCAGCGTATTTCGACGGGCTGCTGCTGCTCGGCGGCGGGGACGTCGACAACTCCTGCTACGGGATGAGCACCCCGCATCCCACGACC
>JBPPMV010000537.1:0-3949 GCA_051306235.1 Mycobacterium sp. | reverse complement strand
CCGCGCCCGAGTTTGGTGCGGTTGAGCGCCACATCGGTGAGCAGTGCCAGCACCAGCGCCGAGCTGATGATCACGATGGTGGTGTTGGAGATCGCGACGCCGAAGAACTCGAACTGGGTCTTGGGTTGCACCAGCACAATCGGCTGTTGGGCGTTCGGCCCGCCGTAACCCGGTATCAGCTTCGGCAGGATGAACAGCACGAACTGCTGCAGCACGAAGGACATGCCGATCGCGGTGATCAGGAAGGTCAGCGATTTGGCGTTGCGCTTGCGCAACGGGCGATAGGCGACGAACTCCAGCCCCACCGCGGCACCGCCGGAGACCAGCATCGCGAACAGCATGGCGATGCCCAGGTAGAGGATGGTCAGCGCGACGCCCTTGTTGTAGGCGTTGCCGCTCGGCGTGAAGCCCATCAGGATGTCCAGCGCGAAGTAGGCGCCGAACATGCCGAGCATGAAAATCTCGGAGTGCGCGAAGTTGATCAGGCGCAGCACGCCGAAAACCAGGGTGTAGCCGACAGCGACCAAGGCGTAGATCGCACCCCAGGACAGGCCGTCGATCGTCAACTGCCAGAAACTGTCGAACAATGCCCCGACATTGAAGTTGATGTTGGCGGCCAGGTTCATCCGGTGGTGAGCTCCTCGCTGACGCGATGACGGTTACTGCTGCGGCAGGCTCTGAAGACGAAAGCGCGTCCGAGGCATGCGCTCTCGGACGCGCTTTCGTCTCAGCTGTTACTGAACGTCGTAGATCCAGATGAGCGTCGTGGTGAGCTCACCTTCTGGGGTCCACTGGTACTCACGGGCCACACCCTGGCCCTGGTAGTTGCGAACGAAATCCAGCAGCGCGGGGCGGGTGATCGCGCCGGAGTCGATGCCCTTGAGCAGGATGGTGCCCAGGTCATAGCCCTCAGCACTGTAGGTGCCCGGCTCGGTGTTGAACTTCGCGGTGTACTCCTCGGCGAACGACCCGGTGGCCGGACCGCACGGGCAGGCCAGCACCGCGCCCTTGGACGATTCGCCCGCCTGCTTGACGAACTCGGGATCCTTCGTGCCGTCGGCGCTGGCGAACACGCCCTCGAAGCCACCGTCGCGGAGCTGCTGAACCAGCGGCGCAGCCTCGGCGTAGTAGCCGCTGAAGAACACCGATTCCGGAGCCGCACCATTGATCTGGGTCACTGCGGCGGAGAAGTCCTTATCGCCCTTCTTCACCGAGATGTTGCAGGCCGGATCGGCAACGGGGCCCAGGGTGTCACGCACCGCGGTGGCCAGCCCCAGCCCGTAATCGGTGCTGTCATCGACCACGCACACCTTCTGGTGGCCGAGATTGTTCTTCAGGTAGTTGGCGACGGACGGCCCCTGCACACCGTCATTGGCCAGTCCGCGGAAGAAGGTCCGCCACCCGTTCTCCGAGAGCGTCACATTGGTGGCCGAGGCCGTGGTGGCAACGAGGCCGGCCTGATCGAAGACGCCGCCGGTGGCTTTGGTCTCGCCGGAGAATGCCGGTCCGACGAGGCCGATCGTGTACTGATCCTCGACGATGCGCGGCGCGATATTGGAGGCCTTCTGCGGATCACCCTCGGTGTCGAAGGGTTTGAGCTGAACCTGGCAACCCGGGTTGGCCTCATTGTGTTTGTCGATCGCCAGCTGGACGCCGTTCTTGATGTTGATGCCGAGCGCGGCGTCCGGACCGTTGAGGGCACCGGCCATCGCGATGGAGACCGGCGGACAGGTGGCGTTGCCGTCCCCAGCCGGATCGGCGGGCGCCATGCCCTCGGCGGCCGCAACCTCGGCGCCGTTCTCGTCGATCTGCACCTTCTCCACGATCTTGAGGTTCGTCTGCGACGCCTCTTCTTCGGGCGTGCTCTGACTGCAGCCGGCAATCGCCAGGGCCATAAGGCCCGCGCCTCCGAGAGCAAATGCCTTGCGTGCAACGTGACTGCGCACGTCTCACCTCCGGTTCCGTTTCAGGTCGGCATCCTCGTTCCGGTCGGGACGACCGGGGCGGCGATGCTTCGCCGAAAACCATAACCATTCCGCGGCTCCGTCGCGTGATGTTGGACGACGCGTTGCGCAGATCAGCCGGGTTAGCCGGTCAAACGAAGGCCCCGGAAACGCAGTCTTAACCGGCAGGGGCGGTCAGGACGCTCATTTCTCAGCGCCGGAGGCATCCTCGGTCGGCGTGTCGAGGGTCTCGAGCACCACCTCGGCCACCCGCTTCATGGTGGTGCGCCGGTCCATCGCCGCCCGCTGGATCCACTTGAACGCCTCGGGTTCGGTCATCCCCTGGTTGGCCTGCAGCAAACCCTTCGCCCGCTCGACCAGCTTGCGGGTCTCCAGACGGTCCGAGAGGTTTGCGACCTCGTTCTCCAGGGCCGCGATCTCACCGAACCGGCTGACGGCGACCTCGATGGCCGGGATCAGATCGGTGATCGAGAACGGTTTGACCAGGTAGGCCATCGCCCCCGCATCGCGGGCCCGCTCGACCAACTCCCGCTGCGAGAATGCGGTGAGGATGACGATGGGCGCGATCCGTTTGGCCGCGATCTCCGATGCGGCGTCGATCCCGTCCCGGCGCGGCATCTTGACGTCCATGATCACCAGATCGGGTTTCAGGCTCTCGGCGAGGTCGACCGCCTCCTGACCGTCACCGGCCTGGCCGACGACCTCATAGCCCTCCTCGCGCAGCATCTCGGCCAGGTCCATTCGGATGAGCGCCTCATCTTCGGCGATGAGCACACGGCGGGGCGCGGGAGCGTCGGTCATGACGCACATTGTCGCGCGATTGCCGTCCCGGGGCGAGCTTGGGGTTAACAGCGCCTGCCGGTGAAGGCAACCCGGAGCATCCCTTAAGGTGGTAAGCCGCGGCTCAAGGTCGCGGGGACGCCCTCGTATCCCAACTGGCAGAGGAAACGGATTCAAAACCCGTGCAGTGTGAGTTCGAATCTCACCGAGGGCACCGAGAAAACGCAGTTGCACAGACTCTGTGCACTGCGTCTCCGCACGAGATGACGGTGTACCCGCCGCCCGTGCTTCACATATCGTTTTCCCATGGATGTGAATTCGCCTCCGGGGTTGGCGCAACTGCTCGGTGACCTGGCGATCGAACTACAGCAGGAAACCGGCACCGAGGCCACGCTGCGAGCGATCACCGAGGGTGCGGTCAGTCTGGTACCCGGCGCCTGGGGGGCCGGTATTTCGCTGGTTCAAGGCCGGCAGGTCACCGCCGAGGCGCCCACCAATCCGATCGTCGCCGAACTGGACAAACTGCAGTCCTCGCTGAACGAGGGTCCCTGCCTGAGTGCGTTGCGCGAGCATCACACCGTGCAGATCGACGATATGGCCACCGAAACACGGTGGCCGCGGTTCGCCAGCGCTGCGGCGGAGCGCGGCGTGTGCAGAATGCTGTCGTTTCAACTTTTCGTGACTGACGACAACCTTGGCGCACTCAACCTTTTCGGCGACCGGTCCAGCGCCGCGTTCGACGAGGAATCCCGGCTCATCGGCGGCGTACTGGCTCAGCACGCATCGATTGCAGTGATCGGCGCCGCGACTGAAGCACAGTTCGACACCGCACTGGCCAGCCGCGACGTCATCGGCCAGGCCAAAGGTCTGCTCATGCACCGCGAAAATCTCACCGGCTTGCAGGCCTTCGCTCTGCTGGTCAGAACCTCTCAGAACGCCAACATCAAGCTCGTCGAGATCGCCCGATGGGTCGTCGACCAACACGAATCGGGACTCAGTCGTTCGGTGTGATGACCGCGCGGCCCTTGATCTTGCCGCTCTGCGCCAATGCGATGACGTCGATCAGTTCCGGGATGGAGCCCGCACCCGCGCGACGTCCGCCGCGCCCCAACTTCCCTACCTCGCCGGCATTTTCGTGCCCAGACTGCGGCTGGGAGAAGAACTGGCGGCCGATGCGATGCTGCCGATCAGGCCTGCTCGTGACG
>JBPPMV010000536.1:0-6492 GCA_051306235.1 Mycobacterium sp. | reverse complement strand
ACACTCGAACCACTCAGCGATACCGCCTAAAGCACAGCCCCACCTAGCCATTCGCCGCCGACAGAGACGAACGGCGCCTTCGCATGTAGTAATCAACGGTGGTCACCATTGATTTCGTAAGAACTACACAGTGAACCGGGATCCACCGAGCGATGCCGGCGTCGAGCAGTGGCTCACGCGACTGGTAACTACACGGGCCAGTGCGTGCGCCACTCGTCGGCGCCGATCGGCTCGACCGGCGCGTCCCCGATGGCATCGCCGCCGCGGGCGGCCTTGACGGCCTGCTCGGCCTGCCGGACCGTATCGATGAACTCCAGAGTGGCTGTGCGCAAGGTGTTCTCGGCATCGGATTCCACACCGATGCGCACCTCGCGCAGCGAATCGGGGATCAGCTCGTCGGGGATGCCGGCTCCGGCAGAGCGCTCGAGCACCTTCTGCGTCAGTGCCAGCGCGGGCTGCCCGGTCGGCACATCGTCCATACAAGAGTCGCGCACCTTCTCGCTGCTCTTGCGTTCCTCCCACTGGGCGAGTTGCTCCTCCAGTGACACCGATTCGCCGGCCAGCACACCGGCCGCCCGGTTACCGAGCTTGCGCACCAGCGCATCGGCGACATCGTCGATATCGAACGGGTGCGCCGGGGCATCCTCGGCGATCCGGGCGTGAAAAAGCACCTGCAGCAACACATCCCCGAGTTCCTCGCGCAGCTCCCCGACGTCCCCGCTGCGCACCGCGTCGAACAGCTCGTAGGTTTCCTCCAGGAGGTAACGACGCAACGAGTCGTGGGTCTGCTCGCTCTCCCACGGGCCGTCGGTGCGCAGCTTGTCCATGATGACCACCGCGTCGATCAGGCGCTCGCCGGTTTGCGGCCCGGGCGCGGCGATCAGCTGCTCCCCCGCCGCCAATCGGGTTCGCACATCGGGATGTTCGGGATCTGAGGACAACAGCACCGGGGCCGGATCTCCGACATAGGCCGGCCGCGCCGATGGCAGCGACCACGGCACCTTGATTGGCATCTCCTCGGTGTACTGCACATCACCGGCGAGCAGGCCGACGGCTTCCACCGGGACCAGGGACGGCCGGCGCGGATCGACCAGCACAACCGTCATATCGCACCTCCGGCGCTGGAAGTCATTTCGCACCTCCGGTACTGGGCGGAAGGGCACCCTCGACACCCAGGTCGGTGATGTCGACCTCGCCTGCCGGGCGGCCGTCCAACGCGAGCAGCAGCCCCGCCACCGCCTGCAGCAGTTCGAGATCGCGGATGCGCGGCGCCCCCACCCCGCCGCCGGACCGCGGGATGGGAATCTGCACCGTCGAGGTCGTCGCCCGGTACGCCGCACCCGGGTACACCCGCTTGAGGCGCAGCTGACCGGAATCCAGCAGGGTCAGCGGCCCGACCTTCAGGGTGGAATCGGACACCGTGGACACCTCGGTGACCCCGTACTCACGGCACAGCAGTCGCAACCGCGCCACCGCGATCAACCGTTGCGCGGGCTCGGGCAGCGGGCCGTACCGATCGACGAGTTCCTCGATGACCCGGTCCACGGCAACCTTGTCGGAGGCGGCGGCCAGCCTGCGATAGGCCTCCAGCCGCAACCGGTCACTGCCGATGTACTCCGGCGGGAAGTGGGCATCCACCGGCAGATCGATGCGGACATCCTTGGGTTCCTCTGGCGCCAGTACGGTTTTCCCGTCCGCTGCGGCCCGGTAGGCCTCGACGGCCTCACCGACCAGCCGCACGTACAGGTCGAAGCCGACACCGGCGACATGGCCGGACTGCTCGACGCCCAGCACGTTGCCCGCGCCGCGAATCTCCAAGTCCTTCATGGCCACTGCCATACCGGCACCGAGTTCGTTGTTCTGCGCGATGGTGGCCAGCCGGTCGTGGGCGGTCTCGGTCAGTGGCATCTCGGGCGGATACAGGAAGTAGGCGTAGCCGCGTTCCCGGCTGCGCCCTACCCGGCCGCGCAGCTGATGCAGCTGCGAGAGACCGAATGTGTCGGCGCGTTCCACGATCAGGGTGTTGGCATTGGAGATGTCCAGACCGGTCTCCACGATGGTGGTGCAGATCAGGATGTCGAACTCGCGGTTCCAGAAGCCCTCGACGGTGCGTTCCAGCTGTTCCTCGGGCATCTGGCCGTGCGCCACCACCACCCGGGCCTCGGGCACCAGCGCCTGAATCCGCGCCGCCGCCTGATCGATCGACTTGACCCGGTTGTGGATGTAGAACGCCTGCCCGTCGCGCAGCAGCTCGCGGCGCAGCGCCGCGCCCACCTGCTTGTCATCGTGCGGGCCGACGTAGGTCAGCACCGGGAACCGTTCCTCGGGCGGGGTGAGGATGGTCGACATCTCCCGGATGCCGGCCAAGCTCATCTCCAGGGTTCGCGGAATCGGGGTGGCGCTCATGGTCAGCACATCGACGTGGGTACGCAGACTCTTGATGTGCTCCTTGTGCTCGACGCCGAAGCGCTGCTCCTCGTCGACGACCACCAGGCCAAGGTCCTTCCACCGCACCGCGGTCTGTAACAGCCGGTGGGTGCCGATCACGATATCGACCGAGCCGTCGGCCATTCCGTCCAGCGTGGTCTTCGAGTCCGCCGAGTCGGTGAACCGGGACAGTCCCTTGACGGTGACCGGGAATCCGGTCATCCGGGCGGTGAAGGTCTGCAGATGCTGGTCGGCCAGCAGCGTGGTCGGCACCAGGACCGCGACCTGCTTGCCGTCCTGCACGGCCTTGAACGCCGCGCGGACCGCGATCTCGGTCTTGCCGTAACCGACGTCACCACAGATCACCCGGTCCATCGGGACCGCCTTCTCCATATCGGATTTCACCTCGGTGATGGCGGTCATCTGGTCCATGGTCTCGGTAAAGCCGAAGGCGTCCTCCATCTCGGCCTGCCACGGGGTGTCCGGGCCGAAAGCAAATCCCGGCGCCGCCTGACGCTTGGCGTACAGCGCCACCAGCTCGCCGGCGATCTCCCGAACGGCCTTGCGCGCCTTGGTCTTCGTGTTCGTCCAGTCGCTGCCGCCGAGCCTACTGAGGGTCGGGGCCTGCCCGCCGACATAGCGGGACAACTGATCCAGCGAATCCATCGGCACGTACAGCTTGTCGGTGCCGCCGCCACGTTTGGCCGAGGCGTACTCCAGCACCAGATACTCCCGGCGCGCCCCACCGATGACCCGTTCGGTCATCTCGACGAACTTGCCGATGCCGTGCTGATCGTGCACGACCAGGTCGCCGGCGGTCAGCGCCAGCGGGTCGACGACGTTACGACGTTTGGCGGCAAGCCGTTTGCCGTCGGTACCGGCGACCCGGTTACCGGTGAGGTCGGTTTCGGTGATGATGACCAGGTTGACTCCAGGGACCACCAGACCCTCGCGCAGCGGTCCCTTGAGCACGCCGACGACACCCGCGACGGGCTGCACTCCGGGCTCCAGAAGTGCTGCCGGCGTGTCCTTTTCGGAAAGTTGTTCGACGACACGATGGGCGGTACCGGCGCCGGGGGTGACGACGGTGGCGAACCCGCCGGTGACCACATGGGCGCGCAGCATCGCGAATATCTCTTCGACCGCGTTCTGCCCGCGCGCCGACGGCGCCGACCGCACGTCGAGTTCGATGGCCGATTCGTCGTTGAGCTGGCTCAGCGTCCACCAGCGTGCGGCGGCCGCCTTGACCTCGTCGAGTTCGCGGAACCCGGACCCGCCCAGGGATTCGATGTCCACCGGTGCCGCACCGCCGACCGCGGCCACCGACCAGGACGCCTCCAGGAACTCCCGACCGGTGCGGATCAGGTCGGCCGAACGGGACCGCACCTTCTCGGGATCGCACACCAGCACCGGGGTGCCCTCGGGCAGATGACTGGTCAGCAGGGTCAGCGCATCGGGTTGCAGCACCGGCAGCAGCGCCTCCATACCGTCGACCGGGATGCCGTCGGCCAGCTTGGCCAGCATGTCGCCCACCCCACCGGCGATGGTGTTGTCGGTCTGGGGCTGGGCGTCGACGAGTTGACCGGCCCGCTCCTTGACGGCATCGCTGAGCAGAATCTCCCGGCACGGCACGGCCACCAGGTGGTTGATGTCGATCTCGACGATGGAGCGCTGGTCGGCGACGGAGAACATTCTCATCTCCGAGACCTCGTCACCCCAGAACTCGACGCGCACGGGGTGTTCGGCGGTCGGCGGGAAGATGTCGAGGATGCCACCGCGGACGGCGAACTCGCCGCGCTTGGCCACCATGTCCACACGGGTGTAGGCCAGCTCGACCAGGCGGGCGATCACCCCGTCGAATTCGGACTCGGCGCCGACGGTCAGCGTGACGGGCTCGATATCGCCGAGGTCGATCACCATCGGCTGCAGCAGCGAGCGTGCCGTGGTGACGACCACCCGCAGCGGCAGCCCCAGATGTTCGTCTTCGGGATGGGCAAGCCTGCGCAACAGCATCATCCGCGCGCCGACGGTCTCCACCCCGGGTGAGAGCCGTTCGTGCGGCAGCGTCTCCCAGGACGGGAACAGGGCGACGGCATCGCCGAGGACCGCTTTGAGTTCGTCGGTCAGATCGTCGGCCTCCCGGCCGGTCGCGGTCACCACGAGCAGCGGGCCGGTGCGGGCCAGCGCGGCCGCGGCGAACAGCCGCGCACTGGCCGGTCCGACCATCGCCAGGGTTTCAGGCCGGGCCTGCGCGCGGTCGATCAGATCGGTGAAGGTGGGCGAGCTGAGCGCCAGGTCGACGAGCCCCGCGATCGAGTTTTGGACATGAGTGTGCCCGGGTGCGGTCATGATGAGCCCATCCTAGGCGGCGGCCGCGAGTGACGAATCTCGCAGCGGGATGTCTCGCGCCGGGATGTCTAGTCCTCTTGCAGCTTGGGGTCGGACTCCAGGTGGGTCAGCCCGTTCCAGCACAGGTTGACCACGTGCGCGGCCACCACTTCCTTCGGTGGCTCGCGCACATCGAGCCACCACTGGGCCGTCATCGACACCGAACCGACCAGCGCCTGCGCGTACAGCGGCGCCAGATCCGGGTCCAAGCCCCGGCGGGAGAAGTCACCGGCCAGGATCGAGGCCACCTGGTTCACGGCATCGTTGAGCAGCGTCGCGTAGGTGCCCGAGGTGATGGCCGCCGGCGAGTCGCGGATGAGGATGCGGAACCCGTCGGTGTGTTCCTCGACGTAGGTGAGCAGTGCCAACGCCACCAACTCGACCCGCACCCGGGAACGGTTCATGGTCAGCGATGAGGTGATCATGCTCAGCAGCGCCGACATCTCCCGGTCGACGACGACGGCGTAGAGGCCTTCTTTGCCTCCGAAATGCTCGTAGACGACGGGTTTTGACACGTTGGCCCGCTGCGCGACCTCTTCGATGGACGTGCCGTCGTACCCGCGCTCGGCGAACAGGGACCTGGCGATCTCGATGAGCTGTTGGCGACGTTCGCTGCCGGTCATCCGGGCGCGAGGCGCACGAGGCTCTTTCTCAGGTGCGGCCACAGTGCTGAGCCTATCCCCTGGTCGCTCCGCTCCTGCCCGCCGCGCGTAGTGGTTTCGACTAGAGTCTCGGGTTGATCAGTCCGTCGTGGTGTAATCGGCAGCACCTCTGATTTTGGTTCAGATAGTTCAGGTTCGAGTCCTGGCGACGGAGCGAGGCTTGCCGAGCGACTCTTGAACACGGAGCAGCGAGCAGGCAGCACAGATTGCCGAGCGACCCCGATCGGACCGCGTCGCCGGAGGAGGAAATCGTGTCATCGACCGAAACCGCCGTGATCGTCCTGGCCGCGGGTGCAGGTACCCGGATGAAATCGGCCATCCCCAAGGTGCTGCACCCCCTGGGCGGACGCACCATGCTGGCCCACGTGTTGCACGCCATGCATGCGCTCGCACCCAGCCACATCGTGGTCGTCATCGGGCACGGCCGCGAGCAGGTGACCGCCGAGGTGACCCGGGTGGCGGCCGGCAGCAACAGCCAGATCAGCACCGTCGTGCAGGAGGAGCAGCTCGGCACCGGGCACGCCGTCAGCGTCGGACTCGCCGGGCTGCCCGATGACTTCGCCGGCACCGTCGTCATCACCACGGCCGATGTGCCTCTGCTCGGCGGCGACACCCTGACCGCACTGACCACCGCCCACCGCGGTGCGCGGGCGACCATCCTGACCACGACGTTGGCCGACCCCACCGGCTACGGACGGATCATCCGCGACGCCGAGGGTGCCGTCGCCGCCATCGTGGAACAGGCCGATGCGGATGACACCCAGCGCGCCATCGGCGAGATCAACTCCGGCGTGTACGCCTTCGACGCCGTTGCGCTGCGCTCGGCGCTGACCCGGCTGAGCACCGACAACGCTCAGGGCGAGCTCTACATCACCGATGCCGTTGCCATCCTGCGCGCCGACGGCCATACCGTGGGCGCCCAGCACGTCGCGGACACCACCCAGGTCTCCGGCGTCAACGACCGGGTCCAGCTCGCCGCGCTGGGTGCCGAGCTGAACCGGCGCACCATCGAACG
>JBPPMV010000535.1:0-3089 GCA_051306235.1 Mycobacterium sp. | reverse complement strand
AAGGCTCATGCCATGATCGGTCTCATCATCAGCATTCTCGTCATCGGACTCATCGCCGGCGCCCTTGCGCGCCTGTTGGTTCCGGGCAAGCAGAACCTGTCCGTCCCGATGACCATCGTCCTGGGTGTCGTGGGCTCCTTCGTCGGCGGGCTTCTCGGATACCTGCTCTTCAGCAAGGACAGCGCGGAGGGCTTCTTCCAACCGTCCGGCATCATCGGCTCCGTCATCGGTGCCGTCGTGGTGCTGGTGATCTGGATGCGCGTCGGTGGCCGCAACTCGGTGCGTTCGAGGTAAACCGTCCCGGGGACAACAGAGGTCGACTCCGAGGGCCTGGGGTCGATCTTTGTTGTCCTCGTTGCCGGTCCGTCAAGGGAGGAGAACTGTGAACAGCCACCATGACCAGGGCGCAACGCCGGGTGACTTCGTCGTCGGTGAGCACTGGGTCGGACGCACCGTGGTGATCACGGCCTCGGGCGATCTGGACATGCTCACTGCCCCTGCGCTGGCCACCGCAATCGCTGCTGTAGCTCGCACGAAGTTCTGCGCTCTCATCATCGATCTGTCGACAGTGGACTTTCTGGCGACGGCCGGGATGAACGTGTTGGTCGATACCCGCCGGAATATCTTGTCACCGAAGCGATTCGGGGTGGTCGCCGATGGGCCGGCCACGAGTCGTCCGCTGCGGCTGATCGGAATCGACTCCATCGTCGATGTTTATCGAAACCTGGACGACGCGGTGAACGCTCTCGCCTGACCAGAATGCGCGACCCTCCAATACACGGCTCCGATCGGGGTCACCCGTTGTCCCGCCAGGTGAGAACCTGCTTGAGAGAGGTGAGGTCGTAACCGTCATCGGCGGTGAGTTCGGTCTGGAACAGCGTGACGCCCGCCGCGCGGAAGGCATCGGCGCTGTCGGCGTTCTCCCACAGCGTCGAACGTTCGATATCGGCGCCGTTGCGGCCGAACGTCGCGGCCAGCTCATCGACGCGCGCGCTGGATCTGCGGAAGGCATCGAGATCCTGGAACGCGTGCCAGATGTCGGCGTGCCGGGCGACGGCGGGCAGCGAGCGCTTGGGCCCGGTACCGCCGATGAGGATCGGTAACTTACGTACGGGTGGCGGAATCAGTGCGGCAAGCCGGTTCTCGATGCGGATCAAGCTCTCATCGAACAGGTCGAAGCGGGAGCCGAAGGTGCCGAAGTCGTAACCGTAGGTGGTGTAGTCCTTTTCGTACCATCCCGCGCCGAGTCCGAGGATGAGTCTTCCGCCGCTGATGTGGTCGACGGTGCGTGCCATGTCGGCGAGTAGGTCCGCGTTGCGGTAGCCGACGCCGGTGACGAGGAGTCCGATTTCGGCGTGTGAGGTGATCTCGCCCCACGACGCGAGCGCGGTCCAGCCCTCGAAGTTGGCGACATCGGGCTGTTCGTCGAACATGACGGGCTTGCCGTCGACGAGGCCCTTCATTGCCGGGCGGTGGAAGTGGTCGTAGCCGAAGATGACGTCGACGCCGAGGTCGTCAGCGCCCAGGACGGCGTCGCGCCAGGTGCGGTAATCAGGCGTGCCGCCGGGCTGGATATGCACGGCGACGCGGACGGGACGGGTCATGAATGCTCCTGAATCGGGGAGGGTGCGACTCTTGAGCCAAGTTCATCGGGTGTTGGGTTTATTCCGGATCGCGAGCGCGGCCAACGGTTCAACCAAGATTTGACCGACAACGACGAAGACGCGAGAGTGAGGCCATGAGGACGATCGCATACCGCAATACGGCAGCCATCGGCCTGGCCGTCATCGCATTGACCGCTGTGGGCTGCAGCGATACCAAAAACATCGGCGCGTCGCAGCCTCCGCAGGTTGGATTGATCGCCACCTCCGAGACCGAAGCCCCGCCCACCGAAGCTCCGCCCACCGAAGTGACGCTGATCGGGGAGAGAGATGTCGAGGTGACGCTGACCGGTCCGATTGCGGCCAAGTACGCGTCGGCCACCGAATATCAGCGGCAGGCTCTCGGTAAGCCACTGACGGGTGACCGCAATGCGGGGGCTCGGGAGAGCGGTGTGCTGTTCCAGCAGTTTCAGGGCGGCGTGATCACTGCCAAGAACGGCGAAGCGGGCACGCCCGGATTCATCACCTGGGGCAGGATCCGGGAGGCCTGGAATGTCCCGCGCGACCCAGCAGGCGTGCCTGAAGTCACCGGCGAGAACGGCTCGGTGGGTCCGCTGGGCGCGCCCACCAGCGACGAGGACACCGTCGGCGATCTCCTCGTGACGACCTTTGACCACGGCAAGATCGCGTACGACGCGAAGACGGATCAGGTCGAGGTGACGGTCAACGGCACTGTCGTACCGTCCGGACTCTGAGTACCGAAAGTCGTTAGGGCGCTGAGCAGTTGAACCGGAGGACACTCGGTCTCATCCCAGGATCGCTCTAGCCGCTCGTTCGGCGATCAGCATGACCGGCGCGTTGGTGTTCCCGGACGTGATGGTGGGCATCGCCGACGCGTCGACCACGCGAAGGCCGGCGACACGGAACACGCGGCAATCGGTGTCGAGGACCGTATCGGCCGACCGCGGCAGACCGCGTGAGTCGAAGGATCCCATCGCGCAGGTGCCCACCGGATGGAAGATGGTCGTGCCGAGCTCACCGGCCGCCTGCTGCAGGTCATCATCGCTGACCAGTTGTGGGCCGGGAAGTAGTTCTTCTGGCTGGTAGCGGGCGAGGGGCTGCGCCGCCATGATCTGGCGGGTCATCCGCAGGCCCCGCACGGCGGCGTGGCGATCGGCGTCGGTGGACAGGTAGTTGCAGGCGATCTTCGGGTAGGTCAACGGATCTGCACTCGCCAGGCGCACATGGCCCCGCGAACTGGGGCGCAGATTGCACACCGAGGGCGTGATGGCTCCGAAATGGTGCAGTGGGTCGCCGAACTTGGCCAACGACAAGGGCTGCACATGCCACTCCAAATCGGGACTGGCGAAACCGGGGTCGCTCTTGGCAAAGGCGCCCAGCGTGGAGGGCGGCATGGTCATGGGTCCTGAGCGCAGCAGCAGGTACTGAAGTCCCATGCCGGCTCGGGTGATCCAATTGCGGTACAGA
>JBPPMV010000534.1:0-6032 GCA_051306235.1 Mycobacterium sp. | reverse complement strand
CGATTTGAGCGCGGTGTACTCCGGGCCGGTCTTCAGCTTGGTTTTGATCCACGGCGGTTTGCGCTCGATGGGCGTCTCGGCGTTGCGCACCTCAAGGCGCAGTAACTTACGACCCTCCGGTACGACACTCACTGGGTCAATGCTACGCGGATCTGTCCGTCCAGAGCACCGGAGACGGCGTCGGCGACCGCAGTGGTGACATCTTTCACTCCGACCTGTCGACCCAGCTCAGCGGTCAGCGATGTGACACCGGCATCGGCGATGCCGCACGGGATGATGCCGCCGAACGCCGTCAGATCGCAGTCGCAGTTCAGCGCGAAGCCGTGCTGGGTCACCCCGCGCGCGACCCGGATACCGATGGCGCCGACCTTGCGTGCCGGGCGCAGCTCGTCGGCGGGCACCCAGACCCCGGACCGGCCCTCGATCCGGCCGGCGTCGAGGCCGAAGCCATCGCACACCGTGATGAGGGCTTCCTCAAGGCGCCGAACGAAATTCACCACATCGAGCGGCTCGGTCAGTCCGATGATCGGGTAGCCGACCAGCTGACCCGGGCCGTGCCAGGTGATCTTGCCGCCGCGATCGGTGTCCACCACCGGGATGCCGTCGGCCGGTCGTTCCTCGGGCAGGGTGCGCTTCCCGGCGGTGTACACCGCCGGGTGTTCGAGCAGCAGCAGGGTGTCCGGGCCGCCGGCCACCCGCTCCTCGACGATCTCGCGCTGCAACTGCCAGGCCTCGCGGTAGTCGAGGGTGCCCAGCAGCTTGACCTGCACAGGCGCCGACGAGGACCGGATGGATTCCATGGCAGACAACGCTACGCCGGTGGCGCACCGGCGGTGGCGTAGGCGAGCGCCTCACCGACGGTGTTGTGCTGGAACGTGAACCCGGCCCGCTCCAGTGCCGCGGGGATGGCGCGTTGCCCGCCGAGCAGGCCCTCGTCGGCGAACTCGCCGAGGACGGTGCGCAACGCGAATCCCGGCACGATCATCGGGGTCGGCCTGCTCAGGGTGCGGCCGAGCGCGGCGGTGAACTCGCCGTTGGTGACGGGCGCAGGACCGGTGAAATTGACCGGGCCGTCCAGGTCGTCCCGGGTGAGGGCGAACAGCATCGCCCGCACCTGGTCTTCCAGGCTGATCCACGGAAAGTACTGGCGGCCGTTGCCCAGCCGCGCCCCCAGGCCGAGTGCGAACAACGGCCGCAACCTGCTGAGCATCCCGCCGCCGGGCGAGAGCACCAGGCCGGTGCGCAGCAGGACCACCCGCGCCCCGGCCGCGGTGGCGGGAACGGCGGCCGCCTCCCAGTCGGCGCACAACTGGGCCAGGAAACCGGCGCCCCGCGGGGCATTCTCGTCCGCGACACGGTCGCGGGTATCGCCGTAGTAGCCCACCGCACTGGCATTGAGCAGCACCGGCACCCGGGCCTCGGCGACCGCGGCGGCCAGCACATCGGTCGGTCCGATCCGGCTGTCGCGCAGGCTCTGCTTGAACGCGCCCGACCATCGCTTCGCAGCGACGCCGACGCCGCACAGGTTCACCACCGAGTCGACGCCGGCCAGCTCGCCGGGGTCGAAGTCGCCGGTGTCCGGATTCCAGAACACCTCATCGGCGCCGGCCGACCGTCGGCGGACGATGCGCAGCACGCGGTGATCGGCGGCGCGTAAGGCCGTTGTCAGCGCCGAGCCGATCAGGCCCGAGGAACCCGCGATCGCGACCACCATGGCGGTCATCGGCTACAGCCCCAGATCGGCCTCGAACGCCCCTTCTTCGAGCCGACGCTTGATGGTGGTCAGGAAGCGTCCGGCATCGGCGCCGTCGACCAGGCGATGGTCATAGGTCAGCGGCAGGTAGGCCACCGAACGCACGCCGATCGACTCGTTGCCGTTCTCGTCGACGACGACGCGGGGACGCTTGACGATCGCACCGGTGCCCAGCATCGCCGCCTGCGGCGGGACCAGGATCGGGGTGTCGAACAGGGCGCCCTGGCTGCCGATGTTGGTGATGGTGAACGTGCCACCGGACAACTCATCGGGCTTGAGCTTGCCCGACCGGGCGCGTGCGGCGATATCGGCGATCGCCCGGGCGAGGCCGCCCAGCGACAGGTCGCCGGCATTGTGCACGACGGGGGAGAGCAGACCCTGTTCGGTGTCGACTGCGAAGCCCAGGTGCTCGGCGTCGTAGTAGGTGATCTCCTTGGTGTCCTCGTTGTAACTGGCGTTCACATTCGGGTGCGCCTTGAGTGCATCGACGACGGCGACCGCGAAGAACGGCAGATAGGTCAGGTTCACACCCTCGCGCTCGCTGAAGCTCTTCTTGGCCTTCGCCCGCAACGCGACGATCTTCGTCAGGTCGACCTCGTGGGTCTGCGTCAACTGCGCGGTGGTCTGCAGGCTTTCGCGGGTCTTCTTCGCCGTGATCTGGCGGATCCGGTTGGCCTTCTGGGTGGTGCCGCGCAGGTGCGCCAGCTCCGGTGCCGCGGCGGGCTTCGAGGCGGACGACGCTGCCGGTGCGGACGGAGCGGCGGCGGCCGGGGCCGGCTCCTTCTTCGCCTCAGCGGCGGCGAGCACATCCTGCTTGCGGATGCGTCCACCGACACCGGTGCCGCTGATCGCCGTCAGGTCGACACCGTTCTCCGAGGCCAGCTTGCGGACCAGCGGGGTCACGTAGGGAGATCCGTCACCCGAGGGTGCGCTCTCGGCGGCCGCGGGCTTGGGATCTTCCTTGGGCTTTTCCTTGGCGGGTTCGGGCTTCGGCTCAGGTTTCGGCTCGGGCTTGGCTTCCTCGGCAGGCTTGGCCTTCGGTTCCGGCTTGGGCTCTTCCTTGGCGGGCTCCGGCTCCGGCTCCGGTTCGGGTTCGGGCTCGGTCTCGGGCTCGGGCTCGGCCGATGCGGCATCGGCGGAGCCGATCTTGGCCAGTTCACCGCCGACCGCGACGACATCGTCTTCCTCGGCGGTGATGGAGATCAGCGTGCCGGCCACCGGCGAGGGGATCTCGGTGTCGACCTTGTCGGTGGACACCTCGACCAGCGCCTCGTCGACGGCGACCTCGTCGCCGACCTTCTTGAGCCAACGGGTGACGGTGCCCTCGGTGACGGACTCGCCGAGTTCGGGCATGGTGATCGAGGTGGCGTCGCCACCACCGGATGCGGCGGGCTTCGCGGGCTTGGCCTCTTCGGCAGGCGCCTCTTCTTCGGCGGCGGGCTCTGGCTCCGGCTCGGCTTCTTCGGCGGGAGCCTCCTCGGCGGGGGCTTCTTCTTCTGCGGCGGGCTCGTCCGCGTCGCCGGCAGATTCGCCCTCTTCACCGATCAGTGCCAGGTCGCCACCGACCTCGACGACGTCATCCTCGGCCGCGATGATCTTGGTGAGCACGCCGGCGATCGGCGACGGGATCTCGGTGTCGACCTTGTCGGTGCTGACCTCGAGCAGTGGTTCGTCGACGGCGACGGTGTCGCCCTCTTGTTTGAGCCATCGGGTGACGGTCCCCTCGGTGACGCTCTCACCGAGTGCGGGCATCTGGACAGAGATTGCCATGGGTTTTGACTCCTCGAAAGTCATCGTCACGGGTCGAATGGGGTGCCCTTCCATCCTGTCATGTCCGCCGCGCGCGGTCGTCGCGGACCGCCCACTCGATGCTCTGGCACCATTGAAGGAGGCGTCCGAGAGGAGTAACCCCAGTTGGGACTGTTCGACAGGTGGCGTCGTCCGCGCGGCGGAACGCGAGCCCAGAGCCGAAAAGAATCATCGACCAATCTGGCCTACCTGCGTGACTGGGTGGCCACGCACACCGGCGTCGAGGCCTTCGTGGAACCTCAGACCACCGTCACCGAGGTCACCGTGGTGTTGGTGGCAGCCGACGGAGAGTGGACCAGGCGCCGTACCGGTGGCGACGCCGGCGCGCACCGGCTGAGCAAGCAACTCGACATCCCGGTGTACGACGTGCAGAAAGTGGGCTACCCGCAGCGCATGCGCGATTACGATGCGCGTCGCCGGATCGAGCGCGACCGGGCCTTGCGCAAGGATCTCGAAGGGTAACCATGACCGACATCACCGAACGGTTCGTCGACAGTGCCGATGGCACTCGGATCGCGGTCTACGAGCAGGGCAGACCGGACGGGCCGCCGGTGGTGTTGGTGCACGGCTGGCCGGACTCCCACGCGCTGTGGGAGGGCGTGGTTCCGCTGCTGGCCGAACGTTTCCGGGTGATCCGGTACGACAACCGTGGCGTCGGGAATTCGGCTGTGCCGAAACCTCATTCCAGCTACACGATGGCCCGCTTCGCCGACGATTTCGCGGCGGTCGCGGCGGCGGTCAGCCCCGACGGGCCGGTGCACGTGCTGGCCCATGACTGGGGCTCGGTGGGGGTGTGGGAGTACCTGACGCGGGCCGGATCGGCGGATCGGGTGGCATCGTTCACCTCGGTCTCCGGGCCGAGCGCCGACCACATCAACCGTTTCATCATCGACGGGCTCAAGCGGCCGTACCGGCCGCGCCGCTTCGTCCGCAGTCTGTGCCAGCTCGGCCGGTTGTCCTATATGGGCGCGTTCTCCACGCCGGTGCTGGCGCCCGCCGCGGTCCGCATCGCCTTCGGGCGCGGCGCCATGCGGCGGCGCCTGCTCAAGGACGGCATCGCGGCCGAGGCCATCCACCATCCCAAGGGTTTCACCGGCGAGGCCGTCAACGGCCTGAAGGTGTACCGGGCCAACTTCTTTCACGGTCTGACCCACGCCCGAACCGACCACCACGTGGATGTTCCGGTTCAGCTGATCGTGAACACGAGGGATCCGTTCGTCAGGGCGTACGCGTTCGAGGACACGCCGTCCTGGGTGTCGCGGCTGTGGCGCCGCGACCTGATCGCCGGGCACTGGGCGCCGCTGTCCCACCCGGGGCAGCTGGCCCGGGCCGTCAGCGAACTCTTCGACCACCTCGGCGGCGCGCCTGCCGGTCGCGAGCTCGCACGGGCCCGCGTCGGCGTGCCGCGCGGGGCCTTCGGCGACCAGCTGGTCTCGGTGACCGGAGCCGGCAGCGGTATCGGGCGCGCCACCGCGCTGGCCTTCGCCGCGCACGGAGCCGAGATCGTGGTGAGCGATATCAGCCAGGGCGCCGCGGCCGCGACGGTGGCGGAGATCACCGCCACCGGCGGCACCGCCCACGCCTATCAGCTCGACGTCGCCGACGCCGAGGCCGTCGACCGGTTCGCAGAACGGGTGTGCGCCGCGCACGGGGTGCCCGATGTGCTGGTGAACAACGCCGGCGTCGGCCATGCCGGCGCCTTCCTGGACACCCCCGCCGACCAGTACGACCGGGTGCTCGACATCAACTTCGGGGGCGTCGTCAACTGCTGCCGTGCCTTCGGGTCCCGGATGGTCGAGCGCGCGACCGGCGGGCACGTCGTCAACGTCGCCTCGATGGCGGCCTACTCACCGACCCAGGCGATGAACGCCTACGCCACCAGCAAGGCCGCGGTGTTCATGTTCTCCGACTGCCTGCGCGCGGAGTTGGATCCCGCGGGTATCGGCCTGACCACGGTGTGTCCCGGCGTGATCGACACGAACATCATCGACACCACCCGCTTCGATATGCCCGCGCACAAGCAGGCCGATGTCGAACCGATGCGGGCACGGATCAAGAGGGGCTTCGTGGCCCGGCGTTACGGCCCCGACAAGGTGGCGAACGCCATCGTGTCGGCGGTGCAGAAGAACAAGCCGATTCGCCCAGTCACCCCGGAGGCCTATCTGGTCTACGGGGTGGCGCACGCTTTCCCGCAGGTGATGCGAAGTACCGCGCGGAGTAATCTGCGCTGATGGGGGTGGCGGGGGTGCTCTGCACGGTCGCGGTGGTCGATCTGGAGGCTGCCTGCGCGCTGTACGGCCGGGACGCGCTACCCCCGCCGTTCGGCCGTAGTCGGCCAGTGGGCTCGGTCTGGTTGCTGAGTCGAGACGTGGCCCCGATCGAGGAGCGCCTGCACGACGGGGATCTGCGCGAGGCCCGGGCATGGGTGGAGGCGTTGGTGCGGGCCGAAGTGTGCATGGAATGTCGGGTG
>JBPPMV010000533.1:0-4013 GCA_051306235.1 Mycobacterium sp. | reverse complement strand
GCGCGATTCCACGCTCGACGGCACCCCCGCGATCGAGGCGCGCGGGCTCACCAAGCGCTTCGGCGACTTCATCGCCGTCGACCATGTCGATTTCCTCATCGAGCGTGGCGAAATCTTCGGCTTCATCGGCTCGAACGGCTGCGGCAAGACGACCACGATGAAGATGCTGACGGGGCTGCTCCCCGCCAGCGAGGGAGAGGCACTGCTGCTCGGCCGCGCCGTCGATCCCCGTGACCTCGAGACACGCAGGCGCGTCGGCTATATGTCGCAGAGCTTCTCGCTCTACACCGAGCTGACGGTGAGGCAGAATCTGGAGCTGCACGCCCAGCTGTTCCATGTAGCCGCCGCGCATGTCGCGGACCGCATCGCGGAAATGGCCGGGCGGTTCGAGTTCGCCGACCTGATGGACGCCTATCCGGACAGCCTGCCGCTGGGCCAGCGTCAACGATTGTCACTCGCTGTCGCGATGATCCACGCGCCGGAAATCCTGATCCTCGATGAACCGACCTCGGGTGTCGACCCGATCGCGCGCGACTCCTTCTGGCAGATGATGATCGACCTTGCCCGCAAGGACCATGTGACGATCTTCATCTCGACCCATTTCATGAACGAGGCCGAGCGCTGCGACCGCATCGCTCTCATGCACATGGGCAAGGTGCTGGCGACCGACACGCCGGCGCAGCTGGTGCGGACGAGCGGGGCACCGGATCTCGAAGCGGCATTCATCGACTATCTCAAGCGCCTGGGCAGCCGTGATGCGGACGGCGCTCTGATCGCCGATGCGCCGCCGCTGGCGCCCGCGCTCGCTCGGACGAAAGCGGTACCGGATGCCCCGACCCGCTTCAGCCCGCGCCGCATGCTGAGCTACACCCGCCGCGAGGCGCTGGAGCTTCGTCGCGATCCGATCCGCGCCACGCTCGCGCTGGTCGGCAGCATCTTCCTGCTGTTCATCATGGGCTATGGCATCAGCCTGGACGTCGAGAATCTGCCCTATGCGGTCCTCGATCGCGACGGCACATCGACCAGCCAGAATTATGCCCTGAACTTGTCCGGCTCGCGCTACTTCGTCGAACACAGCCCGATCCATAGCTATGCCGAGCTTGATCGGCGGATGCGCGACGGCGAACTCAGCGTCGTCATCGAGATTCCCGAGCAGTTCGCGCGCGATATCCGGCGCGGCACGCCGGTGTCGATCGGCATGTGGGTCGATGGGTCGATGCCCAGCCGGGCGGAGACGGTGCTCTCCTATGTGCAGGCGATGCATGTCTCCTGGCTGTCGGATTTCTCGATGCGCGAGCTGGGTGTGCGGCCGACGCTGGGCCTTGCCAGCATCGAGACGCGCTACCGATACAATCCCGATGTCGCCAGCCTGGTCGCGATCGTGCCGGCGGTGATCCCGATCCTGCTGCTGCTGATCCCCTCGATGCTGACCGCGCTCAGCGTGGTGCGCGAGAAGGAGCTGGGGTCGATCGTCAATCTCTATGTCACCCCCGTCACGCGCACCGAATTTCTGCTGGGCAAGCAGCTTCCCTATGTCGCGCTGGCGATGCTCAACTTCGCGCTGCTGGCGATCCTGGCGGTGACGGCGTTCGGCGTGCCCATGAAGGGCAGCCTGTTCGCGCTCACGCTGGGGTCGCTGCTGTTCGTGCTGAGTTCGACCGCGATCGGCCTCATCTTCTCCACCTTCATGCGCAGCCAGATCGCCGCGATCTTCGGCACCGCGATCGGCACGATCATCCCGGCGGTGCAATTCTCCGGTATGCTGACACCCGTCGCCTCGCTGGAAGGGACGGGTCGGTTCATCGGCGAGATCTATCCCGCCACCCATATCCTGACCATCAGCCGCGGCGTGTTCTGCAAGGCACTGGGGATCACCGACCTGCCCAGTGCCTTTCTGTCGTTGGCGATCACCGCGCCGGTGCTGATGGCAGCCGCCGTCGCGCTGGTGCGCAAACAGGAACATTGAGCGATGCGAATCTCCAACATAGGGCGGCTTGGCGTCAAGGAAATGCGCAGCCTGTGGCGCGACCGGATGATGGTCGTGCTGATCCTGTGGGCGTTCACCGCCTCGGTCTATGTCGCCGCAAGCGGCATTCCAGAGACGCTGAACAAAGCGCCGATCGCGATCGTGGACGAAGACGGCTCGCAGCTCTCGCAGCGGATCATCAATGCCTTCTACCCGCCCTTCTTCACGCCGCCTGCGCTGATCAACCAGAAGGCGGTCGATGCTGCCATGGACCAGGGCCTCTACACCTTCGTCCTCGACATCCCGCCCAATTTCCAGCGCGATCTTCTCGCCGGCCGCCGTCCGGAGATCCAGCTCAACGTGGATGCGACGCGGATGGCCCAGGCCTTTTCCGGCAACGCCTATATCCAGCAGATCGTCAATGGTGAGATCAACACCTTTGCCGGGCGCAACAGCCGCTCCGCCTCGCTGCCAGTCGACCTCGCGGTGCGCTCGCAGTTCAATCCCAATCTCACCTCGCTCTGGTTCGGCGCGGTGATGCAGGTGATCGACCACGTTACCATCCTCTCGATCATCCTCACCGGCGCGGCGCTGATCCGCGAGCGCGAGCATGGCACGGTGGAACACCTGCTGGTGATGCCGGTAACGCCGCTGGAGATCATGTTGAGCAAGGTCTGGTCGATGGGGCTGGTGGTGCTGGTGGCGGCGACCACCTCGCTGCTGTTCGTGGTGGGGGGGTTGTTGGCCGTGCCGCTGCAAGGGTCGATTGCCCTGTTCGTGGCCGGCACCGCGCTGCACCTTTTCGCCACCACCTCCATGGGCATTTTCCTTGGCACCATTGCCCGCTCCATGCCGCAGTTCGGCTTGCTGCTGATGCTGGTGCTGATGCCGCTGCAGATGCTCTCTGGCGGTTCCACGCCGCGCGAGAGCATGCCGGAGGCCGTCCAGTTGTTGATGTTGGGTGCGCCCAATACCCACTTTGTCACGCTCGCCCAGGCCATTCTCTACCGGGGCGCAGGTTTTGATGTGGTGTGGCCGCAGTTTCTGGCGCTCGTGCTCATTGGCGCTGCACTGTTCAGCCTCGCCTTGGCGCGTTTCCGCCGCACCATCGGGGCAATGGCTTAAGGCGCGATACCGCCATCCTTTGCCTCATGCAGGCCAAAGGGCTTCGCGGATTTGTTGCGGCGCGGCTATTCCACGCCCAGTTTCTTGAGGCGGTAGCGCAGGGCGCGGAAGGTGATACCGAGGGCGCGGGCGGTGGCGGTGCGGTTCCAGCGGTGCGCTTCGAGGGCTTGCAGGATGGTTGCCCGCTCGATGTGCTCCAGGGCGCCGTCAAGATCGGCGGGCGCCGGGGCGGCACGGGGCGACGGCGCGCCGGAGGCAGGCTGATCCTCATGGGCCGCCATGGCCATGCTGCCCGGGGATTCGGCATCGGGCAGTTGCAGGTGTTCGGTGGCAATCACGCGGCCGTCGCACAGGGTGTAGGCGCGCTGCAGGATGTTCTCCAGTTCGCGCACGTTGCCTGGGAAGGGGTAGGCGTGCAGCGCGCGCCAGGCGCCTTCCTCCAGCTTGGGCGGGGAATCGCCGGCGATCTGACGCAGGATGTGGTCGGTGAGCTGGGGTAGGTCCTGGCGCCGCTCGCGCAGCGGCGGCACGCGCAGCTCGATGACATTGATGCGGTAGTACAGATCCTGGCGGAATTGGCCCGTCTGGAGCATGTGTTCCAGCGGTTTGTGGGTGGCGGAGAGCAGGCGCACGTCCACCCCCACTTCGCGATTTTCCCCGACCGGACGCACGGCGCGCTCCTGGATGGCGCGCAACAGCTTCACCTGCATCGGCAGCGGCAGTTCGGCGACCTCGTCCAGGAACAGGGTGCCACCATTGGCGGCGCGGAACATGCCGAGATTGTCGCTCACCGCGCCGGTAAAGCTGCCTTTCTTGTGGCCGAACAGTTCACTTTCCATGAGCTCCGTGGGCAGGGCGCCGCAGTTGACCGGGACAAAGGCCGCATCCCCCCGGCTGCTCTGGGTGTGGATGAGGCGCGCCA
>JBPPMV010000532.1:0-3699 GCA_051306235.1 Mycobacterium sp. | reverse complement strand
CTGGCACCGCTGATCGCGGTGTTCCAGACGCTGTGGGTCGTCACCGACAACACCGCCTGGTACCGGCTGACCCGGTTCTTCGGCAAGCTCTTCCTGATCAACTTCGCCCTCGGCGTGGCCACCGGCATCGTGCAGGAATTCCAGTTCGGGATGAACTGGAGCGAATACTCCCGATTCGTCGGCGACGTCTTCGGCGCACCACTTGCGATGGAAGGCCTCGTCGCCTTCTTCTTCGAATCGACCTTCCTGGGTCTGTGGATCTTCGGGTGGACCCGACTGCCCAAACTGGTGCACCTGGCCTGCATCTGGATCGTCGCGTTGGCCGTCAACGCCTCGGCCTTCTTCATCATCGCCGCGAACTCGTTCATGCAGCATCCCGTCGGCGCGCGCTACAACCCCGAGACCGGGCGCGCCGAACTCACCAGCATCGTCGAGCTGTTCACCAACAACACTGCGCTGGCGGCCTTCCCGCACGCGGTCGCCGGAGCTTTCCTGGTCGCCGGAACGTTCGTCGCGGGCGTCTGCGCGTGGTGGATGGTGCGCGACCCCGACAACGACGATGCCCGCACCATGCACCGGCCCGCCGCAATACTGGGCTGTCTGGTCGCCTTCGTAGCCGCGGCCGGGCTGGCCTACACCGGCGACGTCCAGGGCAAGCTGATGTTTCAGCAGCAGCCCATGAAGATGGCCTCGGCCGAATCGTTGTGCCACACCGAAACCGACCCCGACTTCTCCATCCTCACCGTCGGCACGCACAACAACTGCGACAGCGTCACCCACCTGATCGAAGTGCCCTATGTGCTGCCGTTCCTGGCCGAGGGCAAGTTCAGCGGTGTCGAACTGCAGGGCGTGCAGGACCTGCAGCAGGAGTACGAGCAGAAGTTCGGCCCCGGCGACTACCGGCCCAACCTGTTCGTCACCTACTGGTCGTTCCGCGCGATGATCGGCTTCCTCGCGGTGCCCATGCTTTTCGCGATGACAGCGCTGTGGCTGACCCGCGGCGGACGGATCCCCCGGCAACGCTGGTTCGCGTCGTTCGCACTGCTGACGCTGCCGACGCCGTTCCTGGCCAACAGTGCCGGCTGGGTGTTCACCGAGATGGGCCGCCAGCCGTGGGTCGTCGCACCGAACCCGACCGGCGATCCGGTGCTCCGCCTCACCGTGTCCCAAGGGGTCTCGCACCATTCCGCGGGCATGGTGCTGACCTCACTGATCATCTTCACCGCGATTTACGCGGTGCTGGCGGTCATTTGGTTCTGGCTGATCCGGCGGTATGTGGTCGAAGGACCGCTGGAACACGACACCGAACCCATCCCCCCGACTCCGCCCGGCGAGGACGAGGTCGCACCGCTCTCGTTTGCGTATTAGGAGGCGCACCATGAACCTTCAGATCTTCTGGTTCGTCACCCTGGCGGTGCTGTTCGTCGGCTTCCTGGTGCTCGAGGGTTTCGACTTCGGCGTCGGCATGCTGATGGGTTTCTTCGGGCGCAGCGCCGCCGCAACATCTCGGGATCCCGAGAAGCACCGCCGCGCCGTGCTCAACACCATCGGCCCGGTCTGGGACGGTAACGAAGTCTGGCTGATCACCGCAGGTGGCGCCATGTTCGCGGCGTTCCCCGGGATGTACGCCACCATGTTCTCCGGGCTGTATCTGCCGCTGCTGGCCATCCTGGTCGCCATGATCGTGCGGGTCTGCGCCATCGAATGGCGCGGCAAGGTCAACGACCCGACGTGGCGGCGCCGAGCCGATATCGCCATCGCCGTCGGATCCTGGGTCCCCGCGGTGTTGTGGGGTGTCACCTTCGCCTCGCTGCTGCGCGGGCTTCCCGTCGACGCCGACCATCAGATCGCACTGGGGTTCGGCGATGTGCTCAACCCGTACTCGCTCCTGGGTGGCCTGGCGACCTGCGGGCTGTTCCTTCTGCACGGCGCGGTGTTCGTGACACTGAAAACCGAAGGCACCGTGCGTGTCGACGCCCGGCGCTACGCGGTCCGGCTGGTGCTGCCGGTCACCGCCATCCTGCTGGCGTTCGGGTTGTGGACCCAATTGGCGTACGGCACCCACTGGACCTGGTTGGTGCTCGGTTTCGCGGTCGTGTGCCAGCTGAGCGTGGTGATGCTGGTGCTCACGGACGGCGGTGACGGCCTGGCATTCAGCTCGACCGCCGCCGTCATCATCGCGGTGGTGGTGCTGATATTCGGCTGCCTGTATCCGAATCTCATTCCCTCCACCCTCGATCCGGCGTGGAGCCTGACCATCGAGAACGCATCCTCCTCGGCCTACACCCTCAAGATCATGACCTGGGCCGCGCTGGTCGTCACTCCCCTGGTGCTCGTCTACCAGGGCTGGACGTACTGGGTCTTCCGGCAACGCATCTCGGCCGAACGGATACCGGACCCCGCGGGCCTGTCACCGCGGATACCGTGACGCCCGGCATCTCCCCGTCGCTGCACTCCCCCGGCATGCGCCGCTATCTGGCGGCCGCCGTGCTGTGCGGCGCGGTCATCGCCGCGGCCACCGTGGCGAGCGCCTGCGTGCTGGCCCGCGTGGTTGCCGGCGTCATCACCGATCCCGCCGCCCGCACCCTCGGCCGGTGGAGCACCGAGCTGCTGGTGCTGGCCGCGTTGTGGGCCGCCCGCGTTGTCGCCCAAAGGATTCAGGCCGGCCTGAGCCAGCGGGCGGCCACCGCGACGATCGGCGAGCTGTCTGCCCGGGTATTGCGATCGGTGACCGCGCTGTCGCCGCAGCAGTTGAACGGTGTGCGCGATGAGGCCACCGTGGTCATCACCCGCGGACTCGACGGGCTGCGACCGTATTTCACCGGCTACCTGCCCGCCGTGATCCTGGCCGGAATCCTGACCCCCGCCACGGTTGTCGTCATCGCGGCGACCGACCTGCAGGCTGCGATCGTGGTGGCTGTCGCCCTGCCGCTCATCCCGTTGTTCATGGTGCTCATCGGCCGACTGACCGCGGACAGGTCGGCGGCCGCACTGGCGGCCATGACCACTCTGCAGTCCCGGCTGCTGGACCTGGTTGCGGGGATACCGACACTTCGTGCGCTCGGCCGGGCGTCCGGGCCGTCCCATCGCATCGCCGAACTCAGTGCTGCGCATCGCCGATCGGCGATGGAGACACTGCGCATCGCCTTCCTGTCCGCGGCGGTGCTGGAACTGATCGCCACCCTGGGCGTCGCACTGGTGGCGGTCAGCGTCGGGCTGCGCCTGGTGTTCGGTGAGATGACGCTGGTCGCCGGGCTCACCGCGCTGCTGTTGGCGCCGGAGGTGTTCTGGCCGCTGCGCAGGGTCGGTGTGCAGTTCCACGCCGCCCAGGACGGTAAGGCCGCCGCCGAGGCCGCGCTCAATCTGCTCGACTCGCAACCCAAGCCGGCGCGCGGCACGGTCGAGCCCGCCTCCTCGGCCATCACGGTCCGGGTGGAGGGGCTGTCGGTGGCGGGCCGGGACGGTATGGCGCCCGAGGAGCTGACGGCCGATATCGTTCCCGGGCGGATCACCGTGTTCACCGGGCCCAACGGAGCGGGCAAGAGCACCGCTGTAGCGGCCATCCTGGGTCTTACCGAACCCACCTCGGGCCGGGTGCTGATCGACGGGGTCGATATCGCCGATATCGACCCGGCGCAGTGGTGGAGCCGCATCGCGTGGTTGCCGCAGCGACCGGCGCTGCTACCGGGCACGGTGCGC
>JBPPMV010000531.1:0-6619 GCA_051306235.1 Mycobacterium sp. | reverse complement strand
CCGATCGAGGAGGCACTGGCCTACCGCGACAAGGTCGGCAACAAGATGGACTGGTACTCGTCCTCGGAGAGCAGCTTCGGCGCCGACGTCGACGCCGCACCGGGCGAAGGATTCGCGGTGAACGTCTTCCTTCGCGCGACGGGTCCGTCGGGCGATGAAAAGGTCTACCGCACCTGGCACACCAACGGCCGCGGTACCGAGCAGCTCAGCCACAGCTTCGCGCTCATCGACGTTCTGCCCTGGGGCAGGCAGGAGGAATGGCTGGATTCTCCCGAGGGCTGGCCCAAGCGCCCGACCTACTCCGGGTGGCTGGACAGCCCCGATATCGCCCGCGCCTACGGAGAGGCCCAGACATGACCACCAGCGTCGAACGCTACGTCGTCACGCGCAGCATCCCGGCGAGCCCCAGCGCGGTGTTCGCGGTGCTCACCGATCCGGCCCGGCATCAAGACACTGAGCCCGGTGACTGGGTGCGCGACGCCGTCGACCCCACGCCCATCACCGCCGTCGGGCAGATGTTCGTGATCAACATGTTCCTGGAGTTCGCCGGCGGGCACTATGTCATGCACAACCTGGTCACCGAGTTCGAGTCCGACCGCACCATCGCCTGGGTGCCGGGCCAGCTCGACGAAGCCGGCAACCATCAGCCGGGTGGCTGGTCATGGCGCTACGACCTGAACCCCAGCGGTGAGGGCACCGAGGTCACGATCACCTACGACTGGACCGGCACACCGCAGAGCTTCCGCGAACAGGTCGGCGGGATGCCGCCATTCCCACAGAGCTACATCGAGGAATCGCTTGCCGCACTGGAGCGTTGCGCGATCTAGCCACCTTCAGGCGCTGGCGTTGCCGGCCTTCCACTGCGGCCAGGGGATGTTCCAGTCGCCCAGGCCGTCGGTGCCGGACAACGGCGATCCGACGGTGCCGACGACCTCGACGATGTCACCGCGTTTGGTGTTCTCGTAGAACCACAGCGCGTTGGAGGTGCTCACGTTCAGGCACCCGTGACTGACATTGCTGTACCCCTGGCTGCCGACCGACCACGGGGCGCCATGCACGTAGATGCCGCTGTAGGACATCTGCGTGGCGTAGTCCACCTCGGTGCGATACCCGTTGGGAGAGTTGACCGGGACACCGTAGGTCGACGAATCCATCACCAGCTCGGCATATCGGTCACCGATGATGTACACCCCGTTGTCGGTGGGCGAGCTGTCTTTGCCCATCGAGATCGGCATGGTCTTGACCACCTCGCCGTTGCGACGGACGGTCAGCGTCTTGGTGGCATCGTCGGCGACCGCGATCACCTGATCGCCGATGGTGAAGTTGGTGCTGACGTTGTCTTGGCCGAACAGACCGTCACCGAGTTCGACACCGTAGGTGTTGACCTCGACGGCGACGGTGGTGCCGGGCTTCCAGTATTCGGCCGGGCGCCAACGCACCTCGCGATTGTTGAGCCAGTAGAACGCACCGTCCACCTTCGGCGTGGTGGTGACCTTGATGGCCTGCTCGGCGGCGGCCCGGTTGGTGATGTTCTCGTCGAAGCGAACCGCGATCGGCTGACCGACCCCGACGACCTCGCCCTCGTTGGGCAGCAGGTACGGCATGGTCAGGTTCTCCGGCGAGTGCGTCTCGAAGGTCGCCTGAGTGCTCGCCTCGCCACCGAGGCCCGAGGAGCGGGCGGTCAGCGTGTAGCTCGCGTTGTAGTCCAGCGGGTCGGTGGTCGACCAGGTCAGACCGTCCTTGCTGAGCTGACCGGCAACCGGTGACCCGTCCTCGTCCATCAGGCTGATGGGTCCGAGAACCCCGCCCTCGGTGCTGACCTTCACCGGCTCTTCAACCGTCACGCCGACGGCGCCGTTGGTGACCGAGGCCGTGAGCTTGGGGACCAGCAGATCGCCGTAGGGGGTTCCCTTGTCGGCGATGGTCTTCGGCTGTTCAGGGGCTTGCTGACTGCTGCAGGCACCGAGCGCGAAGACGGTGGTCAGAGCCACCGCGACCACGATCGGCCATGTCTTGCGGCGACGCGCACCGACGACCGGCGAGACCTGCACCATTTGCTCTGCTCCACTTTGTTCAACAAGGACCCGCGGGATCACGGCTACTTGGCAATAGTCTTAGGGAACGACCGACAACCGGCCGACCACGACGGCCGCGGACCGCGATTGTCATGCGGATTTCACCTCGCAGCGTCGAGGCTGTTATTGTCTCCAACGCGCGCCGTTAGCTCAGTTGGTAGAGCAGCTGACTCTTAATCAGCGGGTCCGGGGTTCGAAACCCTGACGGCGCACCACCGCGAAAGCCCTGCTTCGGCAGGGCTTTCGTCGTTCAAGTCACCTTGCGTTTCGGTCGCCCCCGTCCGTTCCGATCACCTCTCGCCGCGCAGGGCGCAGCTGATCCGCGCAGCGGCATCGCGCACCTGGGTGCCGAGTTCGTCGAACCGGTCCTCGGTGATACGACTGCTCGGCCCGGAGACCGACAGCGCAGCGATGGCACCGGACGATCCCACGATGGGCGCACCCAGCGAGCTGATCCCGAGCGACAGACCGCCGATGTTCACCGAGTACCCACGCTCGCGAACCTCGTCGACCACGGCGCGAACATGGACCGGGTCGGTGATGGTGTCCGGCGTCTGCGCAGACAGCGTCCCGGCCAGATAGTCGTCGAGGTAGTCCGCGCTGCACGCGGACAGATACGCCAGGCCGGTCGCCGAGGCGTGCAGGGCGATCCGCTCGCCGAGTGGCAGAAACGCGCGCAGCCGGTGCGAGGTGTCCAGACGTTCGACGAGCACCAGCGAGTCGCCGTCGGCCGCCGCGAGGTGGATCGTCTCGGTGGTGGACAACTGCAGGTCGTTCATCACCGGTACCGCGATCTCGCGCAGACTCTCACCACCGCCCGCCCGGCCGACCACGGCGACCACCCGGTACGTCAGTTGCCAGCGAGTGGGCGTGGTGTCGGTGGGACGCAGCCAGCCCACCTCCTGCAGCGTGAGTAGCACCCGCTGAACTGTGCTTTTAGGCAGACCGACGGACCGCGCGAGCTCGGACAGGCCCACCGGTTGCGCCTCGGCCACCGCCTCCAGCACCCGGAACGCCGACACCACGCTTTCTGTGGCCAAGGTTGCCTCCCCGTTCGGTTGTGAGCTAGGTTACAGCACATCGGTCTATCAGACGAACCAACGGTCCATTCTACGGACCGATGACACTTCAGGAGGTGTTCATGACGACGCAACTGATCGCACTCGGAATCTTCATCGCGGTCTTCGCGATCGCCGCGATCCGCAACGTCAACATCGGCATCGTGATGTTCCCGGTCGCATGCGTTGTCGGCCTCTGGCTCGCCGACCTGAGCCTCAGCGAGGTCATCGCCGGCTTCCCGCTGAGCATCCTGGTGCTGCTCGTCGGCGTGACCTACTTCTTCGGGATCGCGCACAGCAACGGCACCATCGACTGGCTCATCCAGGCATCGCTGTCGCGGGTCGGCAATCGCGATGCACTGTTCCCCGCCGTCTTCTTCGCACTCACCGCGGTGATCTCAGCCATGGGAGCACCGCTCGGCGGTTTGGTGATGGCACCCATGGGCATGAGCATCGCGCACAAGCGCGGTATCGACCCCATGCTGATGGCACTCGCGATGGGCGCGGGGCTGAGCGCCGGCGCCTTCGCCCCCACGAGCCTGTTCGGCATCATCACCTGGGGCACCGCCAACGAGGCCGGCATCGCATTGAGTCCGCTGCTGCTCTTCGGTGTGGCGGTGGCCCTGAACCTGGTGCTGCTGGCGATCGCCTATGTGATGTTCGGTCGGCGCAAACGTCTCGATGCGCAGGCGCCGGCATTCAGCGAGGCGATGGTCGCCCGCGGGACAGCGTTGCCCCAATACGGCGGTTCCACATTGGACATCGGCGACAGCGCCTCCGATACGGGCGATGACGACGAGCTCGCCTCGCCTGGTCGTCCCACCGGAATGCAGCTGCTGACCATGCTGATGATGCTGGTGCTGGTCGCCGCAGTCGTCGTGTTGTCGCTGCTCGGGATGACCCCGGACATCGGCGTGCTCGGATACGGCCTCGGCGCGGTCGCCGCCCTGCTGGATGCCTCCTCGGGCAAGAAGGCGATGAGCCGGATCGACTGGGGCTCGGTTCTTCTCGTCGGCGGCATCATCACCTACGTCGGCGTGCTCACCGAGATGGGTGTCGTCGATCTGCTCGGCGAGGGTGCAGTACATCTGGGCTCACCGCTGGTCGCCGCCGTGCTGCTCTGCGCGGCCGCCGGGTTGATCTCGGCTTTCGCCTCCACCACCGGGATGCTGGCCGCCCTTGTCCCCCTGGCACTTCCGCTGATCGCCGAGGGTGGCATCCCCGGCTGGGCGCTGATCTGTGCCATCGGCGTCTGCGCCTCCATCGTCGATGTGTCACCGTTCTCCACCGTCGGCGCCACCTATGTCGCCACCACCGTCGACGAGGAGGCCCGGCCGCGCATGACGAAATTGCTGACCCGATGGGGGTTGTCCATGGTCGTATTGGGCCCCGTGGTGCTGACCCTGGTGCTGATCCTGCCCGGGATGGCGTTCTCATGACCCGCACGCTTCTGCACGCGTTACGTGATATCGATGCCGCCGACGATGAGCGGTCGATCACGATCGACGGTGAATCGCTGTCGCGCGGCCGATTACGTGATATCGCATCGACATTCGGTGCCGACCTCCTCCGGCATGGCGGCGAGCAGGTGGTGGCCGTCAACGCCGAGCCCACCCTGGCCACCGTCGTCGCCGTGACCGGCTGCCTACTCGCCGGAGTGCCCGTGGTTCCGGTGCCCCCGGATGCCGGCCACGCCGAGATCCGCCACATCGTCACCGACTCCGGCGCCACCCTGTGGGCCGGACCAACACGCGACGGCGTCGAGCTGCCGGTCGTCTCCATCAACCGGGCCGGCACCGAGTCTCCACTGAATCCGGTTGCTCCCCAACAGGTCGCGATGATCCTCTACACCTCGGGCACCACCGGCGCCCCTAAGGGTGTGCTGCTGAGTCAGGATGCCATCGCCGCGGGGCTGGACGCGCTGGCCGAAGCCTGGCAGTGGACGCCGGCCGACACCGTGGCCCACGGCCTGCCCCTGTTTCACACCCACGGGCTGATCCTCGGCGTGCTCGGTTCGCTGCACATCGGATCCCGGTTGGTGCACACCGGAAAGCCCACACCGGAGCGCTACGCCGACGCCGGCGGCACCCTCTACTTCGGTGTGCCCACCGTGTGGACGCGAATCACCCGCGACGAGAAGGCGGCCAAGGCGTTGTCCTCGGCGCGGTTACTGGTGTCCGGCAGCGCACCGTTGCCGGTGCCGGTGTTCGAGCGCCTGAGCGCCCTGACCGGACATGCCCCCGTCGAGCGGTACGGCATGACCGAAACGATGATCACCCTGAGCACGCGGGCGGACGGAGAACGGCATCCGGGGTCGGTGGGTACGCCGGTCGCGGGAGCGCAGACCCGGATCCAGGCCGACGACGGCGGCTCGGTGCCCCATGACGGTGAATCGATCGGCCGGTTGCAGGTCCGCGGCCCGATGCTCTTCGGTGGTTATCTGAACCTGCCCGATGTCACCGCGTCGTGCTGGACCGACGACGGATGGTTCATCACCGGCGATCTGGCGACCATCGACTCGGCCGGATTTCATCGCATCGTCGGACGAGAATCGGTGGACCTGATCAAATCGGGCGGCTACCGGATCGGCGCCGGCGAGATCGAGACCTCCCTGCTCGCCCGGCCGGAGGTATCCGAGGTTGCCGTGATCGGCGCGCCCGATGATGACCTCGGCCAGCGCATCGTCGCTTTCGTCGTTGCCGAACGGGATGCCGCTGCGGGCGGGGAACTCGCCGAGACACTCATCGCCCACGTCGCCGAGGACCTGTCGTGGCACAAACGTCCCCGCGAAATACATTTCCTGCCCGCCCTGCCCCGCAATGCGATGGGCAAAGTCCAGAAGAAAGCCCTGATGTGAGCACCGAGACGAAGATCGACCAATATGCACGCCACCTCGGTATCGACGTGGAGAACTTCGGCAACGGCGAGGCCACCGCGAAGCTGACAGTCAACGGCGACCACCTCAATCCGCACGGAACCGCGCACGGCGCGTTGATGTTCAGCGTCATCGGCGCCGCTTTGGCCGCCGCTGCCAACAACGAGACCCACAGCGGGGTGGTCAGCTCCATTCACATCGACTACCTGGCACCGGCGCACGAGGGCGACGAACTGGTAGCCGTGGCGTCGGTCGGGGAACGGCTGGCGCGTGAGGACATCTTCATCGTCCGGCTCACGAAGTCGGACGGCTCCGCGGCGGTGGCCCGGGCGACCGGGCGGGCAACCCGTCGAGAGAAATGACGCGGGTCCGCGCCGATCGGGCGAGTCGATGTAGTTGATGTGAAAGCGTGCACCAAGCGACGCGCTGTGTCATGATCACAATTCGTTCAGCAAATTGATTACCGTTGTATTGAATTACCCATAGCGTCAATTAATTCCGAGCTATTCCCGATATCCGCACAAGCGCCTGGTGTGCACGTAGGAATTGGGATGAGCACCCCGCGGGGATGGTGCCGAGCTGGGAGGACACGCGATGGCGCGCACCCGCCG
>JBPPMV010000530.1:0-8177 GCA_051306235.1 Mycobacterium sp. | reverse complement strand
ATGAAGTGTTGGCCCTGGTCCCTACCGAGCTGATCGTCGACCTGACTCTCGTCGACTTCATCTCCTCGCGGGGGATGTATGTCCTGCTCAAGTCCCACGACCAGTGCTCGCCATCTTCTCGCCTCATCGTCATCGCCGAGGGTCCGACAACCTTGCGGCCCATGCGCGTGATGGGGCTGACCGAGATCCTGGATATCCGCACCCGACTGGACGACGCTTTGGCCGACGTCCACGCCAATCGCTGACGGTGGCGCCGCGCGTGGGCCTCGTCCGATATTGCTTACGGGTTGTCGACGATGCGCTGAGCGATGACACGCACGGGGGTGTTGGTGTCCTGCGACAGCTTCGTCATCAAGTTGAACGCCCGCACCGCGTCGACCTTGAAGCGTTCCATCAGAATGCCCTTGGCCTGGCCGAGCAGATCGCGGCTGTGTAACGCGGATGCGAACTGCAATTGACGGTTGGCGGCGATGAGCGCCGTCGCGGCGTGGGTGGCCAGCATCCCGCCGATCGCCTGATCGGCGAGGCTGAGTTGACCGACGTTGCGGCTGAACAGGTTCAGTGCGGCGCTACCGGTGATCGCGCCCTTAGTCTTGTCTGGATAGGTATAGAGATGAAACGACATCATGCTGCGGACACCCTGGTCCACAGCGGCCGCGGCGAAATCGGGCCAGCGGGTTTCGCGAGTGAGATCGGCACTATGAACCAACGGCTCGTGGGTGATGGCTTCCAGGCACGGCCCCTGCTTCAGAGACACCTGGATGGTGTCGAGTTTCACCGTGATGGGCGCAGTCGGGGCCATCGAACGATGTTCATCTCCGTCGATGAGCAGGATATCGGCGAAATCGACCTCAGCGATCAGCCGCACCGCCTGCTCGGTGACGGTCTGCAAGATCGGTTCGAGCTCGGTGTGACTCGCGAAATTCGCGGCCAGGTCCGACATCGCCGCCCGGATATCGTCGGCCGCCAGGGATCCCTCAGACGCGCTCACCACTACCTCCCATACCTGACCCGCCCGCGAGCCGGCTTACAACGGTAGCGGCTCGGCACCGCCCGTACTCATACACCGCGGCGTTTCAACGGCGTCGGCGGGAGAAGCTGCGGCGGGTGGGTCAGCAGGTCGTGACCTTCAAGTCGACGCGAGGCTCGCCTCGGTGGCGCGGACCAGTTCCGGTACATTCCCAGTCAACAGTTCTACGGCGACACCGTCCGCACCGGTCAGGCGGGCCGCGGTATCGCAGACGGCACTTAAACCGACGAACAACACGATTGCCGTTTCGACCCGGAAGCACCACCCGCGCGGACTTCGAGAAACGCAGCGGCGCAAGCACTTCCTTGAGTTAATACGCGCCGTCGCCTAGCAAACCAGCACGACTGATGATTCAAGATCCTGGTGCCGCACCGTCTCACCCTGTAACATGAGAGAACGGTTCAGCAGCAGCCTTCCGCATGAGGACGAGCGCATGGAGGCTGACATGACCACATTCCGATCCGAAACCACTGAGTCGATGCGGCCGCAGTCGCTGCAGCCCGCCGGGCGTGAATCCAAGCTTCAAACATCGACCGAATGGCCGACCTTCGACGTAGCACTGCTTTCCGTCGAGGGTCAGATCGATGCGGACAACTGCACCCAACTGCTCGACTACGCACTGAGCAAGGCGCTCGTCTGCCGTTTGTTGATTCTCAACCTGGGGCGGGTCAGCTTTTTGCCGTCCAGCGGCTACGACATGCTCCGAACTCTCGAGCGCCGATGCGCGATGGCAGACGTCAAACTGACCGTCCTGCACGGCACCTACGCGAGCCCAAGGTCGTGATTCCCGACGCCCCCGCGCCGTGACTTCCCCTACCGGACACCCACCTGCGAGGCGCGCGCCGCTAATCGGACAGCGAGCGTGGGCGGAAGAACCCGCAACAGGCCGGGCAGGCGGGCCCCGTGCAGCGTCGTCTGGCGAAACGCGATACGCCACCCGTCCGCGGTGCGACGCAACTCGTCGTCATACCACCCGAAGGTGTTTACCACACCAAATCCCCTGGGCCCCATCACCACCGCGTCCACATAGGTGCGCGAGGTCGCACGATCCCCGGCGATGGCAATGACGACGTTGGACAGCCGGTGCATCGACGGCCCGGAATGGGATCGCCGCATGTACTCGGTGAGGGCATCGGGACTGTCCCAGGTCCCGATACCGCCGTAGTCGAACCGGGCGTCGTCGGTGAAACACGATCGCAGCAGTTCCCAGTCTCGGCTGTCTATCCCGGTGGCGTACCGCACCAGCACGTCGGCGATTGCGTCGCGGTCGGTCATCGGTCAGCCCCCATCGTGCGCCGGGTCACGCGGATCATCAACCGCACCAGCGCACCGCGTGGAACAGGGTTGATCAGTCTGGCACCTCGACGCATCTGCTTACCTGCCATGCATGTCGGGCTCTTCCCGAGGCTCTTGAAGGCGTCGCCGACTACTTCTTCGGGAGCGGTTGCGCCGCGGACGGGTTCGTCCGGGCCGGCGAGGCCACGCTGCTCCCGAAGGCGGCGCAGTGACGGGGTGTCGGTTTCTCCGAGCACGACGCCCAGCGCGTCCACGCCCTGATCCCGTAACTCACCCCACAGGGACTCCGCGAAGATCATGTCGAATGCCTTCGTGGCCCCGTACGCGGCCATGTTCGGCGCCCCGACGAACGCGGCACCGGAGCTGAGGATGACGATGCCTCCGCGCCCGCGCGCCACCATCGCCCGGCCGAAGTGGTGACTGAGTTGCATCGGAATCAGGCAGTTGCGTTGCAGCATCCGCTCGGCGGCATCGATGGAGTTCTTCAGGAAGGGCGCAAAATCGGCGTCCGCGCCGGCGCAGTAGATCAGCAGGCCGACACCGAGGCCGTCGGTGGCGGCGATGATCGATGCGGTGGCACCCGGTGCGCTCAGGTCGGCCACCAGAACCCTGGTCTCGACCCCGGTGCGGCGTCGGATTCGCTCGGCCACCTCGTTGAGCACCGCTTCACGACGAGCCAGCAGAATGACATTGATACCGCTGCCCGCGATGGCCTCGGCGAAGGCGGCGCCTACACCGTCGGATGCGCCCGCGATGAGTGCCCACGGCCCGTACTTGGACGTGTCGATCATGCGCTCCCCCGTCTCCACAGCGGCCGACATGCCGGGCCGCGGCTCAGCGTCAGCGTGCACCCGTTGGGGTACATGACCAATGATGAGGTTCAAAAGATGAGAGGCCAGTTGATTGATGAGGCGAAGACGTTGCACGGGTGGCGAACTGGCTCCCGGCGGGTGCGTCGAACCAGTCATAGGTCGACCACGACAGGTTCAGCCGGTCGTGCGCAACAGATCAGGACGTTCCCTTCGGCAGGCGGTTCTAGGGGCTCCGGGTCGTACTGGACACTCCCCGAGAGCAGTGCGGTCTCGCAGTTGTGGCATACCCCGGTGCGGCAGGACCACCTGGTGGGTACATCGCATGTCTCGGCAAATTCGAGCAGGCTGGTGCTGGGCGGCCCCCAGGGCGCCGAGATCCCGCTGCGGGCGAACTGAATTTCCGGTCCGGGTCCCGGCAGCCCCACCGGTAGGTGCGGGGGAACCGTTGTCGCAGCGATTCCAGGGGTGAGCGCGGCGCCTGCACCGAAGACTTCGGAATGAATCCGGGAAGGATCCAACCCGTACGCTTGCAGGCTGGCGGTGAGTTCGTTCATGAACGCCGACGGTCCACACAGATAGGCATTCGCATCGTGTGGGAGATTCAGTCCCGCAAGGGCATCGCTTGTCAGCCGGCCCTGATCGGTGAAGTCTATACCGGGCCTGTCGGCCGGTGTCGGACGGCTATAGAAGATGTGGGAACGGCTGCCGGGCAACTGTTTCAGCAGATCTCCGATCTCCACGGCGAACGGGTGCTCCTCGCCGTTGCGGGCCCCGTGCAGCCACCACAGCGGACGTCCCGAATGTGTCTTCGCAAGCCAGTGCAACATCGAGAGCACCGGGGTGGGGGCCACCCCGGCGGATACCAGGATCACCGGTGTGCCCGACTCGGCGAGGAAGAAGGCGCCTCGGGGCGCGGCGACGTCGAGCAGATCGCCGGGATGGACGCGATCGTGGATGTTCCCACTGGCCAGCCCGTGTGGTTCTCGTTTGACGCTGATCCGGTAGTCGGCCGACCCCGGCCGATTGGACAGTGAGTAGTTGCGGATCAGCGGCGCACCGTCCGGTTCGGGATGCAGCCGCAACGTGATCGACTGTCCAGGAAGCCATTCCGGCAGCGGTGCGCCGTGGGGATCGCTCAGCGAGACCGAGCGCACACTCTGACTTTCGTCGTGCACGGCGCTGACCCGCAGCGGCCGGAACCCGATCCATGCCGGTGGGGGGCTCGTAGCGCCGGTCAGCCCGACGTTGCCTGTGGACCCCGCCGTACTCTGCTCGGCCAGGCTCTGCAGGGACGTCCGCCAGCCCGTGCTGAGAGCCGGGATGCGCAGTGCGCGTTGCAGGGCGTCGCGGGGATGCCCCGGCAGGTAGAGCAGCGCGTCGATCTCGGCGACCGACACCGGCTCGGGTCCCGAACTGAGCTTGATGATCTCCTGGCCCGCTTCGATTTCCCCTTCGGTGATCACCCGGCAGTAGAACCCGGGTCGGCCGTGCGAGACCAGCAGTGCTGCCATCCGCGGTTCACCGATGCGCATTCCGGCGCGGTAGCAGGTGACCCGTGGCTGGGTGACCTCGAAGACCGCGTCCCCGATCCGGTACCGGTCTCCGATGCACACCTCGTCGTCGGGCAGCCCGTCGACGGTGAGGTTCTCCCCCAGCATCCCCGGCACCAGATCGTCGCGGCCGAACACCTGCGCCCAATGCCGGTAGGAGTCGAGTTGGTACACCAGGACGGCCCGGTTCTCCCCGCCATGGCCGCCCAGGTCACCCTGGCCGTCGCCGTCGACGTTGAGCCGACGCACCATCCGCGGCCCGGTCACCGGTTGCTTCCACGCACCGGTGTACACCGTGCGCTGGTTCCATTCGACATCCCTGGGCATGCCGACGTTCACCGATATCAGAGTCGCCACAGTGGGCCTCCTCTCCTCGCCACGCAGCGCGGCGAGTCGGCGGCACGCGGAACACGAATTGTTCCACGGTGAACCGCGCAGCGATGTGTTGCAGAAATTCCCGTCGCACCAGCCATTGTGCGTACCCGGGTGATGTGGCACTATCCGTCATCGCGGTCCGCTGTACCGCGGCTGCCGAAACGATCAACCGCCCTGTTTTTCGAGCCTGAAGACGCAGGAGGTAGTGATGACGAGCAACGCAAGAGGTGTCGGTGGCGCTGCTGCGACGCCGACCGGATGCGACGTGGCTGAACGTTGGGTCGGCGATACCTGCGTGCTCGAAGTATCCGGTGTGGTTGACATGGTCACCCTCAATCAGTTCGAAGCGGCGATCGAGGCTGCGGCGAAGAAGACGCCGACCGCTCTGGTCGTCGATATGTCTGACATCGATTTCCTGGCATCCAGCGGCATAAATGCACTTGTCGTCGCCTTCAGCGAACTGACGCCTGCCATCCAGTTTGTTGTCGTCGCGGACGGACCCGCCACCAGCCGCCCTCTCAGGGTGCTCGGGATCGCGGATCTCATCGACCTTTTTGCCACGCTCGACGAGGCTCTCGCCGCGGTCAAGCCCGCGTAGACCGTCCGCCATCGGAGATCCGGGGGCTCGTCGACACGGGTCGAGACACTGAGCACACGCACTGCTGAGCGAATGCACAGCATTCCGCGTACGCAGCCGTCCTGCTCCGGTAGCTTGCGGAGCATGCCCTTGGAACTGGCCTCGTTCTTCCGGACGACGCTGCCGCTCGACCTCAGTGGGCTGAATGCTGTCGATGATGGCCGCTATCACTCGATCTGGATGCCCGATCACCTGGTGAGCTTCTGGCCGGACTCGATCTGGACCACCGAGTTCACCGACCTCGCCGAGGTGTCGCCGTCGCCGCACCGCTATCTGGACGCACTCACCCTCGCCGGTGCCGTCGCCGCGCGCACGACACGCACCCGGATCGCCACCAGCGTGCTCGACACCGTCCGCCGCCACCCCGTCATGCTGGCTCAGTCGGCAGTGACCCTGAGCCATGTCTCGGACGGCCGATTCATCCTGGGACTCGGCGCCGGCGAGCGCGAGAATCTGAGTCCGTACGGATTCGACCACCAGCGCCGAGTGGGTCGATTCGCCGAGGCGCTCCGGGTGATCCGTCTGCTCTTCAACTCTGACGGACCGATCGACTTCGCGGGCCGGCACTACACGCTCGAGCACGCCCGACTGGACGCCGAGCCGCATCACACCGGCCCGCCACCCATCTGGATCGGGGCCAACGGCCCCCGCATGCTGGAACTGGTCGGTGAACACGGCGACGGCTGGTGGCCCACCGGCAGCGCCGGACCCGAAACCTACGCACGCCAGCTGGCGTGCATCCGGGAGGCAGCCGAACGGGCAGGGCGCGACCCGCAGGCGATCACGCCGGCAAAGATGGCGGTCTGCCTCATCGGCGAGCCCGACGAACTGAATGCGATATTGCAGCGTCCGTTGGTGAAATCACTGGTGCTCCAATTGACTGCCGATGCACTGGCGGCCACCGGTCACCGCCACCCGATGGGTGAGCAGTGGCGCGGCATCCAGGACATCGATCCCCGCGTTCTCACCCGCGACAGACTGCTCCAGCTTTTCGAGCGGGTCGATCCGGCCGCGATCCTCTCTGTCGTTCCGCACGGCACACCGAAGCAGGTCGCCGAACAGATCGCCGAGTTCGGCGATGCGGGTGCCCGGGTCATCTCCGTGCTCGACTACAGCGGAATGGCCGGGCAGGCCTACGCCGCCGATTCGGCAGGCAAAGTCCGCGAGGTCGAGGACATCCTGCTGCAGCGCACAGAAAGCACGCCATGACACGTCTGGACACCAATGCCCTCATCGCCGATGCACGAAAATTTGCGGCACTCAACGACTTCGGTGATGACACCCTGCCCGCCCGGCTGTCGCTGGTCGTCGACAGGCTCAACAGTGCCGGACTCGACGACACCGCGCTGAAGGCAGCCGCACGCACCATCGGCGGACTGCTGACCAACCGCCTGCAGTTCATCGACGACCACGCGCGCCTCCCGCTGGCCGAAGAACTCATCACTGCCCCGCTCCTCGCCACCGGCGAGCCGCGGTCCGGAACAACGCTGCTGCATGCCCTTTTGGCCGAAGACACGGATTCCCGTGCATTGCGTTTCTGGGAGGTCATGTACCCCTCGCCGCCTCCCGGACAGGCCGTCGTCGACGACCCGCGCCGGGCGCAGGCAGACGCCGACTGGCGGGAGATCCTCGATCGCATCCCGCCGTGGATCGTCAGTCACCCCTATAACGATCTGCTGGGTGCCGGGCTGCCCGAATGTGAGCGAACCTGGGCCTTCGACTTCCGGGCGACGAACCCGAGCGCGTGGTGGCGAGTTCCGCTACCCATCCAGAACTTCCCGCAGGACCATCACGCGCAGTACGCCCTGCACCGCATGATGCTGCAACATATTCAGTACACCCGCCCACCAAAGCGATGGGTGCTCAAAGGATTTCATGGACGACGTCTACGCGCGCTCTTCGACACCTACCCCGACGCCCACATCATCTGGGTACATCGGGACCCTGTGCAGGTGCTCGCTTCGCAGATCGTGGCCTTTGGGCAGATCAACGAAAGCCTCGCCGGGAGCCTGGACTGGACTCAGTACGCCAAGGCCACCATCGAGGGTTCGCGGACGAACTTCCACGCCTACCTCACCGATCCGGTGGTGGACGACCCGCGCATCCACCACGTCCGCTACCGCGACTTCGTCACTGATCCCGTCGCCACGATCGGCGGGTTCTACGACTTCGCCGGGCTCCCCTTCTCGACGGATACCGAGAAGGCGATGCGAGAGTATCTGGTCGCCAACCGCGGCGACCGGTACGGCAAGTTCACCTATTCCACCGACGTTCTGCCAGTTCCGGTACAGCAGTTGCACGACGAATTCGCCGACTACCGCGAGCGGTTCGGCATCGATATCGAGGTGAAACGCTGATGGCGTTCGGAGACGGCGAGGACGACGCGGCACTGCGCGCGGCGTGGCACGAATTCTGCGAGCGGCTCAAAGCGGCCGGAGATCTCGCCTTCAAGGACACCTCGCCGGCGGATGCCTTGC
>JBPPMV010000529.1:0-3329 GCA_051306235.1 Mycobacterium sp. | reverse complement strand
TTGACGATGGCTGATCGTGTTCTGAGAGGCAGCCGGCTCGGCGCCGTGAGCTACGAGACCGACCGCAACCATGATCTGGCGCCACGCCAGGTGGCGCGCTACCGCACCGATAACGGTGAGGAGTTCGAGGTCCCGTTCGCCGATGATGCGGAGATCCCCGGTACCTGGCCGTGCCGCAACGGGCTGGAGGGCACGCTGATCGACGGCGACGTCCCCGAGCCCAAGAAGACCAAGCCGCCGCGCACCCACTGGGACATGCTCCTGGAACGGCGTTCGGTGGAGGAGCTCGAGGAACTGCTCAAGGAGCGCCTCGACATCATCAAGACCAAACGCCGCGGCTGACGGCCGCCGCACAGCGAGTTACCCGAGCGTGCGTGAACGCGTGCCGACACCTGGAGTGTCGGCCGCGGACACGCACGCTCGCGGCTTTTTGAGGCTCGCGGGTTCTGAGGTGAGTGTGCCTAGAGGGCGGCAGGCCTGCTGCTGGCGCCCCGGGCGCGGTCCAGCCGCCCCCGGACACCCCACTCGGCGACCTTGAACATCGCCTCGCGGATATTGGACCCGCTCATCTTCGACACCCCGAGTTCCCGCTCGGAGAACGTGATGGGGACCTCGACCACGGTGAAACCGGCGTTGATGGCCCGCCAGGTCAGATCGATCTGGAAGCAGTACCCCTTGGAGTCCACCGCCGACAGGTCGATCTTCTCCAGCACCTCACGCCGGTAGGCGCGGTACCCCGCGGTGATGTCCTTGATGCCGACACCGAGCAGCACCCGGGAGTAGGTATTAGCCGTCTTCGACAGCGCCAGGCGCCGCCACGGCCAGTTGCGCACGGTGCCACCGGGCACATAGCGCGAGCCGATGGCCAGATCGGCGCCACCGTCGACGGCGGCGAGCAGCCGGCCCAGCTCCTCGGGGGCATGGCTGCCGTCGGCGTCCATCTCGACAAGCACGTCGTACTCGCGGCTGAGACCCCAGGCGAATCCGGCCAGATAGGCCGCCCCCAGACCGTCCTTGTTGAGCCGATGCATGACGTGGATGCGGTCCGGATCGGCCAGCGCGAGCTCATCGGCGAGCTGGCCGGTGCCGTCGGGGCTGCCGTCATCGACGACGAGGATGTGCACGTCCGGCAGTGCTGCATGAACCCGGCCCACGATCAACGGCAGATTCTCGCGCTCGTTGTAGGTGGGGATGATCACCAGCGTGCGCCTGCTGGGTGACGCCGGATGGCCCGCGTTGTCCCCCGGGTCCCCAGTAGTGCTCATGATGCGCGTCCCTCGTCCTCACTGCCCTCAGCGGGCTATTCCTGTCCTGTGGCCGCGTCCTGCGGGCCGCCTCGGGTGCGCATCCCGGCCTGCTGCCGTCTGCGCACGAACTTCCCATTGTGCAGCATGGCGGCGATCACAGCCGCAAGGCCGATTCCCACCAGGACCCATTGCACGATCGGGCCCCAGTCGGTGGCGAAGGTGATGTTGGATTTGAGCCGCACCGGCATATCGAGGTAGGCGGGCTCGAAGAACTCCGTATGGGCCAGCGCGTGACCGTCGGGGGCGACCACCGCGCTGATCCCGACGGTTCCGGCCACCACCACGTACCGATCGTGTTCGACGGCGCGCAGCCGCGCGAACGCCAGCTGCTGTTCGCTCATGGCCGCATCGAAGGTCGCGTTGTTGGCCGGTACCGCGAGCAGCTGGGCTCCGTTGAGGACGGACTCGCGGACAGCCCGGTCGAAGATCACCTCCCAGCAGGTGGCCACCCCGATGGGGATACCGGCGGCCTGCACCACACCGTTGCCGTCACCGGGCTGGAAATAACCGGCCCGATCGGCGAAGGACGAGATTTTCCTGAAGAAGCTGCGCAAGGGCAGGTACTCGCCGAACGGCTGGATGATCTTCTTGTCGTGCCGGTCCTGCGGGCCCGTCTCGGGATCCCAGACCAGGACGGTGTTGGTCGCCACCGGGGAGTCCCGGGTGTATCCCGGGGCGGCAAGCACCGTACCGACCAGGATCGGCGCCCGGATGGCCCGCGCGGCCTCGGAGATCCGGGCTGCGGCGTCGGTGTTGCGCAGCGGATCGATATCCGAGGAGTTCTCCGGCCAGATCACCACCATCGGCTGCGGGGCGCGCCCGGCCCGCACATCCTCGGCCATCCGCAATGTCTGTGCGACGTGGTTGTCCAGCACGGCTCGCCGCTGGGCATTGAAGTCCAGGCCCAGCCGCGGCACATTGCCCTGCACCGCGGCGACCGTCACCGACGGGTGCTCGCCGGCGCCGGCGCCGGCCTGGCGCACCCCGGGCCAGACCAGTGCGGTGGCAAGCAGCACCACGCAGATGCACACTCCGGGCAGCACCGCCTCCGGCCGGGCGGCGTCCGATCCCGCCGACTTCGGGTGGCTGCGTCGCCACCACAGTGCGATCTCCAGAGCCAGCGCGGTCAGGCTGAACCCGACCAGGGCGACCGCGACCGACACCAGCGGGGCGCCACCGAGCTGCGCGAGCGGTAGCAGCGGGCCCTCGGCCTGCCCGAAAGCGACCACACCCCAAGGGAATCCGCCGAAGGGCACACTCGATTTCAGCCACTCCTGCACGGCCCATTCGGCGGCGAACCACACCGGCCAGCCCGGCAGCCCGCGGACCACGACGGCCAGCAATCCGAACACCGCCGGGAACAGCGCCTGCAGCAACGACAGCGCGAGCCACGGCACCGTACCGACCAGGCCGCCGATCCAGGGCAGCAGCGGAACGTAGAACGCCAGCCCGAAGATCAGGCCGTACCCGAAGCCGCCGGCCCGGGTGGTCTGAGTGCGGGTGAGAACCCACCCGAGCAGACCCAGGGACGGGAAGGCCGCCCACCACCAGCCCACCGGCGGGAAGCTGGCATACATCAGCAGTCCGGCGATCACCGATACCGCCAGCCGGATCACCCGCACCGAAAGGGACCGCCGCGCGGCGTTGGCGAACCGGGCGGCCCGGCCCTCGGATGCGGGCAGGTCGTCGGACACGTCGGCGCCAGGGGCGGCGACGTCAGCCATGGATCACCGCGCCGCGATGGACCGTCCGCAGGCATCGCGGGAGGTTCGCGTCGTCGGCCAGCGGCGGCAGCGCGGGCACCCGGGACCGTGGATCGGTGGACCAGCGCGCCACCACCTCCGTCGCCGGGGTGCCGACCTCGAGATCGCCGGCGTCCCAGATGGCGTAGGAGGCGGGTGCACCGGGCACCAGGGTGCCGGTGACGCCGTCGCGCACACCGCCGGCCCGCCAGGCCCCGCGGGTGGCCGCGGAGAACGCGGCCCGGGCGGACACCCCGCTACCCGGGGTGCGGTGATGGAT
>JBPPMV010000528.1:0-4252 GCA_051306235.1 Mycobacterium sp. | reverse complement strand
GGTCGTGGGCGCTCAAGCAGCCGTCCACCACCGATGCAGTGCCCGTCACGGTGCGGTTCAGCTCGTTGGACGGCCATGACCGTGAGATGGAGGTTCCGCACCTGATGTTCACCGAGCCGGTTTCCGAGGTTGCGTCGTGACCGAAGCAGAAATCGACTTCGCCTCGCTGCCCGAAGTGGACCAGGCGGGCCGCGGCCCGCAGCAGCGCAGGCCCCGCTTCGACGGCGATGTCTCGGCCATGCCCGACCGGGCCTGCTGGGCGTTGCAGCATCTGTTGACCCGCCGCTATGTCAGCAACGAATCCGATCCGGACATCTACAGCTGGGTCCGGGAGTACCGCACCGATCTGTCGGTCCGGTTGTCCGAGTTGGACCTTCAGCTCCGGATCGCCGAGCAGGTCGATATCGCCTACATCGAGCAGGCCCGCTACGAATCCGCCAAGGGCATCAAGCTGTTACGGCGCGAGCCGTTGGGCACCTATGATTCGATCCTGGCGCTGCATCTGGCCCAGATGATGCGCGCCGGGGGCGATCTGAGCTTCCTCATCACCCGCGACGAGGTGCACGGGCTGTTCTCCGGTGTGCTCAACGACACCGACCGCGACACCGTCACCTTCACCGCCCGCATCGACGCGGCCATCGCCCGCCTTGCCGGGCTGGACATCCTGCGCAAGAGCCGCGATGACGACGAGAGCTACACCGTCAGCCCGGTGATCACCGCGATCATGACGGCATCCGTCATCACCGAACTGCAGCAGCAGTTCGAGCAGCTGCGCAACGGCGGTTCGGAATGAGCGAGCAGTTCCACCTCTCACGGCTGCAGGTGATCAACTGGGGCGTCTTCGACGGTTACCACTCGGTACCGATCAGCGCCGGCGGATCCCTCATCGCCGGTGCGTCCGGAAGCGGTAAATCCTCACTGCTGGATGCGATCTCGCTCGGCTTCCTGCCGTTCAACCGGCGCAACTTCAACGCCTCGGGCGATAACACCGCCGCCGGGTCGAACGCCGGACGACGCACCGTCGACAAGTACGTGCGCGGCGCCTGGGGGCAGCGCAGCGACGGGGGCTCCAGTCACGTCATCTACCTGCGGGGTGAGGGCACCGCCTGGTCGGCGGTGGCGGTCACCTACACCAGCAACACCGGGCGGAGCATCACCGGGCTGGTCCTGAAATGGCTGACCGGAGAGTCCCGTTCGGACTCGTCGAGCCGATTCGTGCTCGGCGACGGCGATCTGGACATCGAGGAGGTCTGTAACCGCTGGGCGGCCGCACGCTTCGACAACGGCGCCTTCAAGGACAACTGGCGGTTCTCCACCAAGGTGGAGTCCCAGTATCTGGCCCAGCTCTATGCCTCGATCGGGATCCGGGCCTCGGAGGCGGCTCAGCAGTTGCTCGGAAAAGCCAAGTCGCTCAAGAGCGTTGGTGGCCTGGAGCAGTTCGTCCGCGATTTCATGCTCGACGAGCCCGCCAGCCTGGCCCGGCTACCCGATGCGCTCAAACAGATCGACCCATTGGTGGAGGCCCGTGAGCTGCTGGCCGTCGCACAGCGCAAACGCAAGGTCCTCGGCGATATCGAGGCCATCCAGATCCGCTACGCCTCGGAGTCCTCCGACCTCGGCATCATCGATCTGGTCGATATGCAGATGGTGCGAGCCTTCACCGATCACGTGCGGTTGCAGCAGTGTCCGGCGCAGATCGAGAATCTGGACGGCACCATCGACCAGCTGGAGAACGAGTACGGTGACCTGACCCGACAGCTCAATCTGGCCAAGGCCGAAGGTGATTCACTCAACGCCCAGATCAGCGGGGCGAGCACCAACGTCGGTCCGCTGCAGTCCCAGGTGGCCGGCGCCGAAGCCCAGGCCGAGGAGATCACCCGCCGCCACGCGGCATATGAGGAGCTGGTCACCGCGCAGGGCCTGCCGGTGCCCGACAGCGCCGACGAATTCTGGAATCTGCGTGAGGATCTCAGCAAACAGGCCGCCGGACTGGCGGTCAAGCTGGACCGCGGCCGGGAAGCCTCCACCGATGCCGAGTACGCCCAGAAGGCGGCACGCATCGCCCGCGACCACGCCGCCAAGGAGCTCAAGCGGGTGGAGCAGGTCGGCTCGGCGCTGCCCGAGTTCGCCGTTACCATGCGCGAACACATCTGTGCCGCAGTGGGCATCGATCCCGCCGCGCTGCCCTATGTCGCCGAGCTGATGGATCTGCGCCCCGAGGAGAACCGATGGCGTGCTGCGGTCGAGAAGGTCCTGCGTTCGGTCGGTCTGCGGTTGCTGGTACCCGATGAGCACTACGCGAAGGTACTGCGCTTCGTCAACGAGACCAACATGCGCGGACGTCTCGCGCTGCACCACGTCAGAGTGACCTCCGCCGGACGCGAACCGGATTCGAACACGTTGGCGGGCAAGCTTTTCGTGGTCAACCCGGACCATCCGTGCGCGGCCGAGGCGCTCGACGTGCTCGGCGCGGCCGGTGACCACATCTGCGTCGACACCCCCGATGTGTTCGCCCGCTTCCGTCGCGCGGTCACCGAATCCGGGCTGTACAAGGACTCCGATCGGTTGGCCATCAAGGACGATCGCCGCGCACTCAAACCGTCCGAGTACATCTACCAGGGCGATATCACCGCCAAACTAGATGCCTTGACCGCCGAACTCACCGAGGCCGAGGAGACTTTCGAGCAGGCCCGCCAGGCCGCCGACGATATCGCCGCCGGGCGCCAGCAGTGGCGTGACCGGGCCGCGGCGTGCAAGGCGATCTGCGAGCAGTTCCCGCAGTGGAGCCAGATCGACACCGAGACCGCAGACGGCCACGCCGACCGGCTGCGCGAGCAGTACGAACTGCTGATGGCCGACAATCCCGACGTGGAGGCGCTCAGCGTCCGCGCCGAGGAGTGCTGGAACGATATCCAGACCCTGATGACCCGCCGCGGCGCCATCGCGACCCGCCGTGACGATCTCGACGGGCGCCGCACCCGACTGATGGACCTGCAGGACCGGTTGGCGCCCGTCGCGGTATCCGAAGCCGCCAACGAGCTGCTGCGGCGGTACTCCGCGGAGGTTCCGGTGAATCTGGAGCTGCTCAACCCGGAACCGCACCGGGAGGCACTGCTCACCGCAATCCGCCGGGAACGTGACCAGCTGACCGAAAGTCGCAGGCGCTCTCACGAAGAGCTGGCCCGGATCATCGCCACGTTCGACACCTCGTTCCCCGACGCCATCCCCAACGACTCGGAGGACTTCGACGAGCGGGTGCACGATTATGTGGCGGTGTGCCGCCACATCGACGAGCGCGAGCTCCCCGACGCCTACGACCGGATGATGCGGCTGATCACCGAGCAGGCTCCGGACGCCATCCTCACCCTGCACCGCGTCGCCGAGCAGGAGACCCGGCGGATCAGCGATCAGATCGACCGGGTGAACACCGGTTTGGGCGCTGTCGAGTTCAACCGCAACACCCGGCTGACGCTGCGCGCCACCCCGCGCAGCCTGGTCGCCGTCTCCGAGTTGACCGATATCGTCAAGGCCATCTCGCGCCGCATCGCCGAGGTGGGTCTGGGTGACAAGAAGGCCATCCTGGATCAGTACGCCGATATCCTGCGGCTGCGTAACAGGTTGGCCGGCAACACTCCTGAGGACAGGGCCTGGACCCGTGACGCCCTCGACGTGCGCAACCGGTTCACCTTCGACTGCGCCGAATGGGATGTGCGCACCGATGAGCTGATCCGAACGCACAGCAATGCCGGCGACAACTCCGGAGGCGAGCAGGAAAAGCTGATGGCGTTCTGTCTGGCGGGCGCGTTGAGCTTCAACCTGGCCAATCCCGAAAGCGGGGATAACAAACCGGTTTTCGCGCAGCTGATGCTGGACGAGGCGTTCTCCAAGTCCGATCCGCAATTCGCCCAACAGGCACTGCAGGCGTTCCGCAAGTTCGGCTTCCAGCTCGTCATCGTCGCCACCGTGCAGAACGCCACCACCATCCAGCCCTATATCGACGGTGTGGTCATGGTGTCCAAGACCGAAGCGACCGGGCGCAACGCCCGCCCGGTGGCATCGGTGGCCACCAAGACCATCAGCGATTTCACCGCCCTGCGTAAAGAACTGAAGATCCCGGAGCCCGTCTGATGCGTATCGCGACCTGGAACGTCAACTCCATCCGCACCCGAGTGGACCGGGTGACGGACTGGCTGGCCCGCGCCGATGTCGACGTCCTCGCCATGCAGGAGACCAAGTGCACGGACGCGCAGTT
>JBPPMV010000527.1:0-38328 GCA_051306235.1 Mycobacterium sp. | reverse complement strand
TCCCCGGCAGAGCTGCGGGTCGGCGATGTGGTGGTGATTCGCCCGGGTGGAAGCGTTCCCGCCGACGGGACCATCGTCGACGGGCGCGCGGACATCGACGAGTCGATGGTCACCGGTGAATCCCGACCGGTCAGTCGCAGCGTCGGCGATGGCGTCACCGCAGGCACGGTGGCCACCGATTCCGGTCTGCGCGTACAGATCACCGCGACCGGCGACGATACCGCCCTCGCCGGTATCCAACGCCTGGTGACCGAAGCGCAGAACTCATCCTCACGAGCCCAACGCCTGGCCGACCGCGCCGCCGGCTGGTTGTTCTGGTTCGCGGTCGCCACCGCGGCCCTCACCGCGCTCGTTTGGGCCATCGTCGGGGACCCAGACGCTTCGGTCGTTCGCGCCATCACCGTCCTCGTGATCGCCTGCCCCCACGCGCTGGGCCTGGCCATCCCACTAGTCGTGTCCATCGCCACCGAACGGGCCGCCCGCGGCGGCGTGCTCATCAAAGACCGGCTCGCATTAGAGGGCATGCGCACCGTGAACGCGGTGCTCTTCGACAAGACCGGCACCCTGACAAAAGGCGAGCCCATTGTCACAGCGGTGCAGACCGTCGCCGACCACGATGAAGCAACCGTCCTCGCGCTGGCCGCCGCGGCAGAAACAGACAGTGAACACCCACTGGCCAAAGCCATCGTCAAAGCCGCCACCGACCGAGGTCTCAATGTTCCACGCGCCAGCGGCTTCACATCCTCGCCGGCCGTCGGCGTCACCGCGTCCATCGACGGCCATCAAGTACGGGTGGGCGGCCCTCGACTGCTCGAAGAACTCGGTGAACCCGAAATCGAAGCAGCCGAGCAATGGCGCGCCCACGGCGCCATCATCCTGCACGTGGTCCGCGACGGGGTCGTCATCGGTGGTCTGAGCCTGGCCGACGAGGTACGCCCAGAATCTCGCGAGGCCGTCGATGCGCTGCACAAGCTCGGCGTCGAAGTCGTCATGATCACCGGCGACGCCGAAGCTGTCGCCAACACCGTCGGACAGGAACTAGGCGTCGACCGAGTCTTCGCCGGCGTCCGCCCAGAAGACAAAGCATCCAAAGTGGCGGCACTGCAGCACGAAGGCAAGAAAGTCGCCATGGTCGGCGACGGAGTCAACGACGCTCCCGCACTTGCGCAGGCCGACGTCGGCATCGCCATCGGCGCCGGAACCGATGTCGCGATCGCCTCCGCCGGAGTCATCCTCGCCAGCTCAGACCCGCGTTCGGTGCTCTCGGTGATCGAACTGTCCCGCGCCAGCTACCGCAAGATGAAACAGAACCTCTGGTGGGGCGCAGGCTACAACCTCATCTCGGTACCGCTGGCCGCCGGGATCCTGGCGCCCGTCGGCTTCGTACTGCCGATGTCAGTCGGCGCCATTCTCATGTCGCTGTCGACCATCGTCGTGGCGCTCAACGCACAGGTATTGCGGCGTCTGGACCTTCGACCCGAAGCCAGCGCCCAGGCCGTATTGCAGCGCTAGCCCCATCATGGTCCGCCAGCATCCCGAAGCCCCACAGCCCGAAGCAGGCTGCTGCGGTATCGCTAGTGTTCGTGGCTGGTGTCATCGTGCAGGGGCTGTGCCGGCGCTTCGATAATCGGCGGTGCCGCCGGCGAGACGGTGGCTTCGCCAGGCGGCGGGGCCTGCGGCGGCTCGACTGGCCTGACGTTCAGCGGAACGACCGGCGCCGGGCCGGGCTCGTGGCCGTGATGCCCCTCGGCGGAGCCGGCTTCGGTTCCGTGATGGCCGGCACCGGCCTCCGCAGGACCGTGATGATCGCCATGGCGCTGACCTGAAACGACGCCCACCGTCGACGCCAGCGCGACAACACTGACCGCTCCTAGTAACACCCCAGCACTCGTCAGCGCCGAAACCGGTTCGCCCTGCAACCCGCGATACCAGATCCAGCCAGCACCCATCACGATGTAGATCTGAAGCAACAAAGCACACAAATCAGCGCCCTGAACCAATTCCGGCTGACCGGCATGCGGACCGAACGGCGCGCCCACCGTGCGGGACAGAGCCCACAAGGCCACGGCCCCCACGTTGAGCAAGATCCCTGCAGCCAGTACCGGGGTGGTAGTCCTGACAAGCACCGCACGTGCCCAAACCAGCTGAAGCACAGCCAGTGCACCGAAAAACAGCCCCGACAGCGGCCATTGCTGCCAATGCGCCGGCACCACCGCAAAATGAACGATTGCGACCCCAAGAGAAGCTAGTGCGGCGCAACGAGCAGCCAACCTGCTGTCGGTTCTGGGAGCCGCCTTGATAGCCACCGTCCGATGATGGCACCACCATCACGGCAACCCAGCTAGGCGACACCACATCTCAACCTGACCGAGATTCTTCTGTCACGGGGCTGACGTCTACCGTGCCTCGGTTCTCGGCGGCACAAACGCCAGCCGCGCAGCGGCACGTTACTTGTCGCCACCGCACGTCATCGTCTGTTGGCGTCGCTTACCTGGGGCCACATCTTCATCAGATCTTTATGAGAAGTCGGACCAACCCATACTCGGGTGACTAACGCTGGGGCAGTGAACTTCCGCAGCGTGCGGCCGTTCATACGCGCCAGGCTGGTGGCGATGCCTTATGAAGTCGGGACTGAAGGCTTCGGCTTGCCATTGGTGGTCACAGCGACTTACTGGTTGACGCGTTCTCACTCGTACGGAAGGACACTCACCATGCGGTTCCGCGCCTCCCTGTCAACATTCGTCTTCGCGACGATTTTCGCTGTGTCGGCCGCTCTCGCTCCACCGGCTGTTGCCGCGATGGCTTGCGATCATCAATTCGGCTCGCCTCACCAACTGACCGACGCTGGAGGCGCTGTCGTCCAGGAGTGGATCGTCAGTGATCTTCGGACATCCGCTGCCGTGCTGCCCGGGTACGCGGCTCGCGGTCAAGTGTGGGAAGCATCCGCCACCGTCCGAGCGGCAAGCGGCACGGTGACTCCAATAATTCCGAACCTTTATGCCGTCACCGCAGACGGGCAGCGCTACCCCGTTCTGTGGCAGATCGCCAGCCCCCAAGGACTTCCGGCCAGTACCCTTGGCCAGGGCCAATCCTCGACTGGTGCACTCTACTTCGATGTCACCGGCTCAGAGCCCATGGCGGTCATCTACGACAACGGCACGACCAAGCTGATGTGGTGCTGCAACGGGTCCATGACAATGTCGATGGACAACTGTCCTATGTGCGCTGACATGCAAGGCCCCTGCCCCGGCTGTCGCGGAAAGATGTAGCCCTGCGGTCCTACCGGGCTAGTTCACCGGTGATGGCCGAGCGTGGCGTCGATTCCGTCGCGGCGGAATTGAACGAGGAGCCGGAAGCCCTCGTAGTGGCCCCGAGTCGAGACGGCGGAACGCGCGTTCGCCGCTTTTTCTAGAGAAGCAAGCCGCCGTGTTTCGCGGACTTGCCAAGCGGTCGCACGGCTTGGATGTTTTCGGCGTCTTCGCCGCGCCCCTAGGAGGTTTCGTGTTAAAGCGCGAAGATCAGCGGGCATCGGCATAGGTGTCATGAGTCCGACGGGATGTGCGGCCGGTATTGCCGACGGGATAGCGAGCCTGGAGCGGCAACGATCAGCCGCAGCACCTGTCCGAGTGCCTCTCGGCGGTCGTGCTGGCGCAGCACAAGTTGAGCATCGCGGCGTGATTGCACGTATGCAGCCACGGATCCGGCTGGGACACGATATGGGCGCGCTCCAGGTGGCGCCGCCGCACTACTAGGTCGTCGGCAGTGGCGGCAGGGTTCATTTCGGCGCGATAGAGCCCTCGCACGCTGTCGCTGACTCTTGTCATCACACTCACTCCCTTCTGTTGAGTGACATCGTGTTCACAGCAAGTTGGGTCGTCGCCCAGGGAAGTCGGTCACTTCCCGGTGTGGCTGATCCTCGGCGGGGCGCAGCAGTCGCAACCGTGGTCCACAGATGCAACTGCGGGCGTCGGGTCGGGGATCATCGGCCCACAGCAGGTGTCAGCGACCTGCTTGGGTGGGCCGATGTTGACGCCGTGAACCTGAGAGCTTCGCGGCGGGACGTTCACACCGGGCAAAGCGCGGGTGCGGGCGGCGCGGATGGCGTTGAGGATCACGAGCACTTCGGCGGACTCGTGGATGAACACCACGGTGGCAAGGCCGAGCACACCGAATGAAGCCAGCGGTATCAGGATGGTGATGATCGCCAGTGAGAACGCGATGTTCTGGACCATGATTCGCCGGGCCCGCCGTGAGTGTGCCAGCACTTGAGGTAGGTGGCGCAGGTCTTCACCCATCAGGGCCACGTCGGCGGTTTCAATCGCGACATCGGTGCCCATCGCGCCCATGGCGATACCGACATCAGCGGTGGCCAGAGCCGGTGCGTCGTTGACGCCGTCGCCGACCATAGCGATCGGGCGGCCCTTTGCGATCGTCGGTAGCAGGGCGGATTTGTCCTCGGGGAGTAGTTCTGCATGCACGGTGGTGATGCCGGCTTGGGTAGCCAGTGCCTGCGCGGTGCGGGTGTTGTCGCCAGTGAGCATCGCCACGGTGATGCCGAGTCGCTGTAACAGGCCAACGGCTTCAGCCGCTTCGGGGCGAAGCTCGTCGCGTACCGCGATCGCCGCGAGCACATTGCCGTCGCACGCCAGGACCACCACCGTGGCGCCAGCGGCCTGCAGCCGCTCGATCTCCCCGGCCAGGATTCCTGGCGTGACCCACGAGGGTTTACCCAGGCGCAGGTGGTGCTCACCGAGGCGGCCGTGCAGTCCGTGACCCGGCACGGAAGTGACGTCGCTGGCCACCGGAGCATCGGGTGAAGCGGCCAGAATCGCCTGCGCCAGAGGGTGTTCGCTGCGTGCCTCAAGCGCTGCGGCAAGTTTCAGCGCGTCTGCGGCGCCAACGCCGTCCACGGTGACAACCTCGACCACCTGTGGTTGATTGCGGGTAAGGGTGCCGGTCTTATCCAGTGCGATGACTTTGATCCGGCCCAGCTCTTCGACTGCCGCACCGCCCTTGATCAGGGCGCCCTGACGACTGGCAGCGCCGATGGCCGCGACGACCGTCAGCGGCACCGCGATGGCCAGCGCACACGGCGACGCGGCGACAAGCACAACCAGCGCCCGCTCCAGCCAGAGCATCGGGTCGCCGAAGAGCGCACCGGCCGCAGCGATCAGCGCGGACAAAATCATGATCGCCGGAACCAGTGGGCGGGCGATGCGGTCGGCAATCCGCTGGCCTGCCCCCTTGCGTTCCTGGGCATCTTCGACGATATGGACGATGCGAGCAAGTGAGCTGTCCGCAGCCAGCGCGGTCACCTCGACCTCAATTGCGCCGCCGCCATTGATCGCACCGGCGTGGATCTCACTGCCAGGTCCGGCTTCCACCGGAACCGATTCGCCGGTGATGGCCGACAAATCAAGACTGGTCTGACCGGATCGGATGAACCCGTCTGTAGCAGCTCTCTCGCCGGGGCGGATCACCATGACATCGCCGACGACCAGATCATCGGGTGCCACGGTGATTTCGCTGCCGCCGCGAATAACCGATGCCTTCGGCGGCACCAACGCCAGCAGCGAACGCAGGCCCCGCCGTGTCCGGCTCACGGCATAATGTTCCAAACCTTCAGCGATCGAGAAAAGGATGCCAAGCAGCGCCGCCTCCGCGAACTGCCCCAGCGCGACGGCACCGATCGCGGCGATCATCATCAACGTGCCCACACCGATACGCCCATGGCGAAGGTTGCGTACTGCATCTGGGACGAAGGTCGAGGCCGCGGCACACACCGCGATCAACTCCACGGCAACTGCGGCATCGTCGTACCCGATCCGCCCCACGATCCAGCCCGCACCCAACAGAAGCGCGGCTAGCGTTGCCAGCTGCAGTTCCCGTACTTGCCAGAGCTCTTCGGGACCTGAGTCCAGTTCGGCGAGGTCCTGGGGGCCGCAGCACGCGTCAGACACGATCAGTCACCCTTTCCGCCGGGGCCGGCACGTTGCCCAGGACGGCAGCCGTCAGCTGGCGACCGCGCTCGGTCAGCCGGTACATGACCAATTTGCCCTGGCGGCGTGACGAGACCAAGGAGGCATTCTTGAGCTGGCGCAGATGGTGGGACACCAGTCCCTGCGACAACCCGACCACCCAGGCCACATCGCAAACACACAGCTCGTCGCCGGTAACGAGCGCCGCGGCGATGGCCAACCTGGTGGCGTCTCCCAGACCGCGCGAAGCCGCTGCGGCCGCTTGCACGGTTTCGGCGTCGGGCACGGTGGCGCGAATATGCTCCGCATGAGGCAGGTCTAGGCAGAGAAGTTCGCAAGTAGCCACCGGCTCAATCATACGAACATACTAAAGTATGTTGATATATGAAGCCACTCGTGGCTCGGCGCCCTAGGCGATGCGGCCCGATGACGGTCAACTAAACTACGTAGCATCTCAGTAGATAAGCCTGCAACGAGCACGCGAATGCTCGGCCCGGAAACTGCAGAAAGAGGTGCGTACCCGCATGCTTAGAACCGCCGGCCTCGCGGGACGCGCAGCGTCACCGACTCTGCCTCGACGGCGCACCCTAGGTGGTATAGCTACAGCCGGGCCGGTAGGTCGCACAGTAAGCGGGGTCGGCGATAACGTCGCCGGTAGTGCCGGTGCCGCTGGGACGACATGACACGAAGCCTTGTGGTGTACCTGCGCAGCGCTTGGCGCAAGCTGACCTCGATGGGCACTGCTTTGGTCTTGTTGTTCTTGCTGGCGTTGGCGGCAATACCGGGTGCGTTGTGGCCGCAGCGCGCCGTCAATCCGACGACGGTGGCAGGCTATATCGCGGACAATCCCAGAGTCGGACCGTGGTTGGACCGGTTTCAGGTGTTCGACGTGTTCTCCAGCATATGGTTCACATCGATCTACATCCTATTGTTCGTATCCTTGATTGGTTGTCTGACAGCACGTTTGGCCGATTATGGCCGAGGTTTGAGAGCGGTACCGGTCCCTGCTCCACGTAACCTCTCACGGCTGCCGAAGTATCGACGTGTCGTCGCCGAGGGCGATCCTTGGCAGCGTGCGCGCGAGGTTCGTGCCGGACTGCGGGGTTGGCGTGCGGTCACCCGTCGCGGCGCGGACGGCGTCGAGATCGCTGCTGAGCGCGGATACTTGCGAGAAGCCGGGAACCTGATATTTCACTTCTCACTGATCGGCCTGCTGATTTCGCTCGCAGCCGGCAAGCTCTACGCCTACGAAGGCAATGTCATTGTGATCGCCGATGGGGGGCCGGGATTTTGTTCTGCGTCGGCCGCGGCATTCGACGCATTCCGGCCAGGGACGACAGTCGACGGCACGGAGTTGTTCCCGATGTGTGTGCGTGTGAATGGTTTTGAGGCCGATTTCCTGCCCAACGGGCAGGCCGTGGGATTCGCTGCGGATATCGATTACCAAGCCGGTGATGACCTCACCTCCAACGTGTGGCAACCGTATCGATTGCAGGTCAATGATCCACTTCGGGTGGGCGGTGTGCGGTTGTACCTGCTGGGCCATGGCTATGCCCCGACGTTCACCGTCACGTTTCCCGACGGGCAGTCGCGTACTCAGACGCTGCAGTGGCAGCCTGAAGATCTGCAGACGTTGCTGTCATCGGGCGCGATGCGTTTCGATCCGCCGGCGCGCAGTTTTCCTGACGATGACGAGCGCCGCAAGAATCAGATCGCGATCGAAGGTTTGCTGGCTCCGACCGAGCAGCTCGACGGCAAGCTTCTTTCGTCAGCGTTCCCTGCCCCTAACGATCCCGCCGTGGCGGTGGACGTCTACAAGGGCGATACCGGAATGGACTCCGGGAGGCCGCAATCGATCTTCTCCCTGGACCAGCGCATGATCGGACAGGGGAGGCTTGAGCGGATGGAGCGGGTCAATCTGCGCCTCGGCGAGCAGGTCAGGCTCAAGGACAACACCGTGGTCCGCTTCGACGCGGTGACTGACTTTGTGAGCCTGCAGCTGTCCTATGACCCGGCCCAGATCTGGGTGCTGGTGTTCGCCATCACCATGATGGCCGGTCTTCTGGTGTCGCTCATTGTTCGACGCCGCAGAGTGTGGGTCAAAATCCGCCACTCGGCCACCTCCGGCCTGGTGTCCATCGAGTTCGGCGGGCTGGCGCGAACGGACAATGCCGGGTGGGGCGAGGAGTTCGACCGCTTGGTCACCCGCTTGGTGCCGGATGCGCACTCCGCCGGTGAAACTCGTGCCCGGCACCGTACGGACACGGTCCAATGAAAGCTGTGGCGAGTCGACAAGCTGCGGTGACAGCCACGCTGGTGACGGTGGCGGTATTGGCCGGCATGACCGCTGCCGCAATCGGGTCGTGGTCGCTGGACGAGGTGTTGACCGCGACGGGCCTGCCTGATTCGGGGCCGGTGACCACACTGGGCTTGCCGGCGGCCCGCGCTATCGGAGAGGTCGCCGCCGTGGTGGCTGTCGGCGCGTTCCTGTTTGCGGCGTTTCTTGTGCCCCCGCAGCCCAGCGGGGTGCTCGATGTGGCGGGCTACCGTGCGGTCCGGCTGGGCGCCGCTGCCTCTGGGGTGTGGGCGGCCAGCGCCATCCTGTTGGTTGCTTTGTCTGTTTCCGATGTTTCAGGCCGACCGGTCACCGCGCTCACGCCGGCGCAGATCTGGAGTGCCGCGGGCATGGTGGAAACGACGAACGCCTGGCGTTGGACTGCCGCACTGGCCGCGACGGTGGCGGCGCTCAGTAGCGTTGTGCTGCGCTGGAAATGGGTTCCCGTCTGCTTGGGTATCGCCTTGCTGACTTTGGTGCCCATCGGACTGTCGGGGCACTCTTCCTCCGGTGGTGCGCACGATATGGCCACGAACAGTCTGCTCATTCACCTGGGAACAGGGGCCGTCTGGATGGGTGGGCTACTGGCGGTACTCTGCTACGGCATCCGCCACGGCGAACACCTCGCCCTGGCTGTTCGCCGGTTTTCTTCGCTGGCCTTGTGGTGCTTCGTCGCAATAGGCTTCAGTGGCCTGATCAATGCCGGCATCCGGGTGGGGATCAGCGACCTCGACAGTCGGTACGGCCTGTTGGTTGCCGGAAAGTTGGCCGCGCTCGCAGCACTCGGTGTGTTCGGCTGGAGACAACGACGCTCAGGTATTGCTGCTTTGCGATCCGATCCAACTGCACGCGGCCCGATGATGCGCCTGGCGCTGGCAGAGGCGGTGATTTTTGGTGTTGCAGTAGGAATTGCGGTCGGACTCGGTCGGACGCCGCCACCACCGGTGGCGCAGTCGGAACCGGGCCCGACCGAGGCTGCGATCGGTTTCGTCCCGGCCGGGCCCCCGAGTGTTTGGCGGACGTTGGGGGACTGGCGTTTTGACCTGTTCTTCGGTACGGCCGCGGTCGTCATGGCCGCGGTGTATGTCATCGCCGCGTACCGCCTGCGCCGCCGTGGTCACGGGTGGCCATGGTCGCGTACCGGGTGCTGGGTGCTGGGCTGCGCGGTGTTGCTGTTGGCGACTTCGTCGGGACTCGGTACCTACATGCCGGTCGATTTCAGCATCCAGATGCTCGTCTTGATGTTGCTGTCCACCGTTGTGCCGGTCCTGCTGGTTACTGGTGCCCCCGGCAGGCTGGCGTTGCTGACGCTGCCGAGGGCCGACGCTGGGGCGCCGCCCGGGCGCCGGGAGTGGCTGGTGGCGGCGGCGGGGTCATCGCTGATGCGGTTCCTCCTCCGACCGGTCGTCGCTTCGCTGATTTTCGGCTCGAGCATTGCCGTGCTGTTGCTCGGCGGGCTGTTCGCCATCGCCGTCGGCAAGCACTCCACGCACCTGCTGATGAATGGCTATGTGCTGGGCAGCGGTTGGCTCTTCTTCGAATCGGTCCTCGGCCAGCGCGGCAGGCACCGACCAGCGTCGGCCGTGGTTGCGACGCTCGGCGCACTGGCCGTCTATCTGGGTGCTGGTCTGATGACGGCGCACCGAGCCGACATCATCGGAGAAGCCTATTATCGGTCACTGCAACTGCCCTGGCCGGTCGATCTTCTGCAGGACCAACGCCAAGGCGGATACGTCGTTGCGGCTGGTGCGACGATCACGGCAGCCGCATTGACACTCGCGCTGTGGCGGCGCGCGACCACGGCCGCGTCCGGGCGCACCCGGCCGGATCCCTCGGGTGCGGCGGCGAGCTCAGCCAAGTGATGAACACCTCGTTGGCGACTTCAACTACGGCGCATTCTATTGGGCGGCAGCATGTTCGACTTTGTCTGGTTATGAAGCGCTCTGTCGGCGTGGCCGCGCGCATGCGGACGAGGGCCTTGTAACAGCGCTGGCGTAGCTGAACGCAGGCCGCGATGACCTGTGTCGGCAAAAGTTGAGGTCATCGGGCTGTGTGCGCACGCCTGGTGGGTCAGGTTGGCGCTCAGTAGTCGATCAGCCGGACAACATGGGTCGTCATGCCACTGGATCGCACGGGAGCAATCCGCACCTGGGACCCGGTGAACGGCGATTCCAGCATCTGCCCTTGTCCGAGATAGATGGCAACGTGCTGGCTACCGCCGGGGCCCCAGAAGATGAGATCACCACGTCGCATTTGCGCGACGGGAACACGGCGCCCACGGTCGTATTGAGCTCCCGAGTATTTCGGGAGGTTGATACCGACGCCGGCGAAAGCAAACACCATCAGGCCTGAACAGTCGAAGCCGACTGTCCCTGCACCTTGATCGATTCCTCGTGTCGGTCCGGCGGCATTGCCGCCACCCCAGGAGTAGGGAACGCCCAACTGTGACATTCCTCTGCGGATGGCGAACTCCACCGCCTGTTGGCCATAGAGCCGTGGAATCCGGCCGGGTGTCGCTGCCGTCGACGGTGCCGGGCTCGGGATGAGACCCAATTTGGACAGGAACCGCCGGCCCAGATCCGCAGTGAGCTGCGCGGAGGCCGCGGAGACTTGCAAGACGGAGTTGACGATGGCTACCGGATCACTTAAATCGGCACGAGGCACAGCTGGTTTCGAGGTGTCCCAGCCGGTGTCGCTGTGGGGTGCGGGGTATTGGGTATCCCAGCTGCCAGGTTGCGGTGCCGACTGCCCGGTAGGCGAGGAGGCGGGCTCGTCCGCTGGTGCCGATGAGCGGCGGACCTGTTGCAGGCGTTGACGTGCGAGGCGAGCTGTGCTGGCTGCGGCGCCGATCTGTTCTTCTTTGGTGGTGAACGCCGCTTCGGTGGCGCGCAGGGCCTGGACGGCCTCGTCGTAGCGGGCCTGGGCATCGCGTGCGGCCTGATCGGCGCGTTCTTGGGCCAGGCGGGCCATTGACTGCGCATTGGTCTGGGTGACCCGCGTTCGCTGCAGGACTCCTCGCGCCTCGGAGAAGGCCAGCCCCATTGCCTGCTGGGCCGCTGCCGTGGACATCGCCTGCTCGGGACTTGATGGCACCAGCGGCCATTGGGCCGGTCCGCGTACGTACTGGGCGGCAGCGAAATCGTCGAACCGTTGCTGAGCGCGCTCGACGACATCGGTGGCACCCTGGGTTTCGCGCTGCGCGGAGTCGAGTGTGAGTTGCGCGGCGCCGGCGGCTTCACGCGCGCTTTGGACCTGATGGAGCGCTTTCATGACTGATTCTTGCTGGTTGTGGACCTCAGCCTGCAGCGTGGCCAATTGCTCGTCGGCTCGCGCGACATCGCCGACCAGTCTGGCGATGACGTCCGGTGGCGGGCTGTCGGGTTCGGCAATGGCAATCGCCTGACCACTGGCCACCAGCATCGAGACCAGAGGCGTCGCCACAGCGAGAAGCAGCGGTCTTCTCAGGAAGCCCATGGGCGCGCCTTCCACCGGTCGCCAGCAGCATCAACTACTGAGTAACTACGTATTACGGAGGAGCGTATAACACTGGCGCCTCACTGATCACATCTGTCACAGAGCTGTGACCTGACGCCGTAAAGCATTGGGTGGCAAAGGTATCGCCGCAAGTCAAAAGCGCCGCCTGTGCCATACAGGCGTCGCCTACCGGACATGCCGTTCGCGCGCAGGGATATCTGCGGGTGACACCGAATTATCTCGGCGGCAGCGTGAGGTGCGGAGATTCTCGTGGTTGTACGTTGCGCGAACAGCGCACTGGACTGCTGATAACGGCTGTCGTGCAACGGGGCTCACGCCATGTCGCCGGCGGCGGTAGGCAGAAGCTTCAGGCGTGGGGTTCCTCATGCGATGTAGGCGCATCCGTTGAGGAGCGTTGTTCGTTGAGTCTGGCACTGCGTCGCCGCTTGATTGCTCGCCACGCCGCAATGACGCCCCCTGCGGCGACGCCGGCCACGGCTGCCCGCAGTATCGCTGTCGAGGTGCCGGTATCCGCTTCGGCTGGCGAAGGTGCGGGCTGTGCCGGGGCAGCTGGCGCGGTAGCGGTAGTGGTGTTCGGGTTGGGCGCGGATTGATTGGTTACGGGTGCATCGAGGGTGAAGGTGTACGACCCTGATACAGGGTGGCCGTCGGCGGATAAGACGCGGTAACCAACCGTGTACACGCCGTTGGGGATTGGGTCTGGGCCCAGGGTGACACTCAGTTGCGGTCCCTGTACCTGCGGAGGGTTTGCCAGCCAGTTGCGTCCATCGGCGTCGTTGAGGACGACGTTGGCGAAGGTGGCGTTGATGTCCTCGTTGAAGGTCAAGGTGATGCGGTTCGGGACCGTGGCTTGTGTCGATCCCTCTGCCGGATTAGACGCGGTCATCGCCGTATGGGCTCCGGCTGTCCCGGAGCCCAGCGTCACAAATGCCAACGTGGTCAAGCACGTCACGAACAGGCGCATGATCGAGAGCATGGTGCTGACTCCATTCTGGTCGGCCGCCAAACCGGCTACTATACTACGTAGTAAATACGTAGAATCTGGCGTGTGGGGAGATCAATGACCAGGTATAGCGTGCCCGGCCATTGCGGCGACGCATGAATCGGTGGATCGCCGTGGCCGCGGTGTTGGGGCTCGTCGGCCTGATAACGGGTTGTTCAACAGGTGCGGGTGCGGTCGCGCAGGGTGGGAGTTTCGAGTTCGTTGCTCCCGGTGGGCAGGTCGACATCTACTATGACCCGCCCGAAAACCGGTCGCGTCCCGGGCCGATCAGCGGACCGGACCTTCTGGATGTGAATCGCACGGTGTCACTGTCTGATTTCGCCGGCAAGGTCGTGGTCATCAATGTGTGGGGTCAATGGTGTGCACCGTGCCGCACCGAGATGCCGGAGCTGCAGCAGGTGTATGCCGCAACCCGCGATGAGGGGGTGGCGTTTCTGGGTATCGATGTCCGTGACAACAATCGTCAGGCTGCAGTGGATTTCATCGTCGATCGTGATGTCACTTTCCCGTCGATCTATGACCCGTCGATGCGCACGATGATCGCCTTCGGCGGCCGGTATCCCACCACGGTGATTCCGTCGACGGTAGTGCTCGACCGTGACCACCGTGTGGCGGCGGTCTTCCTGCGCGCACTGTTGGCCTCAGATCTCGAACCCGTTGTCCGCCGCCTCGCCTCAGAACCGATGACCGGGGCCGGCGGACAGTAGATGGCGGGCGATGCAGGAAACGCACGGACATTAGCTCGGTCCCCATCGGTGCGCAGGAACGACAGTCGTGATCGGTGAGCTCACGCTGCCGACGGATCCGCCGTCGGTCTTGCGCATGTTCGACTGGTTACCGCCCCCGGTTCCGTTGCTTCCGCTGGTCGCGATCGGGGCGGCCAGTTGGTATCTGCTCGCCGTGTACAAAGTCAGAACAACTGGTCGGCGGTGGAGTTGGACGCGGACCGCCAGTTTTCTGTCGGGCTGTACCGTGCTGGCGGCGGTGACCGGTCTGGCCATCGACAGCTATGGCTATCGCTTATTCAGTGCTTTCATGTTCCAGCACCTGACGTTGTCAATCCTTGTGCCGCCGCTGTTGGTCCTGGGATCGCCTGGCCAGCTCCTGCTCAGGTCTACCGCCCATCGCGGTCTTGGGCGATACGTCCTGATCGTCGCACTAGCTGCGCTACGCTGCCGGGCGAGTCGGGTTGTACTGCATCCCGGTTTCACCATTCCGGTCTTCCTGTTGAGCTATTACGGGCTGTATCTTTCGGACCTGTTCGACGCGGCCGCGGCCAGTGTCGGCGGTCACCTGGCTCTGCAGGTGTTTTTCTTGGCCAGCGGTCTGTTGTTCATCGTGCCGATTCTTGCCACAGGTCCGTTGCCTGTGCGGCAGAGCAATCTCGGCAGGTTCTTCGATATCTTCGTCGAGATGCCGTTGCACGTCTTTATTGGGGTCATTCTGATGATGGCGCCCCGAGCGCTCACTGAGACCTTCGCGCAGCCTCCAGTTAATTGGAATGTCGATCCCGTCGCCGATCAGGCGGTGGCCGGCGCGTTGGCGTGGTCTTACGGCGAGCCCGTGGCGCTGTTGATCGTGCTCATCTTTGCCATTCGGTGGCGTCGTGATGAGCAGTCTCAGTCAGCGAAGTCGGAAGCCGACGTCGAGGGTCGCGACGCGGAGTTGGAGGCCTACAACGCCTTCCTCCGCAGGTTGCATGAACCCCCGGGTAGTGCGCCCGACTCGGCAGACCTACGAAACGGCGGGTAAGTACTTCGTGTGGATCATGCGAAGCACATCAGGGCGCCTGACACGGCGAGCAGCCCGATCGCTACAGGTGTGGCGGCAATGGCCGCAACGGCGCCGCTGAGCGTGATGCGATGGCGGATCTGCACCAGCGGTTTGGGTGGATCGGTGAGACGTTTGGCGCGAGCCAGGACCGCCACACTTGCCGCAGCCAGCCCGTGGGCCGGTACCACGGCCCCCGACAGGGTCAGCAGCCCGGCAAGGAGCGGTTGACGGCCGTGCCGGCGCGCGGCGGCGTCATCGGCACACATTTCCAGGAGGGCGCACACTTCGGTGGCAGCGACGGTGAAAAAGCTGATTCCAGGCAGTGCCGCGGCGATACCGCGCACCGCGGCGACCATGTAGCCGTGTCTGCCGGCCAAGTGCGCACGTTCGTGGGCGATGACGGCGGCCAGTTGCTGCTCATTGAGCGCTGCGATGGCTGCAGAGGTGACAACGATGGCGGCCGGGCGTCCGGCGACGCAATAGGCGGCGGGTTCGGGCGCCTCGATGACGACCAGCTCGCTGCCATCGGATCGGCCCACCAAGCGCACCGCGTCGGCGTGGTCGAGGGTGTGGGCGCGCATGCGGCGCAGCGCCCGCACCCCACGCAGACACACTGCACCCAGGCCGCTCAGCGCACCGACGACGGCGGCGGTGGCCACAACTTGTGCCGGCCACCCGGAGTGGCCGATCAGAATGGCGTGTAGGCGCTCGACGCACGAAGCAAGCAGAACATCGGGGCTGTCCCAGTGCCCCGCCGCCTCGACCAACGTCATCGCCACCGCCGCGATAGCGGATCCGATCACCGTCACGACAGCCGCCAGCCAGGCGGTGATCGCCAGACGGGGTGCAAACCCTTCGGCAGTGATTCGGCGCAGAAGTCGTGGCCCCGCGACAAGTACCGTCGCGACATAGAGGATCAATGCTGCCGCAACGGTCATCGCCGCCCCGCCTTGCGCGCCAGTCGGCGCAGTGCGGCGCGAAGATCGGCCGACTCGGTGGCGTCGATCTGCGCGACGAAATGGCTCAGCACGGCCTCTGAGCGGCCGCCGCCGCTCAGCGCATCGAGCATGAGGCGGGCGCTGTGCTCTTCGCGAGTCAGGGTGGGCCGGTAGCGATAGGCTCTGCCTTCGCGCTCGCGCGTGAGCCAGCCTTTGCCGTGCAGATTGTCCATCGTCGACATGACCGTGGTGTACGCGATATCGCGCGCGGTGAGCAGATCGTCCAAGATCTCACGGACCGTGGCACCCGAATCCGCGCTGCGGCTCCATAGACGATCCATGATCGTCGCCTCTAGTTCTCCGAAGCCGCGCACTCGCGCCATGATGGAACCTCCTGACTAAGTCCGTAGACAGCTTACGGTGTGAGCGCCAAGGAAGCCGATACAGCGAGGAGGCCGGCACGTGTTCGTGGCGGGGTGACTCCTGTTCAGTCGATGGCTACACCGCGGATCCGCAACCACGTCGAGGGGTCGACTTTTACCGATCCGTTCAGGTGAACTTCGAAATGCAGGTGGGGGCCGGTGGAGTTCCCTCGGTTACCCATCGTGGCGACTTGGTCACCGGCGACCACTCGATCGCCGACTTGCACCGTGGTGGTGTCGATGTGTCCGTAGAGCGTGACGGTGCCGTCGGCGCCGCGAATCTTGACCCACATGCCGTAACCGGGAGTGGGTCCCGACGCGATCACCACGCCGTCAGCGGCGGCATAGATGGGGGTACCGACCGCATTGGCGATATCCAATCCTGCATGCAGGGTGCCCCAGCGGGTTCCGAATGTCGATGTCAAAATTCCGTTGGTCGGATACACGAACTGTGGGCGCCGCAGCAGCGCCTCTCGCTGAGCGCGATCACGAGCGAAAGCCGCACCGCGGGCCACCTCTTCGGTATGGACCGCCGACTCGGACGCACTCTTCACCGCAACGATCTGAATACCCGAAGTAGCTACGGCCGGGCCGGCGGACGCCATCATCGCGGTCGACTGCGTGCCTGGCTGCGCAGTTTCGGCCGCCGCGTGGGCTGCGGCGGCGACCGCTCCGGCAGCAAGGCTGGTCATGATCAGTCTGCTGTGGGCCGGACCGACGGTTCGCCGAGTCTTGCGGTGGGAGCCGGGTTTGGGGCGACGCGCTGGAGGCGTCTTTCGCATCCGGTAAGCGGACGGTCTTGGGCGTTCGGAGCTTAGGCTGCTCGAACCGTCGCGAGCCGGGGACTGGTGCCCAACAACGACATCGGGCCGAGGTTTGAGAAGCGACCGGGGCGCTTGTTCGAACAGGTCGTTCGTGTCGTCGAGTTCGGGTGCCTGCAGGATTTCGATGTCTCTTGCGAACGGGCTGCGACCGACCAGTGGCGCTGCGGTGTTGTCCAAAGCGCAGACGGGAAGGACCTCGGTGGGGTCGGCAGACCGACGGTGTGCCCCGGGCGCACCCGGTCGCTGCAGCGCCAAATCCAACTTCCCTCACCGTTACCGTTTTGTTATGCGATGGCGAGACGCTAACTGAGCCAGAACGATTCAGCAAGCGCCAGAAGCTCCATATTCGCGGCAATCCGAGCACGGAGTGCGGGCTGCGTGCCGATGACCAGCGCGGACTACGATCTCGACCGCACGAACAACTACCTAGATTAGTACTGGGATACTCAGTAGGTTAATCTACTGATCTACCCAGTAGATGACACGGTCTACGGCGGACGTGCGGCAGCAGGAGGATTCTTTGACAGCCCAGGCGCCCCCCGTCGGAGAACTCGAGGCTCGGCGTCCGTTCCCGCAGCGGATGGGCCCCAAGGGCAACCTCATCTACAAGCTGATCACCACGACCGATCACAAGCTGATCGGCATGATGTACGTGGTCACGTGCTTTGGGTTCTTCATGGCCGGCGGATTGATGGCCCTGCTGATGCGCACCGAGTTGACGGTTCCCGGGCTGCAGTTCCTGTCCAACGAGCAATACAACCAGCTGTTCACCATGCACGGCACGGTGATGCTGCTGTTCTACGCAACCCCGATCGTGTTCGGTTTCGCGAACCTGGTGTTGCCGCTGCAGATCGGCGCCCCTGACGTTGCGTTCCCGCGTCTGAACGCGCTGTCCTACTGGCTGTTCCTGTTCGGCGCGCTGATCGCCATGGGTGGTTTCATCACCCCCGGTGGCGCCGCCGACTTCGGCTGGACCGCCTACACGCCGCTCTCAAATGTCATCCATAGCCCCGGTGCGGGGGCGGATCTATGGATCGTCGGTTTGATCGTCGGTGGTCTGGGCACCATCCTCGGCGGTGTCAACATGATCACCACCGTGGTCTGCATGCGCGCCCCCGGTATGACGATGTTCCGGATGCCGATCTTCACCTGGAACATCCTGGTGACCTCGATCCTGGTGCTGCTGGCCTTCCCGCTGCTGACCGCGGCGCTCTTTGCATTGCTCGCGGACCGACATCTCGGATCCCTCATCTATGACCCGGCCAACGGCGGTGTGCTGCTCTGGCAGCACCTGTTCTGGTTCTTCGGCCACCCCGAGGTGTACATCATCGCGCTGCCGTTCTTCGGCATCGTCAGTGAGATCTTCCCGGTGTTCAGCCGCAAGCCGATCTTCGGGTACACCACCTTGATCTACGCGACGCTGGGTATCGCGGCGCTGTCGGTGGCGGTGTGGGCACACCACATGTACGCCACCGGTGCGGTGCTGCTGCCGTTCTTCTCGTTCATGACGTTCCTGATCGCGGTGCCGACGGGCGTCAAGTTCTTCAACTGGATAGGCACGATGTGGAAGGGGCAGTTGACCTTCGAGACCCCGATGTTGTTCTCGGTGGGCTTCCTGATCACCTTCCTGCTCGGTGGCCTGTCGGGTGTGCTGCTGGCCAGCCCGCCGCTGGACTTCCAGGTCACCGACAGCTATTTCGTGATCGCGCACTTTCATTACGTGCTCTTCGGCACCATCGTGTTCGCCACCTATGCGGGCATCTACTTCTGGTTCCCGAAGATGACCGGACGGCTGCTCGACGAGCGTCTGGGCAAGTTGCACTTCTGGCTGACGTTCATCGGCTTCCATGCGACCTTCCTGGTTCAGCATTGGCTGGGCAATGATGGGATGCCGCGTCGCTACGCCGACTACCTGCCCAGTGACGGTTTCACGACGCTGAACGTGATCTCCACCGTCGGGGCACTGATCTTGGGCGTGTCGACGCTGCCGTTCGTCTGGAACGTGTTCAAGAGCTGGCGTTACGGCGAGCCCGTCGTGGTCGACGACCCGTGGGGCTACGGCAACTCCCTGGAGTGGGCCACCAGCTGCCCGCCCCCGCGGCACAACTTCACCGAGCTGCCCCGGATCCGTTCTGAGCGGCCGGCATTCGAGCTGCACTACCCGCACATGGTGGAGCGGATGCGCGCTGAGGCGCACATCGGCCGAGCACACGGACCCGACGATGGCGATGTCACCAGGATCGACGACGTGGAAGTCCGCACCTGATCCGGACCGGCGTCATGGGTATCAGCTGATTCGAGGCATCTAACGGAGGTGAGTGTGCCGACGGCCTCGCAGTCAGTCGACCCCTCGCGCAAGCGTTCGTCGTTGTTGATCACCGTCACCGGGGTAGATCAGCCCGGTGTGACATCCGCACTGTTCGAGGTGCTGTCGCGCCATCAGGTGGATCTGCTCAACGTCGAACAGGTCGTGATCCGCGACCGGCTCACCCTCGGTGTGCTGGTGTCGGTGGATTCCGGGGTGGCCGACGGTAGCGATTTCGCCGACGAGGTACGCGCCGCCATCCATGGCGTGGGCCTCGATGTGGCCATCGAACGCAGCGATGACAAGCCGGTGCTGCAAGAGCCCTCCACGCACACCATTGTGGTGCTGGGCCGGCCCATCACCGCCGAGGCATTCGGTGTGGTGGCACAGGAGGTCGCCGCCCTCGGGGTCAACATCGACTTCATCCGTGGGGTGTCCGACTATCCGGTGACCGGCCTGGAGTTACGTGTCTCGGTGCCGCGCGGTGCGGCATACGCCCAGCTGCAGAACGTGATGGCCCGCACCGCCGTCGCCCTCGGTGTCGATATCGCGCTGGAGGACTACAGCCTGTCGCGACGGACCAAGCGGCTCATCGTGTTCGACGTCGATTCGACCCTCATCCAGGGTGAGGTCATCGAGATGCTGGCCGACCGGGCGGGTGCGCTGGCCGCGGTCGCCGAGGTCACCGAGGCCGCGATGCGCGGTGAACTGGATTTCGCCGAGTCACTGCACAAGAGGGTCGCCACGCTGGCCGGTCTACCCGCCGAGGTGCTTGACGAGGTCGCCGATCAGATCGAACTGACGCCCGGAGCGCGGACCACCATCCGGACCTTGCGGCGGCTGGGCTATCACTGCGGCATCGTCTCCGGCGGTTTCCGTCAGGTGATCGAGCCGCTCGCCCACGACCTGATGATGGACTTCGTCGCGGCCAACGAGCTGGAGATCGTCGACGGCAAGCTCACCGGGCGGGTGATCGGTCAGGTGATCGACCGGCCCGGAAAGGCCAAGGCGCTGCGCGATTTCGCCCAGCAGGTGGGCGTGCCGATGGAGCAGACGGTCGCCGTCGGTGACGGCGCCAACGATATCGACATGCTGTCGGCCGCCGGGCTCGGTGTGGCCTTCAACGCCAAACCCGCGCTGCGGGAGGTCGCCGATGCCTCGTTGAGCCATCCCTACCTGGACACCGTGCTGTTCATCCTCGGGGTCACCCGCGGTGAGATCGAGGCCGCCGACGCCGAGGACGGTACCGCGCGCCGGGTCGACATCCCCGACAGCTGAGTCAGACCACCACAGCGTGCGTCTCGGGCGCCACCGCGACACCGGTGATGGACTGCCAGGCGCGCGCCATCAGGTCCACGGCCTCTTCCAGTTGTGGTTCGGGCAGCGCGTAGGGCACCCGGATGAAGCGTTCCAGTGTGCCGTCCACGCCGAACCGTGGTCCGGCCGGAAGGTCCAGTCCGAGCCGCGACGCCGCGGCCGACAGAGCGGTGCTCATCGGCGCGGGCAGCTGCACCCACAGCGACATTCCGCCCCGACCCGGACCGGGATGCCAGTCGGGCAGCCGGCGGGCCAGCAGATCGACCAGGAATGCCCGGCGCTCACTCAGGATCTGCCGGCGCTCTGGCAGCACCTCACCGCGAACCGCGAGAAGTCGTGCCGCGGTGAGCTGTTCCAGGATGGGAGTGCCGAGGTCCACCGATGCGCGGTGCGCCGCGATGGTTGCCAGGGTGGCGGGTTCGGCGCGGATCCAGCCGATGCGCAGTCCGCCCCAGAACGACTTCGACATCGACCCGATGGTGAGCACCAGATCGGGCCGGGCGGTCACCGATGCGGCGAGCGGGGCCGGCGGCGCGTCGTCCAGCCACATGTCGAGGATCGATTCGTCGACGATGGTGCGGGTGCGCGTCTCGGAGATGATGTGGCCGAGCCGCTTGCGCTCGTCCACCGGCATGGTGAAGCCGGTCGGGTTGTGATTGTCGGGGATGAAGTAGGCCAGCACCGGTGCGAGCTGGCGGATGGCGGCATGCAAAGCATCCAGCTCCCAACCGTTCTCGTTGAGCGCCACCGGTACCGCTCGGGCACCGGAGGCGGAGATCGAGGACAGCGCACCGTGATAGCTGGGTTGCTCGACGAGTACCCGGTCACCGGGTTGGGTGAACGCCGCCAGGATCAGTCCGATGGCGTGCTGGGCGCCGCTGGTGATCATGATCTGTGCGGGTTCGGTGGGTAGTCCACGCGTGCAGTATCTTTCGGCCACCGCTGTGCGCAGGGCGCACACCCCGGTCAGTTCGTGGCCGGGCGCCCCGAGATAGGGCGTGATATCGCGAGCGGCATCGGCGAAGGCTTCCAGTACCGCGGCGCTGGGGGCCGACAGCGCGGCGGCGGCCAGACTGATCGACGGCGTGCCGGCCGTGGTGGGAAGGGTAGGCCGCGGCGGCAGCGCCGCGGTGCTGCGGGCACCGCGGCGGGCGTTGAGATAGCCGTCCTCGCGCAGCGCGGTGAATGCCGCGGTGACCGTGGTGCGCGATACCCGCAACACATCGGCCAGTGCGCGTTCGCTGGGCAGCCGGGACCCGACCGGAACCCGTCCGTCGACGATGAGCAGCCGGACGGCGTCGGCCAGCCCCAGGTAGGCCGGTCCGGTCAAACTGGATGTACGCCAGTTGCCGAGCTCGCGGGCCAGTAGGTCCACATCGAGTGCTCTGGTTCCCATATCGCTGGACATTGAGGCCAGTATGCGCCAACTGGCTATTGATTGACAAGCCACATCGCGATGATCATGGGTCCATGAGGAAGAACTGGATGTCTCAGGTGGCTGGGAAGTATCGGCGGTCCGGCACCTACAACAGGCGTGTGATCGACCGCACCGATTCTCGTCGGGTGCGCGATGAGCTGGACGCCATCCGCGCCCGGTTCCCCGACCACGCATGACCACCGGACTGACCCGCGGAGCGCTGCTACTGCTCGGGCTGGCCGGCTACGGCTTCTCGATGGCCATGATGGTCCAAGCCGGGCTCGGACTGGACCCCTGGGACGTCTTCCATCAGGGTCTGAGCAGGCACACCGGCATGACCATCGGGATGGCATCGGCCGTGGTCGGACTCGTTGTGCTGCTGGCCTGGATCCCGCTGCGCAACCGGCCCGGTATCGGCACGATCGCCAACGTCATCGTCATCGCGGTCACCGTCGATATCGGGGTGGCCGTGCTGCCCGCCCCGGAAGATCTCCGGCTGCGGGTGCCGATGATGCTCGGCGCGGTGCTGTTCAACGGGGTCAGCACGGTGCTCTACATCGGCGCTGGACTCGGCCCGGGCCCGCGGGATGGTTTGATGACCGGCCTGGTGGCCCGCACCGGACTGTCGGTGCGCGTGATCCGCACCGCCATCGAGGCCACCGTGCTCACCCTCGGGTGGCTACTCGGTGGCACCGTCGGCGTCGGGACCGTCATCTACGCGTTCGGCATCGGCCCGCTGGTGCAACTGATCCTGCGGCACATGCCGCGACGGCTGCTGTTCCACGACTTCGGCGCACCCGGGCGAGCGGAGCGACGGGAAAATGGTGCCGGGCGAGCGGAGCGACGGGAAAATCGTGCCGGGCGAGCGGAGCGACGGGAAAATGGTGCCGGGCGAGCGGAGCGACGGGAAATGAAGACGGGCGACCGTGGGCGGCGCCGTTCGGTCAAGGGCGACGACACTACGATGAGCGGGTGCCAGCAGACGAGCCCATTGCAGACCCCGACCTGCTGATCGATTTCGCCAAGGTCACCCTGCGCCGCGGGGGCAAGACCCTCGTCGGGCCCATCAACTGGGCCGTCGAACTCGACGAACGCTGGGTGGTGATCGGGCCGAACGGGGCGGGCAAGACCTCGCTGTTGCGGATGGCGGCCGCCATCGAGCACCCGTCCTCGGGTACCGCGTTCGTTCTCGGCGAGCGCCTCGGGCGCACCGACATGTCGGAGCTGCGGTCCCGGGTCGGGCTGAGCAGTTCGGCTCTGAGCCAACGGATTCCCGACGACGAGATCGTGCGCGACCTGGTGGTCTCGGCCGGGTATGCGGTGCTGGGCCGCTGGCGGGAAAAGTACGACGATGTCGACTACGAGCAGGCCGTCGACATGCTCGAAAGCCTGGGCGCCGAGCATCTGGCCGAACGCTCCTACGGCACGCTGTCCGAGGGGGAGCGCAAGCGGGTGCTGATCGCCCGTTCGCTGATGACCGATCCTGAACTGCTGCTGCTCGACGAGCCCGCCGCCGGACTGGACCTGGGCGGCCGCGAGGAACTGGTCTCCCGGCTGGCCGATCTGGCCGCCGATCCCGACGCACCGGCCATCGTCCTGGTCACCCACCACGTCGAGGAGATCCCGCCCGGGTTCAGCCATTGCCTGCTGCTCTCGGAGGGCAGTGTCGTCGGGGCCGGGCTGCTCACCGACGTACTGACCGCGGAGAATCTGTCGACGGCGTTCGGGCAGTCGATCGCCCTGGACTACATCGACGGTCGGTACTTCGCCCGTCGGACCCGCACCCGCGCGGCGCACAGGAGGCGAGCATGAGCGAAGCTTGCGAGCGAATCATCGGCACTGCATGCGCCGACCGAGCCTGCGAGGCCGGCGCATGACCGACACTGCTGACCCGCTGGTTCCCCGGCCCGCCTCCACGGTGATGCTGCTGCGCGACGCCGGCACCCCGGAGTCCCTGGAGATCTTCCTGATGCGCAGGCACTCGGCGATGGACTTCGTGGCCGGCGTGATGGTGTTTCCCGGTGGTGGGGTCGACGAGCGCGATCGGGGCACCAACATCGCCTGGTACGGACCGGAACCCACCTGGTGGGCCGAGCGGCTGAACGTCGATGTCGACCTGGCCGAGGCGCTGGTGTGCGCCGCGGCCCGGGAGACCTTCGAGGAATCCGGGGTGCTGTTCGCCGGTCCGGCAGATGACTCCGACATCCTCGTCGACGACGCGTCGGTGTACCGCGAGCAGCGCGCGGCACTGGCCAACAACTCGCTGTCCTTCGCGGACTTCCTGCGCGCCGAGAAGCTGGTCCTGCGCGCCGATCTGCTGCGGCCGTGGGCCAACTGGGTCACCCCCAAAGAGGAGCGCACCCGCCGCTACGACACCTACTTCTTCGTCGGCGCCATTCCGGACGGCCAGCGCGCGGACGGTGAGAACACCGAGAGCGACCGGGCGTTCTGGTCCACCCCGCAGGCCGCACTCGACGAGTTCGCCGAGGGGCGCTCGTTCCTGCTGCCACCGACGTGGTCACAGCTCGACTCGGTCAACGGGCGCAGTGTGGCCGACGTGCTGGCCACCGAACGCAGGATCGTGGCGATGGAGCCGAGTCTGACCGCGGACAAGGGCAGCGGCGACTGGGACATCGAATTCTTCGACGGCGCCCGCTACAACGAGGCCCGGAACCGGCGCGCCCCGCAGGGCTACAAGGACGCCGAGCGCACATGACTGAATTGGCCGCCTCCGGGGCGGGAAGCGAGTTCGTCTCCTGCGCGGTGCAGGACGGCATCGGCACCCTGGTGCTGTCCCGGCCGCCGACCAATGCGCTCACCCGGCAGATGTACCGCGAGATCACGGCCGTCGCCGGTGAGCTCGGCGGTCGTGACGATGTCGGCACCGTCATCGTGTTCGGCGGACATGAGGTCTTCAGCGCCGGTGACGACATCCCGGAACTGCGCCGACTCGGGATCGCCGACGCCGAGAGCGTCACCGCGGCCTGCCGCGCGGCACTCGACGCCGTCGCCGCGATCCCGAAGCCGACGGTCGCCGCGGTCACTGGTTATGCGCTGGGCTCGGGACTGGCACTGGCCCTGGCGGCGGACTGGCGGATCGCCGGGGACAACGTCAAGGTCGGGGTCACCGAGGTGCTGGCCGAGTTGCTGCCCGCCGCGGGGACCGACCGGCTGGTCGCGTCCGTCGGCGCAGGCCGGGCCAAGGAGCTGGTGTACAGCGGCCGTTTCGTGGGCGCCGAGGAGGCCATGACCCTCGAGCTGGTCGACGAGCTGGTGGCCCCCGACGGTGTCTACGACGCGGCGCTGAGCTGGGCTCGCCGGCACGCCGAGGCGCCCGCACACGTCCTCGCCGGCGCAAAGGCGATGATCAACGGCACCGCGGCGGGGATCGACGCAGGTGAGGGCGTACGCCGATACGTCGAGGTCTTCGGAGCGACCCTCGGCCGTTAGGCTGCGGGGTATGACGAGCACGGACCATACTCCTCACGTCGGCGCCGACGAGGAGCTCACACCGAATCCGCATGCCACCGCCGAGCAGGTCGAGGCCGCGCTGAAAGACACCAAGCTGGCCCAGGTGCTCTACCACGACTGGGAAGCCGAGACCTACGACGACAAGTGGTCGATCTCCTATGACCAGCGCTGCATCGATTACGCGCGCGGCCGCTTCGACGCCATCGTCCCCGATGAGGTCCAGCGCGAACTGCCCTATGACCGCGCGCTCGAGCTGGGCTGCGGCACCGGGTTCTTCCTGCTCAATCTGATCCAGGCCGGGGTGGCCCGCCGCGGATCGGTCACCGACCTGTCCCCGGGCATGGTCAAGGTCGCCACCCGCAACGGACAGGGCCTCGGACTGGACATCGACGGCAAGGTCGCCGACGCCGAGGGCATCCCGTATGAGGACAACACCTTCGATCTGGTGGTCGGTCACGCCGTGCTGCACCACATCCCCGATGTGGAGAAGTCGCTGCGCGAGGTCGTGCGCATCCTCAAGCCCGGCGGCCGGTTCGTCTTCGCCGGTGAGCCCACCAGTGCGGGCAATGTGTACGCCCGCAACCTGTCGACGCTGACCTGGCGGGTGTCCACCAGCATCACCAAGCTGCCCGGGCTGGAGGGCTGGCGCCGTCCGCAGGCCGAACTGGACGAATCCTCGCGGGCCGCGGCCCTGGAGGCCGTGGTGGACCTGCACACCTTCGATCCGGCGGATCTGGAGCGGATGGCGACCAACGCCGGTGCCGTCGAAGTGGCCACTGCCAGCGAGGAATTCACCGCCGCCATGCTCGGCTGGCCGATCCGGACCTTCGAGGCCTCGGTGCCTCCGGGCCGGTTGGGCTGGGGCTGGGCGAGGTTCGCGTTCAACAGCTGGACGACGCTGAGTTGGGTGGACGCCAACGTGTGGCGACGCGTCGTGCCGAAGGGCTGGTTCTACAACGTGATGGTCACCGGGGTCAAGCCGTCGTAGCCTTCTCCGTCGATGATGTCGCCTACCTGTGTGGCGACGACGGTCGGCGAGCGCTGGCCGAGGTGGCCGGCCTGGGATTGAGCGGCACCGGTCAGGTCGCTGATATCGCCACGGTACGAACACGTTTCGGTGACCGCACCGCCGTGCTGGTGGAGACGACCTTGCTGAGGCGCCGCGCGGCAGCCAAGTTCGCCGACGCGTCGTCCTGGTTGTTCACCGACGATGCGCTGCAGCAGACCACCGCCGAAGCGGTCGCTGCGCACCGGGCCGGGCGACTGGTCGGTGCCCGCGTGCACGATGTGACCTGTTCGGTCGGCGCGGAACTCGCCGCGTTGCGCTCAGTGGCCGATCTGCTGGTGGGCAGCGATATCGACCCGGTGCGATTGGCCATGGCGCGCAACAACGTTCCCGATGTCGAGCTGTGTCGCGCCGACGCGTTGCAGCCGGTGACCCGGGACACGGTCGTGCTGGCCGACCCGGGTCGGCGCACCGGCGGCCGACGCCGCTTCGATCCGCGCGCCTACACCCCACCGCTGGACGCGTTGTTCGACACCTACCGGAGGCGCGATCTGGTCGTGAAGTGCGCGCCCGGAATCGCTTTCGACCAGCTTCCGGATCTCGGCTTCGACGGCGAGATCGAGCTGTGCTCGCTGGCCGGCAGCGTGCGCGAGGCGTGCCTGTGGTCACCGGGCCTCGGCGAACCCGGGGTGCGCCGGCGTGCCACCGTGCTGGACCGCGGTGAACAGATCACCGACGCCGACCCCGACGAATGTTCGGTGGCCCCGGCCGGACGGTGGATCATCGACCCCGACGGTGCGGTGGTGCGGGCGGGTCTGGTCCGTCAGTACGGCACCCGGCACGGATTGTGGCAGCTCGATCCCGATATCGCATATCTGTCCGGCGACGAACTGCCCACCGGGGTAAGGGGTTTCGAGGTTCTCGGCGAGATCGGATTCGACGAGAAACGGCTGCGGCGCGAACTGGCGGCCCGGGACGCCGGGGCGGTCGAGATCCTGGTGCGCGGGCTCGACGTGGACCCGGACGCGTTGCGGCGGCGGCTCAAGTTGCGCGGTTCACAGCAACTGTCGGTGGTGATCGCCCGGATCGGCACCGGAGCGGCCAGCCGTGCGGTGGCGTTCATTTGCCGACCGTCCCGATAAGGCCACAGGTACCCTGGGCGGCAGCGGCGCTTGTGCCGCTCCCGCTTCCCGGAGGATCCCCCAGATGCGCGTACCCACGCTGGCCGTATCGGTTCTGGCAGCAGCCGCAACCGTCCTCTCGGGTGCCGCGACGGCGTCAGCCGCGCCACAGAAATGCGAGGACGTGGGCGCAATTCCCGGACCCGGATTCACCTGTCAGATTCAGCAGACCGACCCGGCGTACAACCTGAACATCACCTTCCCGTCCGACTTTCCGGACCAGAAGCCCGTGTTGGACTACGTCAAGCAGACCCGTGACGGCTTCCTCAACGTGGCAATGAGCCCTGACTTCCGCGGGATGCCCTACGAGCTGGACACCACGTCGAACCAGTACAGCTCCGCGGTCCCGCCGCGCGGCACACAGTCGGTGGTGTTCACCACCTACCAGAACGTCGGCGGCGCGCACCCGCAGACGTTCTACAAGGCCTTCACCTGGGATCAGGCCTACCGCAAGCCGATCACGTTCGAGAGCCTGTTCCGCGAGGGCACCGATCCGCTGCCGGTGATCTTCCCGGTGGTCCAGGCCGACCTCGCGATGCAGTCCGGGATGCCGGATCCGGTGCTGCCGGCGTCCGGTCTGGATCCGGCCAACTACCAGAACTTCGCGATCACCGATGACGCGGTGATCTTCTTCTTCGGGCAGGGCGAGTTGCTGCCCGAATCGGCCGGAGCGACCCAGGTGTCGGTGCCGCGGGCGGTCGTCGCCCCGTTGCTCGCCTGATCCGCTCGGTGCTCAGGCGGGCGCGAACCCGAAGACCTGGCCGTCGCTGGTGACGGTGATGACCCGGCCGTCATGGCCGATCGACACCCCGACCGGCGCGCCGGTGGCCTCCGGGAGCGGGTAGCGGTTGAGGGTGGCACCCTCGACGGGGTCGAACACCAGCAGCGCCTGGCCCCGTTCACCATCGCGGACCACCGCGTACCCGGTCTCCGCACCGGCCTGGCTGGTCGTCGTCAGAGGTTCCACATCTTCACGCGTCCAGACGATCTCGCCGGATGTGCCGGTGTCGGTGATACCGGTCAGCCGGGCACCGGGACCGCCACCGGCGACGATCGCACCCTGCGGGGACACCGAGGGTGGGGTCTGCGGTTGATAACCCAGATCGACCGACCACTTCGCTTGACCGTCGGCGGTGGCCACCGCCCAGAGTCGGCCATCGCGGCCGTTGACATAGGCGGTGGCGCCGTCGGGGGACAGCACCGGACTGGCGATCGGTCCGCCGCCGACCGCGGAACTGGTCCATTCGCGGCTGATGATCGGAGTCTGACCGGGCCGGTACCGCAGCCCGGTGAGGACGGGTGCTTCCGCGCCCGGCTCCCACAGCCCGACCACCAGGATTCCGGTCTCGGCGCCGAATGCCGGCGCCGCGGCGACCGGGCAGTCCCGACCGGCGGAGGCACAATCGGCGAGGCCGCGGACGGAATCGGTCGGGTCGACACCGGCCACCAGATCCAGTGAGGTACCGACCACCGTGCCCTTGTGCGCATCGAACACCAGCACCTGGCCCAGATGGGTGAGCACGAGCAACTGGCCGGGGGACAGCAGCCGTGGCGTGGTCGGCATCCCGATCACCGGCTGCCGCCAGCGGATCCACTGGGTCGGGGGGTAGGACATGATCGCGCCGGGCTGACCGATATAGAGATTGTCGAAGTCGTCGAAGAGCGGGCTGGACAGACCGCCGCCCTGCCACAGCCGGGTGCACCAGCGCTGGCGGGCGTTGTTGTCGGCCTCCCAGACCATCAGCGAACAGCCGTCCGCGGTCTGCCCGTTGGCGGCCAGATAGCTGCCCGAACCCCCGGAGCTCACCGCGACCTGGGCGCCGAGCTCACCCTTGACCGAGCGTTCCCAGTCGGGGACCAGGGCCTGCGCCCCGTTTGTCGGGCGGTAACTGCTGTTGGCGGCATCGGCGTATTGGGCCGCCCAGCCGGTCGCAGGATGGGCCTCGACCCAGGAATCGGTGTTTCCGCAGGAACTAACGGTCAGCGCCGCGATTCCCAGCACGGCAGCAAGCCGGCGCACAGTTCCTCCTCGAGCAGGCATCGAGGTCCGAGACTAGCCCGTGCCCGGCTCGCGTAGGCTGACCGGCCATGACGACGATGTGGGGCGCGCCGTTGCACAAGAGGTGGCGAGGTTCGCGATTGGGCGATCCGCGTCAGGCGCAATTTCTGACCCGCGACTCGCTGCGCTGGGTGCTGGCCAACAAGGCGTACACGCCGTGGTACCTGGTGCGTTACTGGCGGCTGCTGAAGTTCAAGCTGCGCAACCCGCACATCATCACCCGCGGCATGGTGTTCCTGGGCAAGGGCGTGGAGATCGAGGCCACCCCGGAACTGTCCACCATGGAGATCGGCCGCTGGGTGCACATCGGCGACAAGAACACCATCCGCTGTCATGAGGGTTCGCTGCGCATCGGCGACAAGGTGGTCCTCGGCCGCGACAACGTCATCAACACCTACCTGGACATCGAGCTCGGTGACTCGGTGCTGATGGCGGACTGGTGCTACGTCTGCGATTTCGACCACAAGATGGACAGCCTGGAACTGCCGATCAAAGACCAGGGCATCGTCAAGAGCCCGGTTCGGATCGGGCCAGACACCTGGGTGGCGGCCAAGGTGAGCGTGCTGCGTGGCACGTCGGTGGGGCGTGGCTGTGTGCTCGGCGCGCATGCGGTCGTCAAGGGTGAGATCCCGGACTTCTCCATCGCCGTCGGTTCGCCGGCGAAGGTGGTCAAGAACCGCAAGGTGGCCTGGGACGCATCGGCCGCCGAGCGCGCCGAGCTGGCGGCGAATCTGGCCGATATCGAACGGAAGAAAGCCGCCCGCTGATCAGCGCAGCGCCGCGTTTAGCAGGCGCTGCCATGCTGGTTTGGCGAGTTCGGCGTTGCTCGCCGCATCGTGGCCGTAGAAGAACGCATTGATGCCGGTGGTGGTCTGGCCACCGGGAGCGCAGATGCCGAACATCACCGCGCCGGTGGTCGGTTCGGCCAGTCGCGCCACCAGGTACCGCTGGTTTTCGTCCTGGTAGACCCGGTCGACGAGACCGACGAAATCGTCCTGCGCGGGGTGCAGGGTGCGCAGGTCCCCGACATCGGCGTGGTCGAGCCCGAACGCGGCCAACATCAGCTTCCACGCCTCGGGCTGCGGGATGTCCCCGGTGGCCGAGAGGTGGAATGTCACCGCCTGCTTGCCCGCGAAGTGCGCGAGATAGTTGTGCAGCACCGCGAAATGACCGGGCCAGCCCGATTCGAAACCCTCGATCTGGTCATCCCAGTCGGCGCTGTCGGTGAACAGCGAGTGCACCATCCGGATGACACAGCGATCGCCGGAGCGGGCGGTGACGGTGATCTCGGTTGCCACCGGAGGCGCGTCATCACACCAGTCGCGTTCGACGTAACCGAACCGGTGCGGCGGTTCCCATTCGGTGACCTCACCGGCGGAGCTGCCGTTGGGTCCGAAGTCGAAACGGATTGCGCCGCCGACCTTCTCCTCGATCTCGGTCGTGGTGAACCAGGCGGAGTTGCCCGCCCCGGTCGCGATCGCCTGCCACACCTGTTCCGGGGTGCCGGGGACCACGAGTTGCAGTTCGACCCAGCGCTTTTCGTCGTCATGGTTCACGGGCATGTCGGTTCTCCTGGCTCTCGTCGGTCGACGGCGCGGGATAGGACGCAACGAACAGTCGATGAGGACGTCCGCGTGGTGCCGTCTCGTCGTGGTAGCGGGCGGCGAGCGCCGCGACCGCTTCGGTCAGGTCCCTGGTGAAGAAGGCGCGATCCGCCGGGGACCGGAAGCGGATCGTGGTGTCGATGGACAGCGTCGCCAGGCGTTTGTCGGCTTTCCTTGCCGCCTGCCAGATTTCGCCGACCTCGTTGACCACCCGCGCCGCCAGCGCGATCAGGTGGCCGGCCGAAAAGCGGTCGTTGATCTTGTCGACCCGGGTGGCGACCTCACCCAGCGCGCTGGGGGACACCACATAGGAGGCCGCGCTGGCGACCAGCAGGCGTTCTGTCAGCCCGCCCCACTGCCGCTCCTCGGCGACGGCCACCAACCGATGTCGTTCCAGCGCGCGCAGGTGGTAGTTGACCTTCTGGCGGGTCAGGCCCACCCGAGCCGCCAGCGTCGCGGCGGACGCCGGCTCGCTCAGCTCGGCCAGCAGCCGCGCACGCACGGGATCGAGCGCACTGGTCGCGGCCGCCGGGTCGGTGATCACCTCGATCTCGACCATGGTCTCAGTCTGGCCCTTGACAAAAATATTTGTCAAGAGGCTCTCGGGATCGCCGAAACTCGCGTACCCGTCGCTCCCCAGGCCGCGGGAACGACGGGTACGCGAGTTTCGACGCGGTAGGTGAGCTAGGTGCGGAGGGTGCGGACTCGTCTAGCCGTAATCCGGCAGGGGGCGCTCCACGATGAGTCGTCGCGGTTGTGGTTGGCGCTCGGCGCGTTTGGCGGCCAGGTACACCTGCGCGGTGTGGTCGGCCACCGTCGGCCAGGAGAAGTCCGAGGTGAGTCGCTCGCGTGCGGCCAGTGCCCGCTGCTGTGCGGCGACCGGATCGTCGAGCACCCGGCGCACCGCCGTCGCGAGAGCGGTCACATTGCGCGGTGGGCAGGACACCCCGGTGGCGCCGTCGATGACGGCCTCACCGAGACCGCCGGCGGTCGAGGTGACCAGGGGAGTGCCCGCGGCGGCGGCCTCCAGCGCGACGATGCCGAACGGCTCGTAATGCGAGGGCAGCACGGCGGCGTCGGCCCGGTGCAGCAGACTCAGCAGTCCCTGGTGGTCGACGCGGCCGATGAATCTGGTGGCCTTGAGCACCTTGTGCTTACGGGCTTGCGCGAGCAGGAAATCCAGTTGGGTGCCGTCACCGGCGATGGTCAGCGTGGTACCGGGGTGGGTCTTGCGGATCCGGGGCAACGCCGCGATGGCGTCGTGCACGCCCTTCTCGTATTCGAGACGGCCGAAGTACAGCAGCTCGGCGGGCCCGTCGTGCGCTCGGCGCGGCGCGAAAGGCCAACCGTCGGTGTCGATCCCGTTGGGGATGACGGTGGTCTCGGACAGTCCGGGACCGAACAGCGCGTCGATCTCCTCGCGCATCGAGGCCGAACAGGTGATCAGCGAGTCCGATTCATGGACCAGCCAGGACTCCAGCGCGTGGACCTGGCGGCTGACCTGACCGGACACCCATCCCGAGTGCCTGCCCGCCTCGGTGGCGTGGATGGTGGACACCAAAGGCACATCGAAGAATTCGGCCAGCGCGATGGCCGGATGGGCCACCAGCCAGTCATGTGCGTGCACCAGGTCGGGCTGCCACTCGCGCAGCGTCAGACCACTGCGCACCATTGCGTGGCCCATGGCCATCGTCCAGGCCATCATGTCGGTGCCGAAACCGAACTCGTGCGGGTCCTGGGCGGCGGCGATGACCCGCACACCCTCGGTGATCTCGTCGGTGGACGGGTGAGTGCTCGGGTCGGTACCGGTGGGCCGGCGTGAGAGTACGACGACCTCGTGGCCGGCCAGCACGAGTTCGGTGGCCAGGTGATGGACGTGGCGGCCGAGGCCGCCGATGATCACCGGCGGGTACTCCCAGGACACCATGAGGATCTTCACGTGCGTGCACCTTCGACGGACGGGTTCATCGGGGCAGCCGCCTGGCGTCCAGGGCGCCGAACAGACCGTCGGCGCGGTTCCAGTCCGCGGCCAGGCGCTGGGCCTGCTCGCGGCGCCCGGAGGCCAGCGCCGTGCAGATCTCGCGGGTGGCGTGGGCGTGCAGATGGGCGCGGTAGCGGGCATATTCGGCCGCGGAGTCCTTGCTGACCATGAAAGGCCAGTCGCTGGACACCGTCAGCAGCGTCTCCCGCAGGATCTGATCGGCCACGGTGTCGCGGGCCGCGCCGGGCCCACTGTGGGCGAGCGCCTTGTCCACCGCCGACAGCGCGGTATCGACCACCTCGTTGTTGAGCTGCACGATATCGTGCACCTGCGGACCGTTCCAGACCTGCCAGTCCTTGCCCGAACCCCAAGAGCTGGGCGGCAATTCGACAGGTGAGCCGACGTATCCGGCGGCGATGGCATCGGAAAGCGTGCCCACCCGGATGCCGGCCGCGGGCAGGGCGCGCAGCAGTCGTTCCAGCCACAGCGGGCCCTCATGCCACCAGTGCCCGAAGAGTTCGGTGTCGAACGCGGCCACCACATGGGCCGGCCGGCCGATGCGTTCGGTCTCGTCGAGCAGGCGGCGGCGCACCACACCGACGAAGTCCGCGACGTGTTTGTCGACTGCCCTGTCGGCACGCTCGGGTTCGTAGGGGGCCTTGGATTCCGAGGACACATTGCGTCCGGTCACCCGGGCCGGCTTGAGTCCCGTCCGATGGTCATAGGTGTGGAAATCCCGGTAGGCGGCATGACCGGGATAACCCGATTTCGGTGACCACACCCGGTAGCTGACCTGCAGATCGCGACCGAAGGCCACCACATCGGTGTCGCCGACGGGCCTGCCCAGTGCGGTGTCACCGCGCAGGGACGGCCCGTCGACCATGAAATGGCTGACTCCCGCTGCGGCATAACCGATTTCCATGCCCGGGGCGTAGGCGCACTCCGGCGCCCAGATGCCGGTCGGGGTGTGAGCGAAACGCTGCTGGGCGTCGGCGAGACCCTCGCGCAGCGCGAACTCGCGCAGCCGCGGATTGAGCAGCGGCTGGAAGGGATGCGACAGCGGCCCGCCGAGCAGTTCGATGGTGCCGGCATCGACGAGCCGGCGCAGCAGCGGGCTACCGCCGTGGCGCCACAGCGTGGTGAAATCCTCCAGCGCCGCCGTCGCGGTCTCATGCTCGTGAATGCCGAACTGGCGCAGTGCTTCCGGTGAACTGTAGGTGCCTGCGGCGCCGGTGCCGGCCGTCGTGGTGGTGGCCTCCAGTGCGCGCAGCTGCCAGTTGGCCAGCCAGTGGTGCATGCCGGTCAGGCAGTACGGATCATCGAGCTGTGCGGTGACCACCGGGGTCATACCGAGGCTGACCAGATGGCTGCGGTCCTCATCGGCCAGCGTGCGCAGCACCCGCATGAGCGGCAGGTAGGCCGCGGCCCAGGACTGATACAGCCATTCCTCGCCGACCGGCCAGCGTCCGTGGTGTGCCAGCCACGGCAGGTGCGTGTGCAGCACCAGCGTGAACATCCCCGGCACGGAGCCCGGGGGAGCTGACTCGGTCACGTTCGCACCGCGATCGCCACCAGGTCGAGGCTGGCATCGATATCGGAATCCTTGGCGTCGAGCAGATCGAAATCCTCGACGCCGACGGCGGCGACGTCGGCCAGCAACTCCGGCGACCAGGGGGCGTCGGCGACGGCACGGGCGATCTGGGCGTCGATGATCGAGCCGCCGTGGCGGGCGTCGATCTCGGCGAGCCCGGCGCCGTGAAAGACCCCGAGCATGGACCGGACCTCGAAGCCGCCGTCCTCGAGCAGCTCGGTCAACTCGGCGGCGTTCAGTTCGCGGGTGTGGAACGGATTGAGCGGGGTGTCACGACCGGGGGAGAAGGTGATGCGGTTCGGTGTCGACATCAGCAGCAGCCCACCGGGGCGCAGTACGCGGGCGCATTCGGCGACGAACTGGCCCTGATCCCACAGGTGTTCGATGACCTGGAAGTTCACCACCACGTCGACCGACCCATCCGATAGGGGCAAGTCGGCCAAATTTCCCAAGTGCATGTGTACCCGGGGGTACTTGGCCCGGATATGTGCGACAGCCTGCTCGTCGTAGTCGACCCCGGTGACGGTGCGCGCGACACCGGCGATCAGATCGGCGCCGTAACCCTCGCCGGGCCCGGCCTCGAGCACGTCACGACCGGCACAGCGGTCGGCAAGGCGCTGATAGACCACCTCATGACGTCGGAACCAGTAGTTCTCCTCGGCCAGGCCGGGGATGGTGCGCTCGCCGGTCAAAGGCAGAGCGGGATCGCTGCCCCCGTCCGGGCCGGTGCTGTCGACGGAACCGAATGTGCTCATTGGAAGGCAGGCTAACCCGTGATGGCCGGTTCGCGAACGGATGCCCGACCGACCGTGCGGTCGGGAGATGCCGATTGACCGGTTATGGTGTCCTTGCGGTCCGTCAAAGTTACCGACGGGTAACATGGGGGCCGCAACATGAAACGTGATATGCCCAGGCCGGCTGCCGGCCTCATCGAGGAGGACGAACCACAGTCATGACAAATATCGTGGTCCTGATCAAGCAGGTCCCTGACACTTGGTCCGAGCGCAAGCTGTCCGAGGGTGATTGGACCCTGGACCGGGAAGCTGCTGACGCCGTGCTCGACGAAATCAACGAGCGCGCCGTCGAAGAAGCGCTGCTCATCAAGGAGCGCGAGGGTGGTGACAGCACGGTCACCGTGCTGACCGCCGGCCCCGAGCGCGCCACCGAGGCCATCCGCAAGGCCCTTTCCATGGGTGCCGACAAGGCCGTCCACCTCAAGGACGACGGCCTGCACGGTTCCGATGTCGTCCAGACCGGCTGGGCACTGGCCCGCGCCCTGGGCACCATCGAGGGCACCGAGCTGGTCATCGCCGGTAACGAGGCCACCGACGGCACCGGCGGCGCCGTTCCGGCCGTCATCGCCGAGTACCTGGGTCTGCCGCAGCTCACCCACGTGCGCAAGCTCAACGTCGAGGGCGGCAAGGTCACCGGAGAGCGCGAGACCGACGACGGCGTCTTCGGCCTGGAGGCCTCGCTGCCCGCCGTGGTCAGCGTCAACGAGAAGATCAACGAGCCCCGCTTCCCGTCCTTCAAGGGCATCATGGCCGCGAAGAAGAAGGAAGTCACCGTCCTGACCTTGGCCGAGATCGGTGTCGAGGCCGACGAGGTGGGCGTGGCCAACGCCGGCACCAAGGTGCTGTCGTCCACCCCGAAGCCCCCGAAGACCGCGGGCGAGAAGGTCACCGACGAGGGCGAGGGCGGCAAGAAGGTCGCCGAGTACCTCGTCTCTCAGAAGTTGATCTAGCCGCCGATCCCCAGTCACTCATTCACCAAAAGGACATAGACACTCATGGCTGAAGTACTCGTGCTCGTGGAGCACGCCGAAGGTGCGCTGAAGAAGGTCAGCACCGAATTGATCACCGCCGCCCGCGTTCTGGGCGAGCCGTCCGCGGTCGTGGTGGGCGTCGAAGGCACCGCCGCTCCGCTCACCGATGGCCTCAAGGCCGCCGGTGCCGCCAAGATCTACGTCGCCGAATCGGCTGACGCAGAGGGCTTCCTGGTCACCCCGAAGGTCGACGTGTTGGCCGCGCTCACCGAGTCGGCTGCTCCGGCCGCCGTCGTCATCGCCGCGACCGCCGAGGGCAAAGAGGTCGCAGGCCGGCTGGCCGCGCGGCTGGGCTCGGGCCTGCTGGTCGACGTCGTCGAGATCAAAGAGGGTGGCATCGGCGTCCACAGCATCTTCGGTGGCGCGTTCACCGTCGACGCCCAGGCCACCGGTGAACTCCCGGTGATCACCGTCCGTCCGGGTGCCGTCGAGGCCGCTCCGGCCGACGGTGCCGGTGAGGTCGTCAACGTCGAGGTCCCAGCCCAGGCCGAGAATGCGACGAAGATCACGTCCCGCGAGCCCGTCGTGGCCGGTGACCGTCCCGAGCTCACCGAGGCCAGCGTCGTGGTCGCAGGTGGCCGCGGCGTCGGCAGCGAAGAGAACTTCAAGGTCGTCGAGGAGCTCGCCGATTCGCTCGGTGCCGCCGTCGGTGCATCGCGCGCCGCCGTCGACTCGGGCTACTACGCCGGGCAGTTCCAGGTGGGCCAGACGGGCAAGACCGTCTCGCCGCAGCTGTACATCGCCCTGGGCATCTCCGGTGCCATCCAGCACCGTGCCGGCATGCAGACCTCGAAGACCATCATCGCGGTCAACAAGGACGAAGAGGCGCCGATCTTCGAGATCGCCGACCTCGGCATCGTCGGCGACCTGTTCAAGGTCACCCCGCAGCTGACCGAGGCGGTCAAGGCCCGCAAGGGTTAAGCCGTTCTCAGCACGAAAAGAGCGCCCCGGAACACACGTTCCGGGGCGCTTTTTCGTATTGCTTGTGCTGTTCATGAACCGTGCACGGACACGTCACGCCCCTGATGCCGCCCGGAGACCCGGCTGGGCGAGCGTGCTCCCTATGAGCACCGCATCTGTACTCATACCGGCTGATGACATCGACCAGGCGACGTCCGGGACACCGGGGCCGCGCTACACCCTGCTGCTGTCCACCGACCCCGCGCACATCGAAGCGGCGCAACGCCTGCGCCATGATGTGTTCACCTCCGAACCCGGCTTCACGCTGACGTCGACCGCTGACGGACTCGATGCCGACCGCTTCGACGAGTTCTGCGATCACCTCCTGGTGCGCGAGGACGGATCCGGCGAAATCGTGGGCTGCTATCGGATGCTGCCGCCACCCGGCGCCATCGCCGCGGGCGGCCTCTACACCGCCACCGAATTCGACGTCCGGGCACTGGACGCCCTGCGTCCCTCGCTGGTGGAGATGGGCCGCGCCGTGGTGCGCGGGGATCACCGCAACGGCGGTGTGGTGCTGGTGATGTGGGCCGGCATCCTCGCCTACCTGGATCGGTGCGGCTACGAGTACGTGACCGGGTGCGTGTCGGTGCCGACGCACCCTTCCGGCGGGCAGGAGCGAAGCGACCCGGGGGATAGCCCAGTCGAGCAGGCGGGAAGCCAGCTGCGCGGCGTGCGCGATTTCGTGCTCCGGCGGCACAGCGCACCGGCCGAGCACACCGTGCGGCCCTACCGGCCGGTGACCATCGACGGCCGCAGCCTCGACGAGATCGCCCCGCCGGCCCGGGTCAGCGTGCCCGCGCTGATGCGCGGATACCTGCGCCTGGGCGCGCAGGTGTGCGG
>JBPPMV010000526.1:0-2447 GCA_051306235.1 Mycobacterium sp. | reverse complement strand
TCGCATCGGCGTCGAGGTTCAGCACCGCCAGGTAGACCGCGGCCACCGACTGTTCGAGCTCGATGTGCATATCCACCATGCGGTGTTGCAGTACCTGGAAGCTGCCGATCGGGGTGCCGAACTGCTGGCGTTGCTTGCAGTATTCGACGGTGTCGGCCAACACCTTTCGCATGTTGCCGACGGTTTCGGCCGATACCGCCGCAGCGCCCTCGTCGCGTGCGCGGGCCAGCGAATCCCAGGCGTCGCCGTCGGTGCCGAGCAAGGCGGCCCGCACCCCGGTGAACTCGATATCGGCGGCTCGCCGATCATCGACGGTGCGGTAGCCGTGCGTTGTCAGACCGTCGGGGGCGTCGGCCACCTCGATGAGGAACAGCGACAGTCCTGCGGCGGTGTTCGCGGTGACCAGCAGATGTGTTGCCAGCGGCGCATCGAGCACCATGATCTTGGCGCCGTCGAGAACCCACCCGTCGCCGTCGGCCCGTGCCGTGGTGGCCACGTCCTGCCAGCGATCACCGGACTGTGCCTCGGCGGCGGCAAGTGCGACGATGGCCTCGCCCGCGGCGATCTTCTCCAGCAGGGCGTCGGCGACCTTGCTCTGCGCGCGCTGCAACAGCCCACCGGCCACCACCACGGTGTCGATATAGGGCTCGACGACCAGCGCGTGGCCGAGCGCCTCGGCGATCACCATGACTTCCACTGGGCCACCGCCGATTCCGCCGACCTCCTCGGGCAGCGCGGCGCCCAGGATGCCGAGGTCTTCGGCGAAGGCCCGCCAGATCTCGGGTTGCCAGCCGGCGCCGGTCTTGGCGGCTGTCCGGCTGGATTCCAGGCCGTAGCGGGTGGACAGGAACTTGGTGAGGCCGTCGCGCAGCATGTCCTGCTCGTCGGAAAGCGTGAAGTCCATCTACAGTCCCAACTCTGCTTTTGCGAGGATGTTGCGCTGGATCTCGTTGCTGCCGGCGTAGATCGAGCCGGCCCGGTCGTTGAAGTAGCGCAGCGGCGCGACGGCCTGCCAGGGCTCGCCGGTGTGGTAGCCGTCGGCGGGCGGCTCGAAATCCGCGATGGGCCCACCGGGGCAGGCCGCGTGCGGTTGATAGGCGCGCCCTCGCGGGCCGGCCGCCTCCATGGCCAGTTCGGTGAGCGTCTGGCTCAGTTCGGTGGAGATCACCTTGAGCATCGAGGATGCCGCGCCGGGGTGACCGCCGCCGGCCAGCGCCGCGAGGACCCGGTATTCCAGGATCTCCAGCACCTCGGTGCGGATGCGGGCATCGGCCAGTTTGCGGGCGAAGGCCGGATCGTCGATCAGCAGGCCACCGCCGGGTCCGGGTTGCTCGTTTGCGACGGTGGCGATGCTTTCGGCCATCACCTGAAGGGCGGGCGCAGTGGCACCGCCGCCGCGCTCGAACTCCAGCAGGTACTTGGCTACCGTCCAACCGTCGTCGATGGTCCCGATGACGTTTGCCTTCGGCACCCGCACCTCATCGAAGAACACCTGACTCTGCACCTCCTCGCCGGAGGTCATGACCAATGGCCGGATCTCGATGCCCGGGGTGGCCATGTCGATCAGGATGAAGGTGATGCCTTGCTGCTTCTTGCCGCCGCGGGTGGTGCGCACCAGCGCGAACATCCAGTTGGCCTCGGTGGCGTGGGTGGTCCAGATCTTGCTGCCGGTGCACACCAGGTCGTCACCGTCGGATACCGCGGCCATCGTCAGGGCGGCCAGGTCGGAACCCGCCTCGGGTTCGGAGTAACCCTGGCAGAAGAACACCTCGCCGGTGAGGATGCGCGGGAGATAGAAGTCCTTCTGCTCCGCGGTGCCGAATTTGACGATCGCGTGCGCGACCATCCGGATGCCCATCGGGGACAGTGACGGCGCCCCGGCCAGTTGGGACTCTACTGGCGGAGTGCACGTATTCCAGGGGTGCGCTATGCCTCGGAAGTCACGACGGCGTCTCCACAGCCAAATGTCGGCACGGGTCTTCCTGACGGTGACTTCGGGTGTTCTGACCCGCCTGGTGGATCTCGGGTGGGGGTCGTTGCGGCAGAACGAACTCGCCGAGTCGATGGGATGGCATCGCAGCCGGATGTCGCATCACCACACCTGGCTGGAACAGCGCGGGCTGGTGGAACGGCGCGGGCTGGTGGAACGGCGTGCTGCCGAGACGGCTGTGCAGGTGCACATCACCGGCGAGGGTCGTAAGGCTGCCGCCGCATCACGCCCCGTGCATGCCGCGGCGGCACGCGCCACCTCCAGGGCGTGCTGGCCCCCCGGATCAGACGGACCACCTGCGCCTGCCTTGGAATGACTCGCCGACACGCCCGGCTAGGCGAGAGTCTCACGCCGCAGTTCCAAGGACCTGGCGTGGATGCCCCGTGCCGCCCGCAGGGCCCCGTCCTGCGCGGCCGCGGCAGCGTCAATGTCCAGAGCCGCCAGTCGGGCATCGCAC
>JBPPMV010000525.1:0-21102 GCA_051306235.1 Mycobacterium sp. | reverse complement strand
TCCCCTGCCGATCTGGCCATCATGGTGCACACCTCCGGATCCACCGCCGACCCCAAGGGCGTGCTGCACACCCACGGCACCCTGGTTCGCCAGACGTCGACCTGGCCGCTTGCCATCCGCGCCGTCACCGGATCGCCGGATCGGCCCCGAATCCTCTGCGCCATGCCGTTCTTCTGGATCGGCGGACTGCTGGCGGCGATGGGTGCACTACACGAGTCGATCACCCTGTTGGTCATGGAACGGCTCGACCCGCAGACGGCCCTGGATCTGGTGGAGCGCGAGCGGGCCACCGGACTTGTCGGGTGGCCGGCCTTCACCCAGCGGGTGCGCGACCATCCCGACTTCGCCGACCGCGATCTGTCCAGTGCGCCGATGCTGCGGGACGGCCCGCTCGACATCGCGATGACCGACGTACCCGACGGATATCCGGTGCACCGCACCATGTCCGAGACAGCGGGCGGATTCGTCCACACCGAGATCGTGATCGTCGACGAGCAGGGTCATCCCGTCCCGGAGGGAACCACCGGAGAGCTGCTGATCCGCGGTGTCGGCGTGATGTCCGGGTACAACAAACGCGAACGTGGCGAGGTGTTCGACGCGGACGGGTGGTATCACACCGGGGACCGGGTCTACCGGCATACAGACGATCCGCGGATGTTCTACGTCGGGCGCACCACCGACCTGATCAAGGCGGGCGGCGCCAACGTCTCCCCGCTGGAAGTCGAGGCGGTGATCGCCGCCATTCCGGAGATCGCGCAGTGCGTGGTGATCGGCGTCGATCATCCCGAGCGCGGCGAAGAGGTGTGCGCTGTGGTGGTTCCGGCGGGGGCGGATCTGGATCCGGATGCCGTTCAGCAGTGCGCGCGCGAACAGCTGTCGTCCTACAAGGTGCCCACCCGGTGGGTGGTCGTCACCGCCGACCAGATTCCGACCCTGCCCAGTGGGAAGTTCGACCGTAAAGGGTTGCGCACCTTGGTGATCGAAGGAACGCTTCCGTCGTTGTGATGATCCGGCCGATCAGTCCAGCAGCTCCCTGAAGCGACCGGCCGGAAACGTCATCGCACCGGCGTCCTGAACTCGGGCCGCCAGCAGCCCGTCGGAGGTCACCACGGTGATCGTCTGCGGTTCGCCGTCGGCGCAGACCTGCCGCACGATCTCGTCATCGGCGGAATTCGCCGCCGCGCGCGGGGCGTGCGCGATGGTGATCACCGAGGACTGCAGCGGCGGGGACATCGGCCGTTCCATCACCACCGTCACCGCGTGTTCGCCTGCCGCGGCCCAGCGTTCCAACCGGCCGACGAGCGCGATCAGCGCGCCACGGCGATCCTTCCACCAGCCGTCCGGGCGGGAGCCGACCACGTTCATGGCATCCACGATCCACCGCATGGCAACATCGTCCTCCATGCCGCATGCCGCAGACAGCCACGACCTCATCCGAGTGACCGGGGCGCGGGAGAACAACCTCAAGAACATCGACATCGAGCTGCCCAAACGCCGGCTCACGGTGTTCACCGGCGTCTCCGGGTCCGGTAAGAGTTCGTTGGTGTTCGACACCATCGCCGCCGAATCACAACGCCTGATCAACGAGACCTACAGCTCCTTCGTGCAGGGATTCATGCCCAGCATGGCGCGCCCCGACGTGGACGTCCTGGAGGGGCTGACCACGGCGATCATCGTGGACCAGCAGCGCATGGGCGCCGACCCGCGTTCGACGGTCGGTACCGCCACCGACACGGGCGCCATGCTGCGAATCCTGTTCAGCCGGTTGGGCACACCGCATATCGGTTCGCCGCAGGCCTTCTCGTTCAACGTCGCCTCCATCAGTGGCGCCGGTGCGGTGACCTACGAAAAGGGCGGAAAGACCGTCAAGGAACGCCGCGACTTCACCGTCCTGGGCGGCATGTGCCCGCGCTGTGAAGGTCGCGGTGCGGTCAACGATATCGATCTGACCGCCCTGTATGACGACAGCAAATCGCTCAACGAGGGTGCGCTGACCATCCCGGGGTTCAGCATGGAGGGCTGGTACGGCCGAATCTTCAACGGCTGCGGCTTCTTCGATCCGGACACCCCCATCAGAGAATTCACCGCGAAGGAAGTGGACGCGCTGCTGCACAAGGAGGCGACGAAACTCAAGATCGACGGGGTGAATCTGACATACCTGGGATTGATCCCGCAGATTCAGAAGTCGTTCCTGTCCAAGGACGTCGACGCGATGCAACCCCACATCCGCGCCTTCGTGGAGCGCGCGGTCACCTTCACGACCTGCCCGGAATGCGCGGGCACCCGACTTTCGGCGATCGCCCGGTCCTCGAAGATCGAGGGGGTCAGCATCGCGGATGTATCCGCCATGCAGATCACCGACCTGGCCGAGTGGATCGGCGCGCTCGCGGCCAACCAGGTGGCGACATCCGTGGCCCCGCTGCTGACCGCGTTGCGCCACACGCTGGAGTCGTTCGTCGAGATCGGCCTCGGATATCTGTCCCTGCAGCGCCCGGCGGGCACACTGTCCGGCGGTGAAGCCCAGCGGGTCAAGATGATCCGGCATCTCGGATCGGCGCTCACCGATGTCACCTACGTCTTCGACGAGCCGACGATCGGGCTGCACCCGCATGACATCGCCCGGATGAACGATCTGCTGCTGAAGCTGCGCGACAAGGGAAACACCGTGCTGGTGGTCGAGCACAAACCGGAGACGATCGGGATCGCCGACCATGTCGTAGACCTGGGCCCCGGCGCCGGCAGAGCCGGCGGCGAGGTCGTGTTCGAGGGCACGGTGGCAGCGCTGCGCAAGAGCGGTACCGTCACCGGCCGCCATTTCGACGATCGTGCCGCGCTCAAGGACGCGGTGCGAAAATGCCAGGGCTCGTTGGAGATTCGCGGCGCCGATGCCCACAATCTGCAAAACGTCGATGTCGACATCCCGCTGGGCGTCCTCGTTGCCGTCACCGGGGTGGCCGGTTCGGGGAAGAGTTCGCTGATCGACGGGTCGCTGGCCGGTCGCGATGGCGTGGTGCCCATCGACCAGTCCGCGATCCGCGGGTCCCGCCGCAGTAATCCGGCCACCTACACGGGGCTGCTGGAGCCGATCCGGAAGGCGTTCGCGAAGGCGAACGGGGTGAAACCGGCCCTGTTCAGTTCCAACTCGGAAGGCGCCTGCCCGACGTGCAACGGGGTGGGTGTCATCTTCACCGAACTCGGGGTCATGGCCACGGTGGAATCGCCGTGCGAGGAATGCGAAGGACGACGCTTCCAGGCCGCGGTGCTGGAGTACACGCTGGGCGGTAAGAACATCGCCGAGGTCCTCGCCATGCCCGTCACCGAAGCCGTCGACTACTTCGGTGTGGGCGAGTCCAAAGTGCCTGCGGCGCAGAAAACCCTGGGCCACATGGCCGATGTGGGCCTGGGCTATCTGACACTCGGCCAGCCGCTCACGACCCTATCCGGCGGCGAGCGTCAGCGCCTCAAACTGGCCGCGCGGCTCAGCGACAGGAGTGCCGACGACGGTACGGTCTACCTCCTCGACGAGCCGACAACGGGGCTGCACCTGGCCGATGTCGCGCAGCTGCTCGCGCTGCTCGACCGTCTGGTTGACGCCGGGAAATCGGTGGTGGTGATCGAACACCATCAGGCGGTGATGGCCCATGCCGACTGGATCATCGACCTGGGGCCGGGCGCCGGTCACGACGGCGGGCGAATCGTCTTCGAGGGAACCCCGCGAGACCTGGTCGCCGACAAGTCCACCCTCACCGGTCGGCATCTGGCCGATTACATCGGTTGAGTCCGGCGCATGAGAACTTTTACCCATATCCGAAGCCCCCTGACCGGGATTAACCTCATTCTGTGCCCACGAGATCGCGATTGACGCTGCTAGTGCTCGCACCGGCGATCGCCGGTTGCTCATTCTCGATGTCTGCCGGCGGTCCGGACTACGCAAAGCTGGAGCGTGGGATCACCGACGAACTCAATGCGAGCTACCAGAAAATTGACCGCGAGGTGTCCGCGGTCGACTGTGAGAAGCCCTCCAAGGCCCCCAAAGCCGGCGATAAGTTCATCTGCAATGCCGACGTCGACGGGTCCCGGGTGCGGGTGCAGGTGCTGGTCAGCGATGACGAAGAGAATGTCGAATTCAGCACCCTCGATGTCCTTTACGATCTGTCGCAGACCGCGCAAGGCTTGACGAAGGAAATCTCGGCCGACCGCGGATTTGCCGTCACCGTCACCTGCGGTGAAGGCCTCAAGGTCGTCGAGGTCGGCGATTCATTCGAATGCACTGCCGCCGACCGGCGCGGTGATACGCGCCCGGTCAAGGTCACTCCGGGTGGAGTCGATGAAGACGACCGCTGGGAGCTCATCGGGGTGAATTGAGCCCTGCAGTCCTACGCCCTGCGGCGTCACCTGCGATAACCTGCCTCCTACATGGTGGGTACGGAATCGGCAGGCACACTCGGCGACCGCCTGGAGCAGGCGTGGTTGCAGTCCTGCACCGGCGCCGGACGCGCGGTCGTCCTTCTCGGTGACCCCGGTATCGGAAAGTCAAGTGCGCTGGCCCAACTCGCACGTCGAATCGGGCCGACCGCACATCTGGTGAGCTGTCGGGGCGGAGATATCGCAGCGCCGATGTCGACCGCCGCCGAAATCGCCTCGGTGCTGCCGACACCGGTGCCCGCGGAATTCGTGGCCGGCGAGGTCGATGCCTTGAGAGTTGCCGAGATCCTCCGTGTCGGGTTGGCGAGGGCGGCCGGATCGACGCTGCTCGTCGACGACATTCATGATGCCGATGCCGCCAGCCGGACGGCCCTGAACCTGGCCATGCGACGGTCCGCGGATGCCGCCGTCCTCGTCGTCGTGACGGGCCGCCGGGTACCGTCGGCCGAGACCTTTGCCGAAGGGTTCGACGTCGTCGAACTCGCAGGCCTCGACAAGATCGACGCGGCATCGCTACTCGAAGCCGCAAGTGTCGCCCCTATCGCCCCGGCCGTCCTGGTGAAGTTGCTGGACCTGGCGGCCGGTAACCCCCTCGCGCTGCGTCACCTGCCCGGTGCGTTGACACCGGAGCAACTATCGGGTGCACACCTGCTGCCGGAGCACATCCCGCTCGTCGGCGATCTGCGCGCCATATTCAGCCGACAACTACCCCGTACCGGGACCGCGGGCCGAACCTTGCTGGAGCTGGCCTCGTTGTCAGCGGACGGTTCCTGGTCTGTGCTGCGGTCGATGCGCCCCGCCATCGCCGAGCAGGCACTGTGCGCCCTTGAGGACAGTGGCCTGGCCTTCCTGGACTGCGGTCGGCTGACACTGCAACACCCGCTGCTACGAAGCGCGACCGTCGCCGCGATGTCACATCAACGGCGCCGCCAACTACACCTGGAGTTCGCCGATCTTCCGATGCTTTCCGACACCGTCCGGCTCGCGCACCGTGCCCACGGCACCGTGGGACCGAACGAGCAACTGGTCGACGATCTCGTCGGGGCGGCGCGGACGCTGCGGTCGCGGGGCGGCGCCGAACCGGCCGCACGACTGTTGGAGCGAGCCATCGATCTGACCGGCGACGATACCCGTCGCGCTCAGCTCAGGGTCTTGACTGCCCAGCAACTGGGTATGGCCGGCGACGCGGTTGCCGCGCGCCACCGACTCGAGGCGGTGCTGGCGGATCCGGCATCGCACGAGTTGCACGTCTCGGCGACGGTCTTGCTCGCCACGCTGGAAGCGGTCGACGGTGCGCCGGCAATGGCCCAACACCGCCTGAAGGAGTGCGCCAGCCGCGCCTCCCCTGCCGAGGCGGGCATGGTGCACGCGCGGATGGCCATCCCGCTGGGGATGCTCGGGCTGGTCGGCGAGATCATCGACAGCGCAACGGCGGCAGTGGCCCTCACCGAAACCGACTCGACCGATTCCCACGTCGCCCAGATCATCCTGGCCCACGCGATCAGCGCCCGGCATGAAGATCGGGCCAACGAACTCGTCGACGGTATCCCCGACTCATTGGACCTCGTCGCGGCCGCGACACACGACCCGATGATCGGTCTGCATCTCGGGCGAGCACTGTCCATCGCCGAACGGTATGGGACTGCAACCACGGCGCTGACCGAGTTGAGCGCCCGGCTGCGGGGCGAAGGGGCGCGATCCTCGCTTGCCATGACATTCGGGGCGCTCGGCGAAACATATGTGCGCGCATCACGATTCGACGAGGCCCTGGCATGTCTCGATGAAGCAACCGCACTCAGTCTGGCGGCCGGCCAACGGGCTTTCGCGCCGTTCTGGCTGTCGCTACGGGCTAGGGTGCATGCCATCCGTGGTGACGACCGCGCGAGTGCAGCAGACCTGGAACTCGGGTTTGCGATTTCCGACGAACTGTCGACGTTCGGTGCGCGCTACTTCTTGTTGGCCAATGCGGGGTTCGCTGCTCTGACCGCACACCGGCACGACGACGCCGTCACCGCGCTCGCCGAATGCTGGTCATTCGAGCAGGTCGGCGGACTTCTCGCTCCGCAGCTGGCCCGCTGGCACATCGACCTGGCCGAGGCCTATATCGCCAACGGGCGCGCCGATGCCGCCCAACCCCTCGTGGAACATCTGCAGACGGTCGCCGCCACGTCCGGGGCAAGCCGGTGGACGAGAGCCACGGCATGCCGAGCCGAGGCACTGCTCTGCCATGACAAGGACCCCGCAACCTCGCTGCATCTACTCCAGAACGCCACCGACACTTATGATCCCGAACACGACGCCTTCGACCGCGCGCGGGCTCTCCATGACATCGCGCAGCTGACGGACGACGCGAGGCAGCGCGACCATGCGCGGGCTGAAGCTCGTAACGGATTCCGCCGACTCGGCGCCGCCGCGTGGGCCGCCCGGGTGGACCGGCGCAAGCCCGAACTCGGCGCGCTCACCGAGGCGGAGAGCCGGGTCCTCACCGAGGTGGCCAACGGGCTGACAAACCAACAGATCGCCAGACGGCTGGAGCTCAGCGCCAAGACGGTGGCCAATCACCTCTACCGCGCTTACCGGAAACTCGGTGTCGCCTCACGTACCGAGGCGGCGCGATTCATCCTCCTGCACGACGATTCGCCGAGCGGCTCGTCGTTGAAAACTTGACACCTGTCAAGTAATGTCGCAGGCATGCTTGCCGAGGACGTCCTGACCACCGTGCCGACCACCACCGCCGATGCACTCGAATTCTTCGATGCGGCGCCGGGCGTCGAGACGGAGTTCATGATCGGCACCTGGCACGGTGCCGAGTTGCCCACCGCACATCCGATGGACGGACTACTGGCCGCCAGCGGATGGTGGGGAAAGCAGTTCGTGGACGCCGAAACCGTCCACCCCCTGCTGTTCCCGAAGGACGGCGGCACCGCGCTGTGGGCGCTGAACCCTGTGCTGGCCTTCGGCGGGCTCGGTCTCGCCACGAAGTTCCCGCTGGTGCGCAACCTGTCCCTGGTACAACCCATCTCGGCGCTGCGGCCCGCGCTGCGGACCAAGGCCGCCAAGGCTCGGCTGCGCACCACCCGGTACCGCGGAATCGACAGCGCGACAATGATCTACGACAACCTGCCGATCAACGATGTGTTCCGCAAGGTGAGCGAGGATACCGTCATCGGCGCGATGGATTACCGCGGCGCGACCCGCCCGTACTTCTTCGTCCTGCAGCGCAACGACTCACTGCCCGTGCACTAGTTCCTCCCCGCGGGGGTCGAGGGTTCGGGTCAGGCGATGATGCGCACCAGGTAGGGCGTCATCGAGCCGGTGCGCACCGGCGACACCGTGACGCCGGAATCGGAGGCCTCCAGCATCTGGCCGTTGCCGACGAACAGCGCCACACTCTGGGTGCCCTCCGGACCGAAGAAGATGAGATCGCCGGGCAGCGCCTGGTCGGGCAGGACCTTCTGGCCGACCTTGTACATCTCGCCCGAGGACCGCGGCAGCTTCACGCCGACACCGGCGAAGGCGTACACGACGATGCCCGAGGCATCGAATCCGATTACATTGGCGGCGGGGTCCGGCAGGGCCGATGCACCGGGGAGCAGCGGTGTGGCAACGGGTGCCGGCGGGGCCAGGCCCGGGAAGTTGAGTCCGGGGACACCGCCCGGGATCGCGGCGGCGGCAGGCTCGGCGGCGGGTGTCTCGCGGACGACGCCGCGGGTCGGACCGTTGGCGTCACCTCCACCGTAGGCGAACGGCACACCGCGCTGGGCCAGCGCGCGGGCGATCACGAAGTCCACGGCCTGCTGGTTGCGTGCGGGCCGGGTGTTGAACGGGTCCGCCGATGCGACACCGGGAGTCACCATCAACACAGCCAGGCCGAGCAGCAGGGCGCAGAAGCGTCTCATGGTGAAGTCAACTCTTTCGGTTCGAGGCGGAAAGCGATGACCGTTATTGACGGTCATCTCAGCTATTTCTACCGACCGTTACGCCTGTTTCCCAATTTGACTGCGGCACAACATGAATGAGATGCACTTCCGTGACCGAAAGGTGACCGATGTTCTCGGGTCGTGATCGATCCGGGACCCGACCGACACCACCTGAAACCCGGCGCGACGCAGAAACGGCACCGGTCTGCACCACCCGAGGGCGGCGCGGACCGGTACCGTTGCGGCAGAACCGGTATTACTGCAGCGCGGCGAGCGCGGCGTCGTAGTCGGGCTCCTGCGCGATTTCCGGCACGAGCTCGGTGTAGACGACGTTGCCGTCGGCACCGATCACCACGACCGCGCGGCCGAGCAGACCTTCGAACGGCCCGTCGACGAGAGTGACTCCGTAGTCTTCACCGAAGCTGTCGCGGAACGCCGATGCCGTCAGGACGTTCTCGAGACCCTCGGCACCGCAGAAACGGCTCTGCGCGAACGGCAGGTCCTTGGATACGTTCAGGACAGCCGTACCGGTCGCCGCGGCGCGCTCGTTGAACGTCCGCACACTCGCCGCGCACACCGGGGTGTCCACCGACGGAAAGATATTGAGCAGCAAAGCCTTGCCGCTGAACTGGTCGCTGCCGACCGCACCGAGGTCGGTGCCGACCAGGGTGAAAGCCGGAGCCGATGCGCCGACAGCGGGCAGCTCGCCGGCTGTGTTGATGGGGTTTCCCTTGATGGTGATCTGTGCCATGACCACAGTCTGTCAAAGAAGCTGCGGCATGTGCGGCACAGGGGTCGGCCGGGACCGCGTGACACCATGGTGAAGTGATCGAGCTGCCCGCCGAGGTATCGGCGATGGCTGCCCGTGGCCCCCACTGGCAGACCTGGGTGGAACGGCTTCCCAAGCTGGTGGCTGGACAGATCCGGGACTGGGACCTCACCCCCGACGGCGCACCCATGCACGGTTTCTGCTCGGTGGTGCTGCCGGTACGCAGCCGCGACGGCGTGCCTGCGGTGCTCAAGGTCGCGTTGCCCGACGACGAGTCCGAACACGAGCACCTCGCGTTGCGCCGCTGGGACGGCGACGGCACCGTGCGGCTGTTGCGGGCCAACCCACATCGCCGGGCGATGCTGCTGGAGCGGTTGCACCCGCGAAACCTCAACGATGTCTGGGATATCGAAGCCTGCGAGATCGTCGCCGGGCTCTACCGCCGCATCCATGTGCCTGCGCTGCCGCAGCTGCGTCCCCTGGCCGACTTCATCACCACCTGGAATGCCGACCTGGCCGCGTTGCCGCGCAGCGCGGCCCTCCCGCACCGTCTGGTCGAGCAGGCCCTGTCGCTGGGCGCAGACCTCACCTCGGACCCGGCCTGTGCCGGCACCCTGATCCACGGCGATCTGCACTACGAGAACGTGCTGGCCGCCGATCGTGAACCGTGGCTGGTGATCGACCCCAAACCGATGAGCGGAGACCCGCACTATGAGATCGCCCCGATGTTGTGGGACCGCTGGGACGAGCTGGACGGTTATGCGCGTGAAGGTGTGCGGCGTCGCTTCCACACGCTGACCGAGGCCGCCGCGTTTGACGTCGATCGGGCGCGGGCCTGGGTGATCGTCCGGATGATGCACAACGCCATGTGGGAGATCAACGAGAACACTGTGCCCGACGCCAAATGGCTGACCACCTGTGTGGCGGTCGCCAAAGCGGTCCAGGAGTAGCCCCCGGCTACACGCGCACGGGCAGCGACAACATGCCGCGCAGCGTCACATTCGGTTTGTACTGCGGTTCCCCGCCCAGTTCGGCGTTCGGGAAGCGGGCCGTCACCGCCGTCAACGCGATGGAGGCCTCCAGCCGCACCAGTGGGGCGCCCAGACAGAAGTGGGCACCGTGCCCGAATCCCAGGTGGCGGATGTTCGCCCGGTCGGGGTCGAAGACGTCCGGATTCTCGTTGGCGGCCGGATCACGGTGTGCGGCAGCCAGAAACACGATCATGGTGTCGCCCTTGGGGATCACCGTGTCACCCACCGTCATCTCCTCGGCGGCGACCCGCCCGAGTAACTGCGCAGGCGGGTCGAAGCGCAAGGTCTCCTCGATGACCCGCAGTGCGCGCGACGGGTCGGCCCCGAGCGCCGTCCACTGCCTGCGGTCGCGCAGCATCGCCAGCACCGAGGTGGCCATCAGACTCACCGTGGACTCGTGCCCGGCTATGAGCAGCAGATTGCAGGTCGGGATGATCTCGTCCTCGCTGAGCTGATCCCCGGACTCCTCGACCGCGATCAGCGCCGAGATCAGATCGTCGCCCGGGCTGCTACGACGCCGCTCGATCAGGTCCCGGAAGTAGGTGCGCAGCCATTTCCCCGCCTCGATGCGGTCCGTGAAACCCTCGGGCACGTCGCCGGTCGCGCTGAGGAACGGATCGACCGTCTGCGCGAGCAGCGTCGAGGCACGCCCGAACTTCGGTTCGTCCTCGACCGGCACTCCCAGCAACCGGCAGATGACCGCGACGGCCACCGGGTACGCCAGACCGCTGACGGCATCGAATTCACCGCGCTCCTCGGCAGTGTCGAGCAGTCCGTCGACCGTTGCGACGATCTCGTCCTTCAGTTCGTTGATGACCCGCGGCGCGAAGGCCTTGGCCACCAGCTTGCGCAACCGGGTGTGATCGGGTGGATCCATGAACAGGAACGCCGGTGTCCGGCGCCGGTCCACCAGCCCGGCCAACCCGAACGGTCGTGGCTGCTCGCCCGCGGCGATCTGACGCTGCGCGATCGCCGACTTCATCCGGTCGCTGGCGGACGCCGGATGGCGTATCGCGGCATCGCAGTCGGCGTAGGAGGTCAACACCGTCAGACTGATCTCGGGGATCTGCAGCGGGCCGGATTCGCGCAGCAGGCGGTACACCGGATAGGGGTCGACGCGGTTGGTCGGGGCAAGGGCCTGCCCGAGCAGGACCGCCGGTTCGGACACCGAAGTCATCTCCTCATTGTGCAATCGCGCTCTGCAGCCGTGAACGCCACCACCGGATTCGGGCCGTATCGGTGACCGCGTACCGGGTCAGCAGCTCGGGCAGTGGCGCCGGTGCCATCGGTGCGACCGGCAGGAATCCGTCGACGGGTACCAGCGTGCGGTGCTCGGCCACCAGGTCCCCGCCGAGCCGCGCACCCGATCCGAGGGCACATGCGAACGGCAGTTCGGGCAGGGCACCGGCCAGCGCCAGCCCCACCGCCACCCCGATGCTGGTTTCTGCGCCCGAGGTGACCGTGCACGGCAGTCCGACGGCCTCGGCGATGCGCAGTGCCCGCCGGGCGCCACCGAGTGATCCGCTGTGCAGCACCGCGATATCGGCGGCCTCGCTCAGGCCGGGATCGCCGAGCGATGCGTCCAAGGATTCACGGATGGCGATCCGGACACCGACTTTGCGCCGCACGGCGGCCAACTCCTCGGTGGTCCGGCACGGCTGCTCGACGAACTCCAACCCGCCCGCCGCCCGGTCGAGAGCCGCGATGGCGGTGACCGCCGCGTCGACGGACCAGCGTCCCCCCGCCACACAACGGATGACACCGCCGGCCCCGAGCGCGTCCCGCACCGCCGCCACCCGCGCAATGTCATCGGCCAGGGTGTGCACCGGATCGGCCACCTCGACGGCGGCCGTCCGGCAGCCGGCCGACGCGACCAGGTCATATGCGCGGGACGAGTCGGTCGCAGGCACCGGCACCGCGGCCGGCACCCGTCCGCGCAGCGCGTCGGGCCAGCCCACCGTGCCGGCCTCGGTCGCGGCGGTCAGCCAACGGACGAGCAGATGGTCGGGGCAGCCCGGCGGCGGGCTGAACTCGCCCCAACCCTGCGGCCCTTCGAGGAGGACGCCCTCATGCACCGTGGTGCCATCGCGCGTCGGGATGGCGAACACCGGCGCGGCGTCCAGATCGATCATCGTCTGCACAAGGTCTGCAGGTTAGCCGATGGCCATTGCGCGACCTCAACGAATCGCGTACAGCGGCACCAACATCTCGGCGGGGGTCAGCGAACCGTGGTGACCGACCAGCTGGGATTGCAGTGGCTCGGCCGCCGACCGGATGACGGCGCGGTCACCGTTGGCCACGACGACGACATCGCCGATACGCGGTTGTACGCGGGGCGCCACCGTGGGCCCGAACCAACCGGCACCGATCACATCGGCGCGGCTGAGCACGGTGAAGTCCGCGCCGAGCACATCCCGCCAGGCCGCCACCACATCGGAGGCCGCACCCGGTTCGGCGTAGACATGCCGGGCGCGCGGCTCCCCACCGAGACCTCGCACACCGGCCTGCAACTCGGGTCGCTGATCGAAGTCGACCGGATCAGCGATGTGCACCATGCCGTGATCGGCCGTCACGATCAGCGCGGAACCGGCGGGCAGTCGCTCGGCGATCAGCCGGATGGTCAGATCGATCTGCTGCAGTTCCAGCGCCCATGACTCCGATGCCGGTCCCCGCACGTGCCCGGTCAGGTCGAGGTCACCGTGATAGGCGTAGACCAGACTGCGGTCACCGGCGCCCAGCGCGCCGATCACCCCGTCCACCAGGTCGCCGGAGGAGAACGTGGGCCGGAACTCGCCGCCGCGCAATGCGGCACGGGTCAGACCGGAACCGGCCTGATACATCGGCGCCACCTGCGTCACCGCCACACCGGCTGCCGCAGCCCGCTCGAACGCCGTCGCCACCGGCTGAAACTGCTCGGGGACAATCTCTTTGAGGAGGTCGACCTTCGGCCCCTCGCCCATCAGTCGCCATTTCAGCGGGTTCATCAGCCGGTCGTGGTCGGGCACCGCCAGCAGATAGCCGACCAGACCGTGCTCCCCCGCGGGCAGCCCGGTGCCCAGCGAGGCGAGGCTGGCCGCGGTGGTGCTGGGGAAGCCCGCCGTCAGCGATTGCGCGGACTGCGCCGCCAGGAACGGTGCCACCTCGCTGCGCGCCGCGACCAGGTCCGCACCCATCCCGTCGATCAACAGGATCGCGACACAACGCACCCCGTCGAGCCCCAAGCCGACCCGGTCGTTTTCGCCGGGCACTCCCAGCACGCCGAGGACCGAGGGGACCAGATCGGCGAGGGCACCGTCGCCGTACCGCGGTGTGACGAACATGCCCGCCAGGTTATGCCGCAGGTCGTACTGCTCGGTGGCGGACCGCTGCCACTAGGCTGGCGCCATGTCGAGCGTGCTGACAGTCAACATCGCCCATCCGCGTACGAATCCGAATACCGGGAAAAAGCCGACCGGTATCGACAAGCGGCCCACCGACGTATCCGTCAGCGTGCGGGCGCCGGGGCCGATGCGCGGCGGGCTGGGCAGCGGACTCGTCGGCGATCTGGTGAGCGAGCAGAAGCACCACGGCGGGGACGATCAGGCCGTGTACGCCTACGCCAGGGAAGACCTCGACACCTGGGAAGGCGAGCTGGGCAGGAAGATCGGCAACGGTGCGTTCGGCGAGAACCTGACGACCGTCGGTATCGACGTCACCCATGCCAAAGTCGGCGAGCGCTGGCGGATCGGCGATGACGGACTGGTGCTCGAGGTGACCCGGCCGCGCACTCCGTGTCGCACGTTCTCGACCTGGCTGGAGATCGACGGCTGGATCAAGACATTCACCGATCGCGGTGTGCCCGGCGCATACCTGCGGGTCATCACGCCCGGAACGGTGCGGGCCGGCGACACCATCGAGGTCATCGAGCGCCCCGAGCACGACGTGACGATCAGTGTGGTCTTTCAGGCCATGATGACCGATACCAGCCTGATGCCGTCGCTGCTGGCCGCGGAGGCACTCCCGGAACCGTTGAAGGAGAAGGCCCGCCGCCGAGCTCGCGTCTAACGGACCGGCGGCAGCTGCGCCGCGATGAGGCCGGCGATCCGCTCCGCGAGGTAGCGGTGCCCGCTATCGGTGGGGTGTATGCCGTCGACGGCGATCAGATCCGGCGTGCCGACGAACCAGCCTTCGGCGATAGGGTCGACGAACCGGGCACCCGACGCCCCCGCCACCATCGCCAACGCGTCGCGGATCTGGATGACCCGGACCGGCACATCCGCGGTGGGCCACGGTGGCCCGATGACCAGCAGCCGGGCCGACGGCGCCTGCCTGCGCGCGAGTTCGAAAGCGCTCCTGGCCAATCCGGCCACGTCCAGCGCCTCGACGGGCTGATCGTTACGGGATCCGAAGAACACCACCAGGGCATCATCGGGACGCACCGCACGCGCGGTCAGGTCTCCGAAAGTGCTGTCGTGATCGCCGCGCACACCGTAGCCCGCCCGCCCCTCGGCGGCGACGTCGGCGGTCACCGGTCTGCCCTGGCCGGCCAGAATCTGCCAGGCCAGCGCGGGCCAGCCGTTGGTACCGAGACCACCCAGATCGGTGCCGGTGGTGTAGGAATCGCTGACGACGGCGATCCTGCTCACCGGCGACTCGCGGCCCGCCAACTGCACAGGTGTCGGACCTGTCCGCACCGATGCCGCCACCAGCGCGATCGAGACCATCAGCAAGGCCGCACGACGCACGAGAACCTCCTGTGTGGGTAACGGCGCAAGCCTACTGGACGCTGCAGATAATCTGCGGCACAGAAGCATTCGCGTCAGGCTGACCGTTTCGATTCAGACCGGTCGACGTGGACAGACTGAATTCTGGGCGCCGTGGACCTGACGTCGACCATGCGGCGCATCCAGTGCCGGGCCGGCTCCTCGACGGTGTGGTAGAGCAGCGCAGAGGCGGCCAACGTCACCAGGAACACCGCCGCCAGGAGCCACCCTCCCGAGGGGCCGGGCAGCGAGAGTTCGAATTGCTGTGCCGCCCAGTCCCATGAGGTGTGCACGAGTTCGTGGACCATGTAAAGGCAGAACGAGATCTGCCCGCCGTAGACCAGGATGCGGGTGGACAGCAGCCGCGGCAGCGTGCCCGCGCCGATCGACAGCAATACCACCAGCGGGACGAACAGCAGATCAACGACGCCACCGCTGTCCATGACGCCGGAGATGGGGTGTCCGTCGAGCCAGTACAAGATCCCGATGATCGCTGCGACCAGCAGGATCGACGCGCCACCTGCCAGCATTCTGGTCCGGTCACCGGGGTTGAGCCGGCGTACCGCCGCGCACGCGAGGGCGCCGGCGGTGAACTGCAGAAGGATGCGCGGCAACCAGCTCCACGGCGTGTAGAACTGGCCGCTGGCGAGTAGGAACATCACCGGTGGAACGGTCGCCGCGAATGCCAGCAGCAACAGGCTGCGGGCCCGGGTGGCTCGCGCCAGCCGGAAGATCACGAGCGCCAGGAACCCGAACATCAGGTAGGCGAGCCACTCGGCGCTAATGGACCACGCCGGCCCGTCCCAACTGGAGCCGTCGAAGTACGGCTGGAACCACAATTGCACCAGGAACAGCTGGCGCACATAGCTGGTCGCGGTCAGGGTGTCTGCGTGCTCGGACGGGATGTGCCCGACGTGCAGGGTGAAGATGATCCACAGCGCCGCCAGGTGCAGCGTCACCAGGTAGATCGGCCACACCCGGGCCAGCCGCATCCAGAGGAAATGCAGGGTGTCGCGGGTCGACCAGGACGGACCCATCCGATCCAGATAGTTCCAGGCCAGCACGAAGCCACTCAGGATGAAGAAGAGGTCGACACCTTGTGCGCCACTGTTGAGCACGGGTGCCAGCGCGGAGCTCAACTCCGGGACCGCCTGCTGCAGGAGCGGACGGAAGTGGAACAACACCACCCAGACGGCGGCGAAGAGGCGAAGCCCGGTGAGGGCCTTGATTTCTCCGCTGCGCACAACTCTCTTTCCCGCGTTCCGGTTTCATTCGCGCTGACACGCGCTGACCGGGCGGACCGCTCCCCAACGTCCAGGCAGCCGGCAGCTTTCGAAGAATAACAGTGCTACCTGGGCCGATCCGCGAGCCGATATTCAGACGGTTGCTGGCATCGTCCGGTCAGGGTGTGCCATCGGGTGTGGGCGCTGGTGGCGGCGGGTTCGCCTCGAACTGCTGGGCGTTGCGGTTGAGCGTGTCGAGATAGAGCTTCCACTGCAGCCCGGCCATCAGCGGGCCCATCCCGGGCGCGGGCAACGGCTGGTTCGTCAGCGTCCAGGTCTGGCACCCGGTGGTCTTGAACGAACCGTCGTCGGCCTTGATCTCCACCACCTGCGGTTGCTTGGTGAAGGCCCGGTCCAGCGTCTCGCCGGGCTCACCGTCGGTGACAACCGGCGCCATCCGCCGCCACGAGCAGGTGCCCTCGGGGAACGGCCCGGCCGATGCGTAGACGCCGGGCACGATATCGCTGCCCACCGTATAGGTGCCGTCCTTGTCGATGACGTTGAGCGGAGCGGCCGGAGCGGCGTCGGGCGCCGAGGTCGCGGGCGGGGCGGGCGGAGCCGGCTCGGCGGGTTCGGCACCGGCAGGCCCTGCCGCGACGAACCCGGCAAGCGCCATGGCGGCGACGGTGATCGGGAGTTTGAAACCCATGACAGATAAGAGTAGGCGCGTATCGGCCCGCAGCGGAATTCCGTGGCTGCCGTCACACCGGTGCCAGTGCGGCGGTGCACCACCCGATCTGAGGGTTAGCTGAGCGAATCCTGCGTGGACCGCTGGACGAGCTTCCGTCCCGCCGGGTGCGCTGCCGGCACCATCCGGGCGCGGCTGTAACCGCAGGTGACGGCATTTCCGACCGGCGGCCGCCGGCGCGCTGTGCAGATGCCCAATATCCGCGAGACGGAACTCTGTTATATGAGCTAAGCTCTCGTTTACCTAAGCTAACCTGTGGCGAAGGTAAGAGGTTCGGGGGCGTTCACAGGGCGGCGGGCACTAGGCACGGGGGAACTCGATTCTCGATGACGACCATTCTGAGACGGCTGTGGATTCCACTGGTCATCGTGGCCGTGGTGCTGGTGGCAACCTTCACCGTGATGCGGGTGCGCACGTTCTTCGGAACGGGTCCCGGCTACGTCTCGACCGAGAACAGCGCCTCCGATGACACCGAGCCGTTCGACCCGAAGATCGTCAAGTACGAAATCTGGGGCGAACCCGGTGCGTTCGCGAATGTGAACTACATGGACCTCGATGCACGCCCGGTGCGGGCCGACGATGTCACCCTGCCGTGGGAGATCACGCTGAGCACCACCGCGCCGTCGGTCTTCCCAACCATCTCGGCGCAGGGCGACGGCAGCTCGCTGTCCTGCCGGATCACCGTCGATGACGAAGTCAAGGACCAGCGCACCGTCGACGGCGTCGGCGCGCACACCTACTGCTTGGTGAAGTCGGCATGACGTTCAACAACGAGGCGGCGAGCGAACCCCGTACCGACGCCTTCCCGGCCGCGCCGCCCCCACCCCGGGGCGCCATCCCCCGCATCATCCGCACGCTCGCCGTCCCGATCATCCTGGCCTGGGTCGCCGTTCTGATCGTGCTGAACGTCATCGTCCCGCAGCTGGAGACGGTCGGCCAGATGCGGTCGGTCTCGATGAGCCCGGACAACGCGCCGTCGGTGATCGCGATGAAGCGCGTCGGCTCGGTCTTCGAGGAGTTCAAGTCCGACAGCTCCGCGATGATCGTGCTGGAAGGCGACGAGCCACTCGGCGAGTCGGCACACGACTTCTACGACGACATGATCGACAAGCTCGAAGCCGACACCAAGCATGTCGAGCACATCCAGGATTTCTGGGGAGATCCGCTCACCGCCACGGGTGCGCAGAGCTCCGATGGCAAAGCGGCCTACGTGCAGGTGTATCTCGCCGGCAATCAGGGTGAGGCGCTGGCCAACGAATCGGTGGAAGCCGCGCAGCAGATCGTCAACAGCCTCACCCCGCCGCCGGGCCTGAAGGTCTACGTCACCGGTCCCTCGGCGCTTGCCGCCGATCAGCACATCGCCAGTGACCGCAGCGTTCAGGTCATCGAGTTGCTGACCTTCTCGGTCATCATCGTGATGTTGCTGATCATCTATCGATCAGTGGTCACCATGCTGCTGGTGCTGGCCATGGTTGCCGTGGGACTCGGCATCACGCGCGGCGTGATCGCGTTCCTCGGCTACCACGAGATCATCGGGCTCTCGACATTCGCCACCAACCTGCTGGTGACATTGGCCATCGCCGCGACCACGGATTACGCCACTTCCTGATAGGCCGATACCAGGAAGCCCGGGGGGCCGGTGAGGACCGGGAAAGCGCGTACTACACGATGTTTCACGGCACCGCTCATGTGGTGCTCGGCTCGGGCCTGACCATCGCCGGGGCCACCTTCTGCCTGCACTTCACCAGGCTGCCGTACTTCATGTCCCTGGGCATTCCGCTGTCGCTCGGCATGGTCGTCGCCGTCCTGGTGGCGTTGACCCTGGGACCGGCCGTCATCTCGGTCGCCACCCGCTTCGGCAAGACCTTCGAACCGAAACGGAGCATGCGCACGCGCGGATGGCGCAAGATCGGTGCAGCCGTGGTGCGTTGGCCCGGCCCAGTGCTCATCGGCACGGTGGCGCTGTCCATGGTCGGCCTGCTCGCACTACCGGGCTACCAGACCAACTACAACGATCGCAATTACCTCCCCGCTGACCTTCCCGCGCAGGTCGGCTACGCAGCCGCGGACCGGCACTTCTCCCAGGCCCGGATGAATCCTGAACTGCTGCTGGTGGAAAGCGATCACGATCTGCGTAACTCGGCGGACTTCCTGGTGATCGACAAGATCGCCAAATCGATCTTCCGGGTGCCCGGTGTCGGCAGGGTCCAGGCCATCACCCGCCCGCAGGGAACACCGATCGAGCACACCTCGATCCCGTTCCAGATCAGCATGCAGGGCACCACGCAGAAGATGAACGAGAAGTACCAGCAGGACATGATGGCCGACATGCTCAAGCAGGCCGACGATATGCAGTCGACCATCGACAGCATGCAGAAGATGAGCGCCATCACTGAGCAGATGGCCGCCACCACGCATTCCATGGTCGTCAAGATGAAGGCGATGACGCTCGATATCGCCGAATTGCGGGACAACATCTCGAATTTCGACGATTTCTTCCGCCCGATCCGCAACTACTTCTACTGGGAACCGCACTGCTACAACATCCCCGGATGCTGGGCGCTGCGCTCGATCTTCGACACCCTCGACGGTATCGACGTGATGACCGACGATATCCAGGCCATCATCCCGGACATGGAACGTCTCGACACCCTGATGCCACAGATGGTGGCGATCATGCCGTCCATGCTCGCGACGATGAAGAACATGAAGACCTACATGCTGACCATGTATCAGACCCAAAAGGGCATCCAGGATCAGATGTCGGCCATGCAGGACAATTCGTCGGCGATGGGTGAGGCCTTCGACGCCGCACAGAACGACGATTCCTTTTATCTGCCGCCGGAGACCTTCGAGAACGAAGACTTCAAACGCGGGCTGAAGAGCTTCATCTCGCCCGATGGCCGTGCGGTGCGCTTCATCATCAGTCACGAGGGCGACCCGTTGAGCCCCGAGGGCATCTCTCACATCGAGTCGATCAACAATGCCGCCAAGGAGGCCATCAAGGGCACCCCCCTGGAGGGCTCCAAGATCTACCTCGGTGGGACGGCGGCGACCTTCAAGGACATGTCCGAGGGAAACAAGTACGACCTGTTGATCGCCGGAATAGCCTCCATCGGACTCATTTTCATCATCATGCTGCTCATCACCCGCAGCGCCGTCGCGGCGGCGGTGATCGTCGGCACCGTGCTGGTGTCGCTCGGTTCGGCGTTCGGTATCTCGGTGCTGATCTGGCAGCACATCATCGGCATCCCGCTGCACTGGATGGTGATGGCCATGGCGGTGATCATCCTGTTGGCGGTCGGCGCGGACTACAACCTGTTGTTGGTCGCGCGCCTCAAAGAAGAGATACACGCCGGGTTGAACACCGGCATCATCCGGGCCATGGGCGGTACCGGTTCCGTGGTCACCTCGGCCGGACTGGTCTTTGCGTTCACCATGATGTCGATGGCGGACAGCGAACTCACCGTCATCGGTCAGGTGGGCACTACGATCGGGCTGGGGCTGCTGTTCGACACCCTGGTGATCCGGGCATTCATGACGCCGGCGATCGCGGCGCTGCTGGGCAAATGGTTCTGGTGGCCGACATCGGTGCGTCAGCGTCCGGTCGCGCAGCCATGGCCGCAGCCGCCGGAGCAGCCGGTCACCGCCGGCAGTCCATCGAGCTAGGGGTTCACAGTGATACCGACCAAGGTGCGAACCGTCGTCACGAATCTGGCTGCCGTCGCGGCTGCTTCCGTTGCAGCACTTGCCTTCGCCGCACCCGCGCAGGCCGACCCGGACACCGCGTTCGCCAAGGAACTGCAGGGCTACGGCATCTACGGGCAGAAGGACTTCAACGCCTGGATCGGCAAGATCGCCTGCAAACGCCTCGACCGCGGCGTCGACATCACCGCCCAGGACTCGGCCAGGTTCGTCTCCGACCAACTCCTGCGCGGCACCAGCACCGAACAGGCCTACCAATTCCTCGGCGCGGCCATGAACTACTACTGCCCCGACAAACGCGTCCTGCTCACCGCGCAGTAAAGGATCACCGCCATGAAGATCAAGAAGTTCAGCCTGGCCACCCTGGCCGCGGCCGCCGCCCTCACCCTCGCACCGGCCACCGCGTCGGCCGATGCCACCGACAACTACCCGATCCCCAACAAGATCCTGCACACCCCGTGCACCGCCGAGCAGATCCTGGCCGCCACCCGCGACACCAACCCGGTCTACTACGAGCGCTACATGATCGACTACAACAA
>JBPPMV010000524.1:0-24387 GCA_051306235.1 Mycobacterium sp. | reverse complement strand
GTGCCGGGTTCAGGACGGTGGGACCGCGCCGCCAGGCGGGTCGGCGGCGCCGCCGCGGCCGCGCCGGACCGCATCCGGACAGTCGGGTGACGATATGGCGTACGACTGCACCGGGATTGCGCCGGTTGGTGTTCACCCGCATGGTGGCCACCTCACGGAACAAGGGCACCCGCTGGTCCATCAGTTCGCGGTATTTGGCCGCCGGATCGTCACCGGCCAGCAGCGGCCGGGCGCTGCCGGTCGTGCGCCGAATACCTTCTGCGGCACTGATTTCCAGGTAGACGACGGTATGGCCGGCTAGCGCTTCACGCACCCCGGGAGTCATCACGGCGCCACCGCCCAGGGACACCACGCCCTCGTGTTCGGCGAGCGCGGCGCGCACCACATCGGCCTCGATGCGGCGGAACTCCTGCTCACCGTCGACGAACAGATCTCCGATGCTGCGCCCGGTGGTCTCCACGATCTTGGCGTCGGTGTCCAGTAGCGGCACGCCGAGCGCCTTCGCGAGCCGGCGACCGATGGTGGACTTACCGGAACCCGGCATGCCCACCAGAACGGCTTTGGGTGCCATGGGCTATCCCGACACCTGCGAGGGGTGACGCTCGGCGATGGCCTCCAGGTAGCTCGCGACGTTCCTGCGGGTCTCGGCCAGCGAGTCGCCACCGAATTTCAACAGCACCGCGCGGGCCAGCACGAGGGCGACCATCGTCTCGACCACGACGCCGGCGGCCGGTACGGCGCAGACATCGGACCGCTGATGGATGGCGACGGCCTCGTCACCGGTGGCCATGTCGACGGTGGCCAGTGCGCGCGGCACGGTGGAGATCGGCTTCATCGCGGCCCGCACCCGCAGCGGCTGCCCGTTGGTCATACCGCCCTCCAGGCCGCCGGCCCGGTTGGTGGATCGGATCACCCCGTCGGGTCCCGAGTACATCTCGTCGTGGGCGACGCTGCCGCGCCGGCGTGCGGTCTCGAACCCGTCGCCGATCTCGACACCCTTGATGGCCTGGATGCCCATCACGGCTGCCGCCAGCTGGCTGTCCAGTCGGGCGTCACCGCTGGTGAAGGAACCGAGCCCGATGGGCAGTCCGGTGACCACCACCTCGACGACGCCGCCGAGGGTGTCCCCGTCCTTCTTGGCCGCTTCGATCTCGGTGATCATCAGCTGCTCGGCGTCCTTGTCGAAGGCGCGGACCGGGCTGTCGTCGATGGCCGCGAGGTCCTGCGGCTGCGGCGACGGACCGTCGTAGGGCTTGGACGCGCCGATGGAGATGACGTGCGAGATGACCTCGACACCCAGCGCCTGCTGCAGGAAGGCGCGCGCGAAGGTGCCGGCGGCCACCCGGGCCGCGGTCTCACGGGCGCTGGCGCGTTCGAGCACCGGGCGGGCATCCTCGAACCCGTACTTGAGCATCCCGGCATAGTCGGCATGCCCGGGGCGCGGACGGGTCAGCGGGGCGTTGCGGGCGGCGTCTGCGTCGAGCTGGTCGGTGGGCACCGGATCCGACGCCATCACCGTTTCCCACTTGGGCCATTCGGTATTGCCGATCTCGATGGCGATCGGCCCGCCCAGGGTGAGGCCGTGCCGCACCCCGCCCAGCACGGTCACCTGGTCCTTCTCGAACTTCATCCGGGCACCGCGGCCGTAGCCGAGCCGACGGCGCTGCAACTGGGTGCCGATGTCGTCGGAGGTGACGGACAAACCCGCAACCATGCCTTCGACCATCGCCACCAGGGCACGGCCGTGAGATTCACCTGCGGTAGTCCATCGCAACACGGGTGACATTCTCCCATAGGTACCGACGCGCAATTTCTGCCGTTGCCGCGCGCGTAACGGTCAGTACACCGCCAACGCGCAGGCCGCCGCGCTCGCCACACACATCGACGGGCCGTGCGGCAGTGTCGATCCACCGCCCGCCGCCAGGACGACGACCCCGGCCACCGCGGTCAGCAGCACCGCGCCCAGCGCAGCCAGCAGCCACACGTCGATGCCGAACGCGCCGGTCAGTCCGCCGAGCCCGACCGCGAGCTTCACATCGCCCGCGCCGAGCGCGCCCGGATCGATCAGGTGCACCGTCAGGTAGAGAACGCCGAGGGCCGCGGCGCCCAGCAGTGCGGGCACTCCCCGGCCCGAGACCGTGGCCGCCGCGAGAATCAGCACCGCACCCGGCAGCGTCAGCGCATTCGGTAGCCGACGCTGCCGAAGGTCATAGACGCTCAGCACGATCAGCCAGCTCCCGGCCGCGATCACACCCACCTTTTCAGGTTAGGACCCCGGCAGTGCCTGTCTCATCACCTCTTTGGGCGCAGGCAGCCCGGTGAACTGCTCGACCTGCGCGACGGCCTGGTGCAGCAGCATCTGCAGCCCGCTGATCACCCGGGCACCGCGGGCACCGACCGCCGCCGCCAGCGGGGTGGGCCAGGGATCGTAGATCGCGTCCAGCAGGACCGGCACACCCGTGATGGTGTGCGCGTAACCCGCCGCGATATCGGCGGGCAGGGTGCTGACCGCGACGTCGAGATCGGGCACATGCTCGGCACCGAGTTTGATCCAGCGGATGTCCACCCCGAGCCGGCGCCCGACGTCCAGCAATGCGGCGGCCTTGTCCTTGTTGCGCGCGATCACCGCGATATCGACGACGCCGAGCGCGGCCAGGCCGGCCACCGCGGCCGGCGCGGTCCCCCCGGAGCCGAGGACGGCGGCACGGCGCGGCGCCACCAGCGCGGTGGACAGCGCGCCGATCACGCCGTCGATATCGGTGTTGTCGGCGCGCCAGCCCGCCGGGGTGTGCACCAGGGTGTTGGCGGAGCCGACGAGGGCGGCACGCTCGGTGCGCTCCGAGGCGGTCGCCAGCGCGGCGAACTTGCCGGGCATGGTGACCGAAAGCCCGACCCATTCCGGGCCGAGACCCGCCACCAGCGAAGGCAGCTGTTCGGCCGTGCACTCGATGCGGTCATACGTCCAGGCCGTCAGGCCCAGCGCCCGGTACGCCGCCAGGTGCACATCCGGCGAGCGGGAGTGTGAGATCGGCGAGCCCAGAACCGCAGCGCGCCGTATGCCTGGCCCTGCGACGGAACGTCGCTTATCTTGCGCTGTCGAGGACACCGTTGTTCCTGGCCAGTTCAATGCTGGCCAGGTGCTGTTCGTAATCGCGGGTGAACAGCGTCGTGCCCTGCAGGTCGATGGTGACGAAATACAGCCAGTCCCCCGGTTCCGGATTCTCCGCCGCAGCCAGCGCGGGCTGTCCCGGCGAACAGATCGGCGTCTTCGGAAGGCCAAGGGAGGCATAGGTGTTCCAGGGCGTCACCCGGGCCCGGTCGCCGTCGGTGGTGGCGATCTCGGTGCGGTCCAGCGAGTAGTTCACCGTCGAGTCGAACTCCAGCTTGCGGTTCTCGGCCAGCCGGTTGAAGATCACCCGCGCCACCTTCGAGAAGTCCTGTGGTTTGGACTCCCGCTGCACCAGCGAGGCGACGACCAGGATCTCATACGGCGACATCTGGGTGGTCTCCGCGGCGGCGAGCAGACCGTTGGCCTCGTACTGCGCCGCGCTCGCACCGATCAGGCTGGCCAGAATCTCCTCGGCCGAGCCGGACGGGTTGACGTTCCAGCTGCCGGGCGCGATCAGGCCTTCCAGACGCCGGTGGTCACTACCCATGGCGGTCACTTCCGTTACCGCCCACCCGGGGACCGCCAGTGCGCCGAGATCGGCGGACCCGGCGGCCTGCTGCAGATCGGCGGCCGGCACGCAGCCGCGGGTGCCGTCGAGGTCCACACAGGAGGCAGCGGAGATCAGCGAGAGGATGCCCTCGGTCACCGCATTGGTCTTGACGTCGGCGACATCGTCGAGCTGGCGGCCCTCCGGGATGACCATCTGTCCGACCCGGCTGGCCGGATCGACCAGTTTCGCCACGGCGCTGGAGGCGGGGATCTCGGTGCGCACCTTGTAGAAGCCGGGCTGGATGGCGGCGATCGCCGGGTTGGCGGCGGCGGCATCGACGAATGCCTTCGATGACGACACCACGTTCTGCTGCTGCAGGGTCTGTCCGATCGCGGTGGTCGAGTCACCGCTGTGCACCTCGATGACAACATCGGCGGTGCCGTCACCGGCGAAGTCGCTCGTGGTACCGAACATGTTGTGCCACAACTTGGAACCGACGAACACGGCGCCGATCACCACGATGACGAGGGTCAGCAGCGCGACGACGGAGAACACCCGCCGGCGCTTCGCCGTCCGTTTGGCCTGTGCCCGATCGGCGCGGCTCAACCGGCGGCGAGGTGGTCCGACCGCCAGCGGTTCGCTGCGCTCGCTACTCCATTGGTCACTCATCAACAACCCTTAATGCGGACCGGCGCTGGTCCAACCAGTTCTGCAGAATGCCCACTGCGGCAACCTGATCGACCATGGCCCGCTGATTCTTGGCGCGTACCCCGGCCTCCCGCAGCGACCGTTGGGCGGTCACCGTGGTCAGCCGCTCATCGGCCAACCGCACCGGTGTCGGTGCGATCCGTGCCGCCAGGGTATCGGCCAGTTCGACGGCGTCCTGTGCTGACGAACCCGAACGGTTCGCCAGTGTGCGCGGCAGGCCGACGACGACCTCCACCGCGTGATTTTCTTCGATGAGCTTCACCAACCTGCGCAGGTGCCGCCCCGACCGGTCCCGCTGCACCGTCTCCAGCGGGGTGGCCAGAATGCCGTCGGGGTCGCTGCCCGCGACCCCGATGCGTACGGTGCCCACGTCGATACCGAGCCGACGCCCCCGTCCCGGGTCATCGGGACCGGGCCTGTCCGGCAGGCGGTCGGCATCTGGCACAGGTCAGCTCCGGCTGATCTCTGCACGCAGCGCGGCCAATGCCGCGTCGATGCCCGCCGCCCCCTTACCGGAACCCTGTGCCAGATCGGCCTTACCGCCCCCACGACCGTTGACGGCCGCGCCCAACGTCTTCACCAGGTCATTGGCGCTCAGACCGAGATCCTGCGCCGCCGGGTTGAGGGCCACCACGAAGGGCACCGCGTCGTCCTCGCCGGAACTCTTCCCGTCGCTTCGCCCGCCCGGATCGGCGATGAGCGCCACCACCGCGGCTTCGGAACCGAGCTTCCCGCGGATGTCGCCGACCAGACTGCGCAGATCTGCGGCGGTGATTCCACCGGCCATGCGCTGAGCCACGAGACGCACCTTACCGACAAGCTCGGCGCCGGCAGCCGCATTTGCCGCCGCCGCGCGGGCATTTGCCAGCCGCGCCTTGTCGAGTTCCTTCTCGGCGGCCTTCAGCCGGTCGACCAGATTGGCCACCCGCGCCGGGACCTCCTCCGAGGGCACCTTGAACGAGGACGCCAGCCCGGCCATCAGGGCGCGTTCCTTGGACAGGTGCCGGAAAGACTCCAGCCCGACGAAGGCCTCGACGCGGCGCACACCGGAGCCCACCGACGACTCGCCGAGCACGGTGACCGGTCCGATCTGCGCCGAGCTGCGCACGTGCGTGCCGCCGCACAGTTCCAGTGAGAACGGCCCGCCGATCTCGACGACCCTGACCTCGTCGGGGTAATTCTCCCCGAACAACGCCATCGCGCCCATGGCCTTGGCCTGATCCAGCCCGGTGTTGAAGGTGTTCACCGCGAAGTCGGCCTGCACCGCTTCGTTGGCGATCTCTTCCACCTGCGCGCGCTGGTCGTCGGACAACGAGCCCTGCCAGTTGAAGTCGAAGCGCAGATACCCGGGGCGGTTGAGCGATCCCGCCTGGACGGCGTTGGGCCCCAACACTTCACGCAGTGCCGCGTGCACCATGTGGGTGCCCGAATGCCCCTGGGTGGCGCCGTGACGCCACTTCGGATCGACGGCCGCGGTGACGGTGTCACCCTCGACGAACTCGCCGGACTCCACCGATATACGGTGCGCCCAAAGCGTTTTGGCGATCTTCTGCACATCGGTCACGGCGGCCTTGGCAGTGCCGGACGAACCGGTGCCGGTGACGGTGCCCTCATCGGCGATCTGCCCGCCGGACTCCGCGTAGAACGGCGTGCGATCCAGGATCAGCTCGACCTGCTGGCCCTGCGTACCATCGCGGGACACCACGGGAACCCGCTTGCCATCGACGAAGATGCCCAGAATGCGTGCCTGCGAACTCAACTCGTCGAAACCGGTGAACTCGGTGGGTCCGCCGTCGACCAGTTCCCGGTACGCGGACAGATCCGTATGGGCCTGCTTACGGGCCGCGGCATCGGCCTTGGCGCGCTGACGCTGCTCGGCCATCAGCCCGCGGAAACCCTCTTCGTCGACGGTCAGCCCGGCTTCGGCGGCCATCTCCAGGGTCAGGTCGATCGGGAACCCGTAGGTGTCGTGCAGGGTGAAGGCATCTGTCCCGGACAGCGTGGACTTACCGGTCTTCCTGGTGGCGTCGGCGGCATCGTCGAACAGCTTCGAACCGGCGGCCAGGGTGCGGTTGAACGCCGTCTCCTCGGCGACCGCGATGCGGTTGATGCGATCGAAATCGGTGACCAGCTCCGGGTAGGACGGTCCCATCTCATCGCGCACCGTCGCCATCAGCTCGGCCATGATGGGGCGATCCACCCCGAGCAGCTTGGCCGCCCGGATGATGCGGCGCAGCAGCCGGCGCAGCACGTAGCCGCGGCCCTCGTTGCCGGGGGTGACACCGTCGCCGATGATGATCGCCGCGGTGCGGCTGTGGTCACCGATGATGCGGTAGCGCACATCATCGGTGTGGCTGCCCTGCCCGTATCCGCGCGGGGCGACGCGAGAGACCAGATCGATGACCGGACGTACCAGATCGGTCTCGTAGACATTGTCGACGTTCTGCAGCAGGCAGGCGATGCGCTCGACACCCATACCGGTGTCGATGTTCTTGCGCGGCAGCGGGCCGAGAATCTCGAAGTCGTCCTTCGACGTCCCTTCCCCGCGTTCGTTCTGCATGAACACGAGATTCCAGATCTCGATATAGCGGTCCTCGTTGGCCTCGGGACCACCGTCGATACCGTATTCGGGACCACGGTCGTAGTAGATCTCCGAACAGGGACCGCACGGGCCGGGGATGCCCATCGACCAGTAGTTGTCGGCCATACCGCGGCGCTGGATGCGGTCGAGCGGCAGCCCGGCCACTTCCTGCCACAGGCCGATTGCCTCATCGTCATCGAGATAGACGGTGGCCCAGAGCCTTTCCGGGTCGAATCCGTAGCCGCCCTGATCCTGCGGGTTGGTCAGCAGGGTCCAGGCCAGCTCGATGGCGCGCTTCTTGAAGTAGTCCCCGAAGCTGAAGTTGCCGGCCATCTGGAAGAAGGTGTTGTGCCGGGTGGTGACGCCGACCTCTTCGATATCGGGCGTGCGGATGCACTTCTGGACGCTGGCGGCCTTGTCATAGGGCGGGGTGCGCGCGCCGAGGAAGAACGGCACGAACTGCACCATGCCGGCGTTGACGAACAGCAGGTTCGGATCGTCGAGGACCACCGAGGCGCTGGGCACCTCGGTATGTCCCGCCTTCACGAAATGATCGAGGAAGCGTTTCCTGATCTCGTGTGTCTGCACGTGCTGCTGTCCTTTGCTTGGCCTGCGAATGCTCAACCTGCGAATACTTCGACCGCACCACAGTACCGTTCGCGTTTCTCAGCCCGACACGAAGCTCAATCGCACCGAGCGGCGCGGGTTGTCCCTGTTCAGGTCCACCAGCACGATGCTCTGCCAGGTGCCGAGCAACGGTTCGCCGGCACCGACCGGGACGGTCACCGACGGGGACACCAGCCCGGGCAGCACGTGGTCGGCGCCGTGGCCGGGCGAGCCGTGCGCATGGCGGTACCGGTCATCGCGCGGCAGCAGCCTCTCAAGTGCGTCCACGAGGTCGTCATCGGAACCTGCGCCGGTCTCGATGACGGCGACACCCGCGGTGGCGTGCGGGACGAAGACGTTGCACAACCCATCGCCCCGGCCTGCGCAGAAAGCCTGAACCTCCGTGGTGAGATCGATGATCCGGCTGCGGGAGGTGTCCACGTCGAGCACTTCGGTATTCACCGCTCCAGGTTACGAGCACGCTAACGAATTGACGTAGGCGTTTATACCCAAACGGGCCAGGGTACCTGTGCGGCAACCGAACACCACACGGAGGAACTCATGACCGTCACCGGTATTTTCACCGCAATTCTGATCGGCATCGTCGTCGGCGCGCTCGGCCGACTCCTACTTCCGGGCAAGCAGAAGATCGGCATGCTGCTGACCATCCTGGTCGGCATCGTGTCGGCACTCGTGGGCACCGCACTGGCCCGCGCCATCGGCATACCGACGACTACCGGCGGGGTGGACTGGCTCGAACTGCTGGTCCAGGTCCTCGTCGCCGCCGCGGGTGTGGCACTGCTCACCGCGCTGATGGGTCGACGCAAGACGGGCCTGTTCGGCCGTCGGTCGTCGGGCATCATGCGCTGATCCCACAAGCCCGCACAACGGTGATCCCGAAGCATTGTGCGGTGCGCGCTACGGGAGGACAGTGAGGGTGACCGGTGGCGCCGCCGGGGCGCCGCCCCGTAAGCGAAGGGGGTGGATCGTGTTCGCACGCTCTACCACTGTGATGGCGCGCCCCGAATCCGTAGACGCAGGCATCACCTACGTCCGCGATGACGTCATGCCCGCCCTACTGGAACTCGCCGGCTGTATCGGTCTGTCGCTGATGGTCGACCGGCAGACCGGCCGCTGCATCGCCACCAGCGCCTGGGACAGCGCCGAGGCCATGCGTGACAGCTCCGATCACGCCGACCGTCTGCGGGCGCAGGCCGGTGACCGTTTCGGCGGCCCGGCCAGCGCCGAGTCCTGGGAGATCGCGGTGCTGCACCGCGAGCACAGCTCCGACCCGGGCGCCTGCGTGCGGGCGACCTGGGTGACGGTGCCGCCCGAGCTCACCGAAGCCGGTATCGAGTACTACCGAAGCGCGGTGCTCCCGCAGATCGAACATCTGCACGGGTTCCGCAGCGCCAGCCTGCTGGTCGATGCCGAGTCCGGACGCGCCGTGTCCTCGGTGTCCTTCAACAGCCGGGAGGCGATGGAGCGCAACCGGGATTACGCGTCATCACTGAAGGCCGAATCGATCCGCGCGGCAGGCGCCAGCGGGGTGGACGAGGGTGAGTTCGAACTCGTCATCGCCCATCTCCGGGCGCCGGAACTGGTCTGAGCTACCGCGTTTCCAGCAGCGCGTCGAGCTTTTCGTAGCCCTCGGTCATGCCACCCTCCATGCCCGAGGACAGCAGTGCGTCCCGCGCCTCGGTGTTGGGACAGATCGAGCGGCCGCGCAGCCGGGACCGGCCGTCACCGAGATCCTCGAACCACAGGTACTCGATGTTGACCATGTCCGGCGCTCCTTCGAACTCGAAGGTCTGCAGGATGAACTCGTTGTCCCGGACGGTGTGAAAGGTGCCGTTGAAGCCGTAGGTCCCGCTCTCATCGGAGTGCGAATAGCGGTACCCGCCATGGTCTTTGAATTCCCACTCGGTGATCTCCATCTCCAGCCCGTGCGGACCGAGCCACTTCTTGACCAGATCGGGCTCGGCGTGCGCGCGGAACAGCGCGCGCACCGGCGCGTCGAAATCCCGGGTGAACTCCATCGCCAGGGTGTCCACCGGCGCGGTCAGGTCGAGTGCGTTCGTCATGTCTTTCCCTTGTCTTCGGTTTCTGTGTGTGCGTCTTCGGTGAGTGCCGCCAGCAGACCGTCCAGCCGGCGGTAATTGCGTTCGGCATCCAAGCGGTACTTGTCGATCCACTCGGTGAGCCGTTCCAGAGCAGCCGCGTCCAGGTGCACCGGTCGGCGCTGCGCATCCCGGCTTCGAGTGACCAGACCTGCTCGCTCGAGCACCTGAACATGTTTGGACACTGCCTGTTTGGTGATGTCGAAGGGTGCGGCCAGCTCGTTGACCGTGGCCGGTCCCCGGGCCAGCGTCGCCACCATGGCGCGCCGGACAGGATCGGCCAGCGCGAGGAACGCGCGGTCCAGATCGTCATCGAGCATACCCATTAATCAATCTTCCAGTTGTTCAACCAATTGGTTGATTACCAAGGTAGCCGAGTGCGGCGAGCGGGTCAAGCACCGCATCTAGCGCTTACGGCGGATGATCGCCCGCAGCTTCGCCAGCCGGGTGGAGATCTCCCGCTCGGCGCCATAGCCGGTCGGCTGGTAGTAGTCGACGCCGACCAGTTCATCGGGTGGATACTGTTGGGAGGCAACGCCACCCGGGGCATCGTGGGCGTACTTATAGCCGACGGCGTTGCCCAGTTTCTCGGCGCCCGAATAGTGCCCGTCCCGCAGATGCGCCGGCACCAGTCCGGCCTTGCCGGCCCTGATATCGGCCATCGCCGCCCCCAGTGCCGTGGTCACGGCATTGGACTTCGGCGCGGTCGCCAGATGCACCGTCGCATGCGCCAGGGTCAGCTGAGCCTCCGGCATCCCGATCAGCGCCACGGTCTGCGCCGCGGCGACCGCCGTCTGCAACGCCATCGGATCGGCCATCCCGATGTCCTCGCTGGCCAGGATCACCAGCCTGCGCGCCAGGAACCGCGGGTCCTCCCCCGCGGTCAGCATGCGCGCCAGGTAGTGCAGCGCGGCATCCACATCGGAGCCGCGCACCGATTTGATGAAGGCGCTGATGACGTCATAGTGCTGATCGCCGCCGCGGTCATAACGCACCGCGGCTTGATCCAGCGACTGTTCGACCACCTCGACGGTGATGACGCCGCCCGGGCCGCCGGAGGTTTCGGCGGCCACCTCAAGCGCGGTCAGTGCCCGCCGTGCGTCTCCCGCCGACAGCTTGACCAGCAGTTCCACCGCATCGTCGTCGAGAGCGACCTTGCCGGCGAGGCCGCGTGGATCAGCCACCGCACGCTGCAGCACGGTGCGGATGTCCTCGGCGCCGAGCGGCTGCAGCTGCAGGATCAGCGACCGGCTGAGCAACGGCGCGACGACCGAGAAGGACGGGTTCTCGGTGGTGGCCGCGACCAGCAGCACCACCCGGTTCTCGACGGCGGCCAGCAGCGCGTCCTGCTGGGTCTTGGAGAACCGGTGCACCTCATCGATGAACAGCACGGTCTGCTGACCCCGGATGGCGGCATGGCGCGCACTCTCGATGACGGCACGGACCTCTTTGACACCGGCCGACAGCGCTGACAGCGCCTCGAAGCGGCGCCCGGTGGCCCCGGAGATCAGCGAGGCGAGCGTGGTCTTCCCGGTGCCGGGCGGGCCGTAGAGGATGACGCTGGCCGCACCGGATCCCTCCACCAGGCGGCGCAACGGCGAACCCTGCTTGAGCAGGTGCTGCTGACCGACGACGTCATCGAGGGTGGCCGGGCGCATGCGGACGGCCAGCGGGCTGGCGCCCGTCGGCATATCGGCATCGACCGGTGCATCGCCCGGCATGTCGAACAAACTGTCTGACACGCGTTCTGCTTACCACGCCGGGCCGACGTGATCGATCAGGCTGGTGCCGTGATCGATCAGGCTGGTGCCGTCACGAAGTCGATGAGCTCCTCGACCCGACCGATCAGCTCAGGTTCCAGGTCGGTCCAGTCGCGGACCTGGCCGCGAATTCGCTGCCAGGCGCGCGCGATATCGGCCTGGTCGGCGTGCGGCCAGCCCAGCGCCTCGCAGATGCCGTGCTTCCACTCGATGCCGCGCGGGATCACCGGCCACTGCTTCAATCCCAGGCGCGCGGGTTTGACCGCCTGCCAGATGTCGATATACGGATGCCCGACCACCAGGGTGTCCCGACCGCCGGAATTTCTCCCCGTCGCTCCGCTCGCCCCGGGCCCGCGCCGCACCGCCTCGGCGATCTTCGACTCCTTGGAACCGGCCACCAGGTGGTCGACCAGGACCCCCAGCCGCCGGCCGGGGCCCGGCTGGAACTCGGCCACGATGGCACTCAGATCGTCGACACCGCCCAGGTATTCGACGACCACCCCCTCGATCCGCAGATCCGCACCCCACACCTGCTCCACGAGCTCGGCATCGTGGCGGCCCTCGACGTAGATGCGGCTGGCCAGCGCGACCCGGGCCTTCGCACCCGCGACCGCGACCGAACCCGACGCGGTGCGCGCCGGTGCGACCGAGACCTTCGGCTTGGTCAGGATGACCGGTTTGCCGTCGACCAGGAACCCGGGGCCCAGCGGAAACGAGCGGACCCGCCGATTGCGGTCCTCCAGGTCGACCCGGTTGTTCTCGATACGCACCACCGCGCCGACGAAACCGCTGGTCGGATCCTCGACGACCAGGCCTTTGTCGGCCGGGTGCTCGGTGGATCGAACGCGGCTGGGCGTATGCGGATTTCGGGCCAGGATGTCGGGGCCATAGCGATCGCTCACCCGCGCGATCCTAGGAAAGACGGCCGCGGAATCGCCGTTGCGACATGCCCGCGACATAGCATCGAGATGTGCTGCTCAACCGTCGCACCGCCGAGGGAATCGCCGCAGGCACCATCACCCTGGTGCTCCGGCGCTGGGATGCGCCCAGGGCCAAAGTGGGTGGCACACAGCGCACGGTGGCCGGCACCATTCGCATCGATGCGGTCACCGAACGCCCCGGCGACTACCGTGTCACCGCGGCGCAGGCCCGGGCGGCCGGCTATCCCGACCTGACATCCGCCGAGACCGAGCTCAACCGGCGGCCCGCTGCGCACACCTACCTGATCGCGGTGTCTTACCTTGCACCCGACGAGCGCCCCGTACTGGCCGCCGATGATGCGCTCGGGGCGCAGGACATCTCCGTCATCGCTGCGCGGCTGGACCGATGGGACGCCGCCACTGATCCATGGACCCGTCGTTACCTGACCCTGATCGGTGACAACGAGGCTGTCCGCGCCCCCGATCTGGCGGCGCAGGTCGGCCTGGACGTGCCGCGCTTCAAGCGGCGGGTGCGCCAGCTGAAGGGGCTGGGCCTGACCGTCAGTCTGGGCACCGGTTACCGGCTGTCCGCACGCGGACGGGCCTTCCTGCAGTCGTCGCTCAGCCGCTGATCGCGGCGAGTTTCGTCGGCGACGAGGTGATCTCGTCGATGACGGTGTGGATGAACCGCATCTTCTCCAGTACCGCCGCGGGCAGCACGAAGGGGTACAGGTCATCGCGGCCCATCGAGCGGTTCACCATGTTCAGCGCCCACGACAGCGGCAGCCACATCTCGATGATGGTGTCGAATCCACTGGGGCCCAAGGCCCGTCGATCGAAGGTCGCACCGGCCGGGGCCAGGCTGAACGCCGCAGCGGTGTCCAGGGTGTCGCGGATGTGCAGATAGTGGGCGAAGGTCTCGGCCCAGTCCTCCGCGGGATGCATGGTCGCGTAGGACGAGACGAAATCGCTCTTCCAGCCGATCGGCGCGCCCTCGCTGTAGTGCCGGTCCAATGCCGCCTGATAGTCCAGATCGGGATCGCCGAACAGCTCGTTGAAGACCCCGAGGTACTCCGGCGATGGGCTGACCAGCCGATAGAAATAGTAGTGCCCGAGCTCATGGCGGAAGTGCCCGAGCAGGGTCCGGTAGGGCTCGTCCATCGCTACCCGCAGCTGCTCGCGGTGCACGTCATCGCCTTCGGCGAGGTCCAGGGTGATGACGCCGTCGGCGTGGCCGGTGAAGACCTTCTCCTGCACGCTGCTCAGCAGGTCGAACGCCAACCCGAACTGCGGGTCCTCGTCGCGGCCGATGATGGGCAGCTTCAGTTCGTGCAGTTCGGCGATCACCCGGCGCTTGGCCTTCTCGGCGCTGGCGAACTTCGCCAGCGCGTTGCTGTCGGCGTCGTGGGGTCGCGTGCGGGTCAACGAGCAGGATGCGCACAGTTTGGCGACGGGACCCTTCTCGACAAGCCAGTTGCATTCGGCCCGATGCAGATTCGCGCACAGCCGGTACTGCTGCTCGTCCACCGCACCGGCGTGCTCACTCTCCTCTTCGGGTGCGATGACCAGCAGTGCCATATCGCCGAGCGAGAAGCCCAACCGGGAACCGCAGGACAGGCACTTGGAGTTCTCGAATGCCAACCGCTGACCGCAATTCGGACAGTTGAAATCCCGCATATCCGCACCTTCCTCACCGCGCGGTCGGATCCGCGACCGCTTCAACGTGCCCCGTGCGGCTACTGGCTAAACCGCCCTGCGTCAACGCGGCGCGACGTCCACCGAGACATCGATCACGCTACTCTCCGACTCGGTGTAGATGATGCCGCGCAGCGGCGGCACATCCGCGTAATCACGGCCGAAACCGACCACGATATAGCGTTCGTCGACCATCTGATCGTTGGTGGGATCCAGGCCCAGCCAGTGATTCTGCGGGGTCCACACCGAGGCCCAGGCGTGGGTGGCGTCCACACCGATCATCCGCTCGCGGCCCGGTGGCGGGTCGGTGGCCAGATAGCCGGACACGTAACTGGCGGCCAGCCCGTTGGCGCGCAGGCAGGCGATCGCCAGCCGCGCGAAATCCTGGCAGACACCCTCCCCGGCCACCAGCACCTCGGCCACCCGGGTGGACACGGTGGTCGATCCGGAGCGGTAGGTGAAGTCGGTGTAGATGCGCGAGGTGAGATCGCGCAGCACCTCGATCAGCGGCCGCCCGGGGGTGAAACTCGGTGCGGCGTAGGCACGGACATCGTCGGTGATCTCCGCCGATGCCAGATCCAGGGTGAACTCGGTGGCCAGTGCCCCGTCGGGGCCGACCGGGCGGGCGATCTCCCAGGGGGCGCGCGCCGAGCCGCCACCGTACAGATCCGGTGGAGGTGCATCGACCTCCACGAGGGAGTGGCTGGTGACGGTCAGTTTGCGGTGCCGTTCGGTGACATGGAAATACGAGCTGAGGTTGCCGAACACATCGCGGCTGGTGGTGCTGTCCGCGGTGTCCGGGTCGATGCGCAGTTCGTGGGACAGACAGCGCTGCCCGCTGGACTCCCGCGGAGTCAGGAATCCCCGGCCGTAGGAGCTGGTCACATCGTCGGAATACCGGTAGGTGGTGCGGTGGGTGATCTCGTAACTTCGTGTTCTGCCGGTTGGTGTCACGGGAGCTGCCTCCGCTCATCGGGACCCCAGAGCGGCTGGATACCGGTCGGCAGGGACAGGTGCGCCGCGGTGATCACGTTGGACAGTTCCCGCAGATCGGCGTGCAGCCCGTCGAGCAGGTCGGCGAGTTCGGCGCGGGTGCCGTCGGCGGCGACGATCTCCAGGTCCGCCGGATCGACCCGGCGCAACTTCGCGGCGATCTCGTCGGCCAGCCGCTCGGGCCGCGATGATCCCGATGAGGACGGCAGCCGTTTGAGGTCGGCGCGCAGCCGCTCCAACTGGAACACCAGCGATCTCGGATTCTCGCCGTCGAAGAGCACCAGATCGGCGACCGCCGCCACGCTGACCTTGCCCAGGGTGCGGCGCCGGTAGATCACCGATGACTCGCAGGCCACCAGCATGGACTCGGTGACCGTCTGCTCGGCGGACGGCGCGCGCACCGTGGTCAGGGTGGCCCGCAGCAATTTGGTGAGCCCGAGGCCGCGTTCGATGCGTTTGCCGATGTCCATGACGGTCCAGCCGATGTCCTGCACCATCGACTCGGCGGCCATACCGGACAGCGCCAGCATCCCGGCGAGCGTCTGGGTGTGCGCGGTCAGCAGGTAGGCGTCACCGGTGGCCTGTGATTCCGGCGGCGTGGCGTTGCGTTGGATCACGGCGCGCTCGACGGCGGCCAGCACCATCCAGGTGTCATTGGACATCTGGTCGCGCACTCCCCTGGCGGCCAGCCCCAACCGCTCGACCGACTGGGCCAGCGACCCGGGGCGGCGGCGATCCGCGGTCAGCGACCACAGCGTGCTGGGCGCCACCGCGATGGCCTCGTGGTCGTCATCGCCTGCGCCGGTGTCGGTTCCGGTGATCGAACCGATGGCGCCGAGCAGCACCGGCACGCACTGGCTCTCGTCCATGTCCTGGCGGTACCGGTATTCGTGGTAGCGCTCGCGGGTGACGGTGAGCAGTCGCGCCAACTGCTCGGCACGTTCGGCATAGCGGCCCAGCCAGAACAGATCGGACAGCACGCGCGGCGAACTGACGGCCCTGGTGGGACTCGGCGTCATCACCGGCAGGTCCACCGCCGGTGCCGTCACCGACTTGGCGCGGTCCGGGGTACGCACCCAGACATCCTTGGCTGCAACGGTATCCAGGGTGTAACCGGCATTACCCGGGGCAGGAAGGACACCCAGACCACCGATCATCGGCGCGTAGCCGCCGCGCTGGGCGACGGTGAACAGCCGCATGCCGACATCGGCTGCCGATATCCCGCCTGGATAGTAATCCGTTGGCGCCGAGGAGAACTGAGGAAGCTCCTGACCGATCCAGCGCCACGGTTCGGCACCGATTCGGGCGCTGAGATCCGCTTTGGCCGCGACCGTGAGCGCGGGGCCCACGATGGTCGCCCCACCCGTGGTCGGCTTGATCAGCAGGGTGGACAGGTTGGCCAGCAGATGGGATCGCTCCACATCGGTGCCGCCCCAGTAGGTGTGCGGACCGGCCAGCTCCGGCGTCTCACCGACCAGCATCTCGGCCAGCTGCGGCAGAAAGTGCAGCAGTCCAGGGCTTTCCAGGATTCCGCTACCCAGGGTGTTCACCACGGTGGCCGCGCCGCGGCGCAGCACCTCCACCAGTCCGACCACACCGAGTCGGGAATCGGCCCGCAGGTCCAGCGGATCCACATAGGCGGCATCCACCCGGCGCAGCACCACGTCGACGCGTTTGAGGGTGCCCAGTGACCGCATCCACAAATTTCCGTCTCGGACCACCAGGTCTGCGCTCTCCACCAACGGGAAACCCAGCACATTGGCCAGATAGGCTTGGTCGAAAGCGGTTTCGGACTGCGTGCCGGGGCTTAGCACCACGACCACCGGTTCCTCGGCGGTTTCCGGGGCGGCGTCGATGAGCGCCAGTCGCAGGGCCTGCGCCCACGGTGACGCCGGGCGGGGTGCGATCCGTTCATACAGATCGGGTGCGGCGTGTGCGATCACGCGACGGCCGGCCAAGGCGTAGCCGGCACCCGAGGGCGCCTGCGTCCAGTCCGCATTCACCCGGAAGCCGCCGTCGGCGGACCGGCTGATATCACAACCGTGCAGGAACAGTTGGTGCCGACCGGGCACCTCGATACCGTGCGCGGCACGCACGTAGGCCGGGTGCGCGAACAGCAGTTGCGGGGGCAGCACACCGCTGGTGATCGATTTGCGGTCACTGTAGAGGTCGGTGAGCACGGCATCCAGGAGCCGGGAACGCTGCACCAGACCGGCTTCCAGCGTGTCCCAGTCGGCGGTCGAGATCAGCAGCGGTAGCGCATCGAGGCGCCACGGTTCGGCCACGGCGTCATCGGTGAGTTCGTCCTGATCGACGTGCACGAACGTGATGCCGTCATCGTCGACCAGGTTGCGCACCGTGCCCCGCAGCCGGTCCAGCCCGTCGCGGCCTCGTTCGCCGACGCACTCGGCGAGTTCCTGCCAGGCCGGACGGATATTGCCTGCGGCGTCGACGAACTCGTCGTACCCGGTGCCGGTCGCACCGCGAATGCTGAACAGGGACTGCTGCGCCCGCCGTGCCCGATACCCGGCGAGCACGTCACCGGCGCGCGTCGGCACACCGGAGACGCCGGCATCGGGCTCGGACGAGCCTTGCGTTCGAAGAACCATCAACGCAGAACGGTACGCACCCGGCGCAGGTCCAGGATGCCGGGCGCGCCCGAATCCGTGGACTGGCGCGCCTGCTTTTCCCGGAGATCCGACATATCCACCTGTCCGGGTGTGAAACCTGTCGCCTCGAACCGGCGGCCACGGCGCGACTCGGCCTCCACGGCGTTGACCGGTGGGGTTTCGTAGGACCGGCCTCCGGGGTGGGCCACGTGATAGGTGACGCCGCCCCGCGAGGTTCCGGTCATGGTGTCGATGAGCTCGAACTGCAGAGGTCCGTCGACGGTGATGGTGGGGTGCAGCGCGCTCGGCGGCTGCCAGGCCCGGTACCGCACCCCGCCGACCTGGATATCGGCCTTGTCGGTGGCCAGCAGCGGTATCGGGTGGCCGTTGACGGTGACGATGTAGCGGTGCCGATCGGCACCGACGAGACGCACCTGAACGCGCTCCACCGACGAGTCGACATAGCGGGCGGTGCCGCCTCCGGTGGATTCCTCACCGAGCACATTCCACGGTTCGATGGCACCGCGCAGTTCGATCTCGACACCGTCGAAAACCGCGGTGCCGATCCGTGGGAACCGGAATTCGGTGAACGGATCCAGCCAGCTCGTCTCGAACTTCACGCCATTGGCCCGCAGATCGGCCGCGACGTCGGCGATATCCTGAATGATGAAGTGCGGCAACAGGTAGCGCCCGTGCAGGTTTGCCCCGTGCCGGATCAGGGGCGCGCGCAGCGGCTGATCCCAGAACCAGGAGATCAAGGCGCGCACCAGCAGTGACTGCACCATCGCCATCTGGAAGTGCGGCGGCATCTCGAAACCGCGGAGCTCGAGCAGACCGAGCCGGCCGGTGGGGCTGTCGGGGCTGTAGAGCTTGTCGATGCAGAACTCGGCGCGGTGGGTGTTACCGGTGATATCGGTGAGGAGATGGCGCAGCGCCCGGTCGACGGCCCACGGAGCGACGCTTGCGGAGCGACCATCAGGCCCGGGTGTCGCGCCCTCCTCCGTCAGGCGGGCGATCTCGGCGAACGCGATCTCGAGTTCGTACAACGAGTCCGAGCGACCCTCGTCCGCCCGCGGGGCCTGCGAGGTGGTGCCGATGAACCGGCCTGAGAACAGATAGGACAGCGCGGGATGGCGCTGCCAGTAGGTCAGCAGGGACACCAGCAGGTCTGGGCGGCGCAGCAGCGGCGAATCGGCCGGTGTGACACCACCCAGGGTGATGTGGTTACCGCCCCCGGTGCCGCCGTGTGTGCCGTCGACCTCGAAGGCCTCGGTGGACAACCGGGCCTGCCGCGCCTCTTCGTACAGCGTCTCCAGCTGGGCCTTCTGCTCGGCGAAGCTGGCGGTGGGCGCCACATTGACCTCGATGACCCCGGGGTCCGGGGTGACGCTCATCGTGGTGAGACGCGGGTCGCGCGGCGCTCCGTAACCCTCGATCACCAACGGCACGGCGATGGTGGCCGCCGCCTGTTCGATCCGTGACACCAGATCGACGAAATGGTCCAGATCCGTGGTGGGCGGGAGGAAGACGTACAGCAGTCCGTCGCGGACCTCGGCGACCAGCGCGGTGGTCGGCGTTTCGTCGGCCTCCTCGACCGGGGCGGGTTCCGCCGCTTTCGCCTTCGCGGTCGAGCGCAGTGTGGCGCGCCGCTCGGTCGGATCGGCCTCGAACTCCATCCGCGGCGGCCGCCAGCTGATCGAACTGAGGGGCAATCGCAGCCCTGCCGGAGAGTCACCTGCCAGCAACACAATTCGGCCCCGTCGCAGCTGCCAGTCGGCGCTGGCCCAGCCGGATTCGTCCTCGAGACGGTGCAGCGGCAGCACGTAGGCGGCCGGCTCGTCGATGGATTCGTCCAGCCGCGCGAGCAGGCGTGCGCGGCGGGCCGCGTCATCCTCGACCAGATCGTCGCCGGTGTCGACCGGATCCCCGGCGGGGCGGCGCACCGCGGCCGCCAGTCGCTCCAGGGCGTCCTCATAGGCCGGCCGCACCTGTGTGGCGGGCAGTCCGAGTCCGTCGGCGATCAGCCCGAGCAGCCTGGCACCGGAATCGGCGGGTGCGTCATCGGGTCTGGTATCCGCCCACGGGTCCGCCAGCAATGTCGGATCGTTCCACAGCGGCTCCCCGTCGGTACGCCAGGACAGGCCGATCTGCCAGCGCGGCAACGGTTCTCCCGGATACCACTTACCCTGGCTGCGCTGCACCAGACCGTTGGGCGCCCACACCTTGCGCAGCCGCTCGGCCAGCACGGAGGCGCGTTCCCGTTTGTGCGGCCCGTCGGCGGTGGTGAGCCACTCCGGATCGGTCTGGTTGTCGATCGACACGAAGGTCGGCTCGCCGCCGACGGTCAGGCGCACATCGCCGGCGGCCAGCCGTTCGTCGATCTGGGCGCCGAGGGTGTTGATCGCCGCCCACGCCGAGTCGGTGTAGGGCAGGGTGACCCGCGGATCCTCATGGATCCGGGTGACGATATTGCTGAAATCCAACGTGGATTCGCAGGGTCCGGTGGAACCGGTGATGGGTGCGGCCGAGGACGGGTGCGGGGTGGCCGACAGCGGGATGTGGCCCTCACCGGCGAACAGTGCCGAGGTGGGGTCCATCCCGATCCAGCCGGCACCGGGGATGTAGACCTCGGTCCACGCATGCAGATCGGTGAAGTCCGCCGCGGGGCCCGACGGGCCGTCGAGCGCCTTCACATCGGAGGTCAGCTGCACCAGGTAGCCGGAGACGAAACGGGCCGCCAGACCCATCTGGCGCAGGATCGAGACCAGCAGCCAGGCCGAGTCGCGGCATGAGCCGATACCGGTTTGCAGCGTGTGATCGGGGGTCTGCACACCGGGTTCCATCCGGACGCTGTAGCCCACATCGGCCCGGACGGCGGCGTTGAGCTTCACCAGGAAATCGATGGTGCGGGTGCCCCTGGGAACGGTGAAGTCCTGGACCCAGGACTTGGTGAGCTCACCGGGACCCGATCCGTCCTCGTCGACCGGTCGCAGGAAGGGTTCCAGGTCGGCGAGCAAATCCTTGGGGTATTCGAAGGGGAACGTCTCCGCCCACTCCTCGATGAAGAAATCGAACGGGTTGATCACCTTCATATCGGCGATCAGACCGACGGTGATGCTGAGGCTGCGGGCACGGTTGGGGAAGACCAGCCGCGCCACGAAATTGCCGAAAGCGTCCTGTTGCCAGTTGACGAAATGATCCGCGGGTTCGACGTTCAGCGAGTACGCCTCGATCGGGGTTCGCGAATGCGGGGCGGGCCGTAGCCGCACCACGTGCGGGTGCACGTCCACCAACCTGTCGAACGTGTATGTGGTGCGGTGCTCCAGCGCCACTTTGATTCCCATAGCGTGATCCCATCACACGTGGCGCGGGATCGCATTGCGCGTGGTCACGCGGGCGTCGGCGGCCGCTACTCCAGCACAGCGGTCAGATCGAAGTCGTAGAAGGCCTCTTTGACCGACTGCATAAGGGCCTCTTTGGTATTCGGCGAGCCCGGCTCCCAGGAGGCCACCGACACGCAGACCGCGCCCGCGACGTTCCCGGCGGCGAGCAGCATCCGGCCACCCATCCGCTCCAGGTCACCGGCGGTGAGCCCGGGTTCCGGTGAGCGCGCGACGAACATGTCCGCGGGCGTCCCGTCCGGGCGGTTGACCTCCTCGGGCAGGTTGCCACTGTTGGAGGAGCCGATCGGCTTGCCGATCTTGAGAACCAGTTTCTCCAGCCGGCGCAGCAGGAATTTCGGCGTGTACGGGGCCAGTGGTAGCGGCGCCAGCAACAGTTCCCGGGTCTCGGCGAGTTCGGTGAGTGCGGTCTTGATGTCACGCCGGATCTCGCCGAGGTCGGTCGCCGCGATCGCCGGGTCCGCCATCACGGTGATGGTGTTGAGTGCATTGCCCCGGGTGTCCTCGGCGACGCGTTCACTGACGGGCAGCGACAGCATCGCCTTGCCGTCCTCGTCCAGCCGTCCGGTGATGGCGCCGATGCGCGCCGCGATCCCGGCCAGCAACACATTGCTGGACCCGCCCAGCGCTTTCGCGCGGGCCTCCCACTCGGCCTGGTCGATGGTCACCGAGACCGTAGGGATGTTGGCCGACTGTTCCGGGTGCCGGACGCCGGCAACCGGTGCCGCCTTGGCCGATTCGGACAGATCGCCGGCCTGCAGGCGGGCGATCTTCGCCGCGGCTACCGCGGCGGCGGGCACCTCGCGCAGCGCCCGCAGGGTGATGGCGGCGTCCTGGCGCAGGGCCTGCCTGCGGGAGCGCGACCGCGCGGCGGGGTAGTTCAGGTCCCGGCCCGTGCCGTTGATGGCATGGGTGATGGATTCGATCAGGGCGCCCGCGTCGGCGATGGTGTGCGACACCACGAGAGTGACTACGGCGCCGCCTTCGACGAGCGGCTGCACCCCGATCCGCCACGGCGGACCGTGTTCGGGATCGACCGGTACGTTGCCGCGCTCCTCCACGTAGTCCCACACCTCATCGCGACGACGCTCGACGGCGGAGATGTCGATACCGCCCGGATCGCCGCAGGGCACCCAGTGGTGGCGTCCGAACGGGATCGACGACCGCTCGACCCGACGGCCCAGCAGGCCGTCGGCCAGATTGCGGTGGAAGCGGCGGAGCCCGTCGAGGTCGACACCGTGCTCGTAGATCCAGATGTACTGGATCACGGGTCCGCGCCCCAGTGCCCGCAGGCCCAGATACGAACCCTGATCCATGTAGGCCAGGGTGTTGTCAGCGGGAAGTTTCATGCCGGGGCCCTTTCGTGCACGGTATATCCGTCGCCACGTGCGGGCCCCCCGTACACGTGCTCGACATGGCTGGATCTGCCGTTTGACGGCGGCCGGCACATCCGAAGCAGAATTTTAACGGATCAGTCAATATTTGGGGCGGCAATGCCCGTGCCGGCAGCACACTATCGCGAATCTGTCACTTACGGCGGGCTACACCCGGTCGGTCACGGGTGTGCCGTTCTTCTTGACCAGTCGCATACCCAGCTCGTCGAGGGCCACGGGATGCCCTTCCTCGCAGACGATCTCGACGTGTGCGTCGGCCCCGCAGCCGAGGTGGGTGAGCGCGAGCCGACCACTGGAGGGCAGGTGCTTGCGCCCCCACTCGAACATCGCCCACACCACCGGCATGAAGTCGACGCCGGCCTGGGTGAGGACGTACTCGTGCCGCTCCCGCTGCCCGGGTTCCCGGTAGGGCTGCTTGGTCAGCAGGCCCGCCTCGACCAGTTCGGCCAGCCGGGCCGATGTCGCCGCCTTCGTGATGCCGACCCGTCGGGCGAAATCGTCGAAGCGGGTGGTGCCGTAGTACGCCTCGCGCATCATCAACATCGCCGTCTTCTGCCCCGCCACCGTCATCGTCTTCTCGATCGGGCATTCGCCGATCGCCGACCACGAGTCGCGGTTGGCCAGCGGGCCTTGCAGCACTGTCATGTAGATCACTCCGGAGCTGGGTAGTCGCAACTAGACCTAGGTGTTATATCTAAGTATAGAGAGCAATACTCAGCGACGAGTCGAAGGAGCAGAAATGTCGGGATTCTCAGGTCGTGACGCGGTCATCGTCGGTGCCGTCCGGACACCGGTGGGCAAGGGCAAGCCCGGCGGCGGCTTACACGGTGTGCTGCCCGCCGACCTGCTGGCGCACAGCCTCCGAGGGTTGATCGAACGCACGGGTGTGGACCCGGTCCAGGTCGACGATGTCATCGCCGGCGCCGTCACGCAGGTCGGCGACCAGGCCGTCAACATCGCCCGCAATGCGTTGCTGGGCGCGGGCTTCCCCGAGTCGGTGCCCGGCACCACCGTGGACCGTCAGTGCGGCAGCAGCCAGCAGGCCATCAGTTTCGCCGCGCAGGGTGTGCTGGCCGGGGCTTACGACATCGTGATCGCAGCCGGCGTGGAGTCCATGTCGAGAGTGCCGATGGGTTCCTCGGTGCTGCCGGGCAGTGATCCGTTCGGTCTGGACATGGCTGCGCGCTACGCCGACGGCCTCGTCCCGCAGGGCATCAGCGCCGAACTGATCGCCGCCAAGTGGGAACTGTCGCGTACGCAGCTCGACGAGTTCTCCGCGGGCAGTCACGAGAAGGCTGCCCAGGCCACCAAGAATGGTCTGTTCGAGAACGAGCTCGCGCCGATCGCCGGCCTGAGCACCGATGAGATCATCCGGCCCGGCACCACGGTGCAGACTCTGGCCGGATTGCGGCCCGCGTTCTACAACGAGGCCTACGCGGCGCGCTTCCCGCAGATCAACTGGGAGATCACCCCCGGCAACTCCTCGCCGTTGTCCGACGGCAGCGCCGCGGTGATGATCACCAGCGGTGAGACCGCCAAGCGGCTCGGTCTGCGCCCGCTGGCCCGCATCCACACCACGACCGTCGTCGGCTCCGATCCGCTCTTCATGCTGACCGGCGTCATCCCCGCGACCGAGAAGGTGTTGCAGCGCGCGGGCCTCACCCTGGCCGATATCGACCTGTTCGAGGTGAACGAGGCGTTCGCGCCGGTGGTGTTGGCGTGGGCAGCCGATACCGGTGCAGACCTGTCGAAGGTCAACGTCAACGGCGGTGCCATCGCCATCGGCCACCCGCTGGGCGCCAGTGGTGCGCGCATCATGACCACCCTGGTCCATGCGCTGGAACAGCGCGGCGCGCGCTACGGATTGCAGACGATGTGTGAGGGCGGCGGCATGGCCAACGCCACCATCATCGAGCGGCTATAACCTCACCACTCGATCCT